>NZ_JBVHQF010000006.1:0-17976 GCF_055567555.1 Streptomyces sp. NPDC026522
AGCCGGCAACCGAGGGGGAAGGTCGATAAGCCACCCCGACAGCCTCCCACCCACACGGCCACCACACCCACCGAACTTACGAAAAGATCAGTAAGGGTTGTCCCGAAACTGGTGGTCGCGGATGAGATGATCTTGACGCCTGTCGGGGCGGTCAGATCCCTCCGGGCCAGATGCCCTGGGTGCCGACCGGGGGGTAACGGTTGATCGTGCTGTTGTCCCGAGCCGACCGTTTACGTCACAGCCCCAAGCCCCCAGACGGTGTCGTCCTCGCGCACGGCACAGCCGCGTCGAGGTGCGATGGCGTCACCGTCTTCCTGTCGGTATGCAAGGCGACCTCGACCGCGCCGTCCAAGAGTTGCCCGGTCAGCCCGGGGCGGGATATCGCGGGATATCCATCCGTGACGCCTGCGCCATCACAACCGTGAGCCCTGACCGTGCAAACACCGGCTCGACCCTGCCCGACGAACCCTCTTCCAGCGAACCCGGACCGTCCCCATTCAAGATCCACCAAGGACAGCGGCACACTACCCGCACCCCACAGGCTGCAAAGCCGGGCCGTAGGCCCTTACGGTCTCCGACCGTCGCCGGCCACTGTCTCCCGGCCGGCATCCCGAGCTTCTTCGCCGGAGTCCGCTTCGCGGAAGGCAGGTCATGGGCGGTGGCGTCCGCGCCGCTGGCGCGGGATGCCTTGGTCTCGCGACGGACTTCTCCAGCGTCGTCATCAGCTCCACCATTTCTACGGAGGCCGGTGCGGAAGCTTCCACGGCTCCGGGAGGATGCCGGCGGTCTTGGCCACGATCAGCTTCTCCAGTGGCGGCGGTCCTCCTTCGACAGCCCTGGTTTGCCGAGGCTTCGTTCATAGCAGGGCACGGTTTCCGCCCTCCGGGCCGAGCACGTAGTGGACCCAGTCAGCCTGGTAGGCCACCTCGGCGTCCCCGGGGTGCTCGGCCAATATCCAGCAGCCGCCTCCGGGCCTCTTCGGGATCGCCCTGATGGCGTAGGCGGATGGCTTCGGCCAGCAGCTCGTCTCGTGTCTGTCCGTCCCTGTCCTCACCGTCTCCGGTCGACCGAACGGGTCCGCGTCGCGAAGGGCGGCCCCATCCCCATGGAAGACGACCCCGCCGCGGTGGCCAGCGCCCTGGCGGACCTCTTCATGACCGCTGTGGCGCGACTCGTCCCCTCCATGACGTTCCGTCAAAGGATCCGGGAGACCTTGTAGGCGATGCCGCCCTCGACGAGGTATCCCGACCCGGCGCAGACCGTGCCGTTGAGCCATGTGTAGGGCTCAGCTCCTGTCTCGAAGAGCGGGTTGGTCCGGAAGTAGTAGGTGGCCGGGTCGATCCGGTGGCGCTCGTCGGGATCGGCCAGGGCGTTGCGAACGTCGGGCGGGGTGACCCAGCGGCCGCCGTAGGTCATGTGCAGGAGGGCGCCGTCGTGGGTGCGCAGGGTCAGGCGCACATCCAAGGTCATCGTCCCGTCGGGGTCGAACAGCGCCCAGTCTCCCCCGCCGGGGAGGACGTCGCCGTGCAGTCTGGGGCCGTGGAAGGTGCCGCCTGCGGCACCGAAGAGGACGCGTCGGCCGAACGGGCCGCTGCCGATGGGCAGGCGCGGGTTCAAGTCGACGACCATGTCGAAGAGGTGCGCTGTTCGGATCTCGCCGACGTCCTTCACGCGCGGGTCTGTTGTCATGCTGCGTCGCCTCCTGTGAGCGCGGGGAACAGCCTCTCTCGGACCGCGTCCGTCGAGACGCCCGACTGGGCGCACAGCGTCGCCAGGTCGAAGAAGAAGTGTTCGCCTGCGATCAGGTCATCCTTGAAAGTGAACTGGATGAACACCGGAATCTCGGCGCGTTCGCCGTTGGGGACGACGCCGAACCGGTTGCCTGTCATGGTCAGCCGTGCCGTACCCCAGCACACGAGCGTGTCGCCGTTGCTCGCGTGGCCGTGCAGGGCGACGTCGTAGTCGGGGAACGAGGTGAAGAACCGTCGTAATGCCCTGTCGTTCGAGGCCAGGCCTCGGGCCGTCGTACCGAGGGCCGGGCTCTCCAGCACCATGTTGGGGTGCATGAGCCGCAGAGCGGCGGGAACGTCCTGCCGGCTCTTGGCGACGGCGAGCGCGCGCGCCAGTTCCACCATGCGTTGTTCGTGCACAGGTACCTCCTGCAACCTGTCGAGTGAGATAAACGTACGATCGGTCGTATTCTTTAGGCAAGAGCATGACAGGATGGTGTCCATGAACGAGCACTCAGGGACCCGGGGTCGACAAGCGGCCGAGTCCTCGACGGGAACAGCAGGTGTGACCGTGGCGGACCAGCGCCTCGTCCGCGGCACTCGGACCCGGCGCAAGATCGCGCGCCACGGCGTCGACGTCGCCTCGCTGGAAGGGCTCAACGGGCTCAGCATCGGCCGCCTGGCCACCGACCTGGAACTGAGCAAGAGCGGCATCCAAACGCTCTTCAAGACCAAGGAGAACCTGCAGCTCGCGGTCGCGGAGTCGGCGCGCGAAGAGTTCACCGAAGCGGTCATCCGCCCCGCGCAGAGCGCTCAGCCGGGCATCGCCCGGCTCCGCGCACTGACGGAACGCTGGATCTCCTACATCGAGGCACCACTGTTCGCCGGAGGCTGTTTCTGGGCTGCCAGCCTCCCCGACTTCGACAGCCGGCCCGGGAAAGTCCGTGACGCCCTGCTGCTCCACCGCCGCACATGGCTCGCCCTCCTGGCCGGTGAACTACGCCGCGCCGTGGACACCGGGGAGATCGCCCGGCTGGACGTGGACCTGGCGCTCTTTCAGATAGATGCTGTGCTCAACGCCGCGAACACCGCTCTGCGCCTGGGTGAAGGTGACGCGGTCTCCAAGGTTCGCCGCGTTGTCGACGGCTTCTTCGTACCACCGCGCTGACAGGAAGTCCCACCTGGTAAGCGCCTGAATGGTCAGCACCTGCAACTACGCCGGGCGACGACCGTCCGACGATCAAGCCCCAACAGACCGTTCCGGGCATGCGGACACCCCGTCAAATCATGTGGCGACGAGTAGTCCTCAATTCGGAGAAACCCGTAGCCCAGCTCGGGGCAGGAAGCCATGGCAGACCGTTGACAGCGCCCCTGGCCTCGTACGTCTGTGGGGCACCGACGGCATTCCCGTCTGACCGTTCCTCTTCCTGACCAACATGCGATGGCCCCTTGGGATGGAACCTCTGCCGACATTCGCCGGCATTCCTTCCTGGGTCCCACCTACGCAGCCAGGGGAATCCTGCACCGCCTAAAGTACCTGTTTCCGACCCCCTCTTCCGACGGACCGAGTGGTCATGATGGAAGAGTGAGGGGATGGATTCACCGGGTGGGTTGTTCGCTTCGACCGTGCCCTACTACGCAAAATTCCGGCCTGCGTATGACGCTCAGCTGTTCGCGTTCCTGGGTGCGCGCTTTGCGCTGGACGGGACTCAGCGCGTACTTGACTTGGGGGCCGGCAGCGGAGCGCTGACGTTGCCGCTGGCTGCACTGGTTCGCGAAGTGGTCGCGGTCGATCCAGAGCCGGAAATGATTGCCGAGGGCCGTCGGCTCGCGGCCGAGGCAGCGGTGGGCGGTATCGACTGGCAGCTCGGAGACTCCGACACGTTGCTCGCGCTGAACGTGGGGCCGGTATTGCTGACGGTTATGGGCGCGTCGTTCCACTGGACAGACCGCGAACCGCTGCTGCAAGACCTGGACACCTTGATCGAGCCCGGTGGAGCGGTAGTGCTGGCAACCTGCGGAGCCCGACACGAGGACCTCCACCTTCCGGCCTGGCAGCATGTGGTGGAAGAGGTCCGCAGCCGCTATCTGGGCCCCAACCGCCGTCCGGATTCCGCCCCGGCTGCCTATCCCGAGGTGCGGCACGAGGACGTTCTGCTGCGCTCGCCCTTCTCACGGATCGAGACGACCCACTGGGATCGCTTGGTCCGTCGGACCGTGGACGAGGTCGTCGGACTCCAGCTCTCCTTCAGTTTCACCAGCCCGGCCGCGCTCGGCTCCGACCTTCCCGCCTTCGTACGTGACCTTCGCCAAGCACTGGCCGCAATCCGTCCGGAGGGCGCGTTCGAGGAGTGTGTCCGGACGGAAGCCGTCGTTGCTTCTCGCCCGTGACAGCCCGGCAAAGGCTGATCTCGGGGACGGTAAACCGTTCGGGTCTGGCACTTTCGATAGACGGACCCCTAAGGCTTGTCTGATAGTTGATCTTGTGGCAGGTCAAGGTGAGTTGACGGACGCGGCGGGGGAGCGGATAGAGCCCTTGTTGCCGCAGGTGGATGGGCGTGGTCGGCCGTGGCGTGATCACCGGCAGGTGGTCAACGGTGTGCTGTGGCGATTGCGAACCGGGGCTCCGTGACGCGACCTGCCCGAGCGGTACGGGCCGTGGCAGACGGTCTACGAGCGGTTCGCCCGCTGGGAGGCGGATGGCACGTGGCCAAGGCTGTTGGAGCATGTGCAGGTCCGCGACGACGCGATGGGCCAGGTGGAGTGGACCGCCGTCGTCGACTCCACGGTCAACCGTGCCCACCAGCACGCCGCCGGCGCACGCAATAGGGGGCCGCAGACGGGGACGAACTGGAAGATCCGGGCCGCTCGAAGACGCGCCAGGCCCTCGACCGGGCAGCGCGGCGACTCGCCGCAGTGCGAACCCGTGCTGAGGAAGGTCCGCGTGCCCCGCATCGGGCCGGGCCGGCCGCGCGTCCGCCCCGATCGGGTGCGTGCTGATAAGGCGTACGCCTCCCGCAAGAACCGCGCTTACCTGCGTCGCCAAGGGATCCGCTGCACCATCCCGGACAAGGTCGACCAGGCGCGCCACCGCAAACAGCGCGGCTCTAGCGGCGGCCGGCCGCCGAAATTCGACCCGGTCGACTACCGCGAGCGCCACGCGGTCGAGTGTGGGATCAACCGCCTCAAGAAGTACCGCGCCGTCGCCACGCGATACGACAAGCCAGCGGTCCGCTATGAGGCGACCGTCCTCATGGCGGCGGCCATCGGCATATGGCTGTGACCAGCACACATCAAGCGCGTCCGAAACCAGCCCGCAGGCATGGAGGTGCTCTCACTCCACGGCAGCATTGAGGAGAATCTGCGCCAGCTCGCGCGGCTGGGAGAACATCGGCCAATGGCCGGTGTCCATCTTGACCAGCCGCCAGCGCTTGCTGTTCAGCAGCTCAGCCACATCTTCGTCGGGCTCGGCGTCGTCGGGCTCGGCCCCTGGCATCACGCACAGGATGTATGTCGCCGGAAGTTCACCGAGAGGCCCCGACAGCACAGCGGGCTCGGTCAGCGTGGCACCTGGGTGAGGCGTCGAGCCGCGCACGAGGCGTGCGATCTGCTCATCGGTGAGACCCTCGCCGTCGTAATGAGCAGCTGGCGCGAGCGGCCAAAACCCTCCGCTCTCGGCGATCGACGCCTCCACTGCCGCCCCGCCGTCCGGCCAGGCGGAGACAAACGACTCGCCGTCAGTTGGAACGCTTGAGTCGACGAATACTACGCGGGCCAGTCGGTCACCGATCCGCTCCGCGGCCTGACCTACCGGGATGCCCGAGTAGCTGTGACCCACTAGGACTACGTCACGCAGATCCTGGCGTTCTACCTCGGCAACGATGTCCTGGACGTGAGTCGCTTGCCCCGCCGGTACACCCTGCTTGTCAGCAAGACCGGACAGCGTCAACGGATAGACGCCGTGGCCGGCCGCGCGCAGACACGGCACCACCTCGCCCCACGCCCACGCCCCGAGCCGTGCACCTGCAACCAGCACGAAGTTCACCATGCCCGCACCGTAGCCGGGCAGCCTGACGATCTCCTGGGAAATACTTTCGATACAAGCCCTAGTCCTCTGAGTCAGGGATTCTGTTCAGATGAGTTGACGGTGTCGACGCTGCACCGCTCTCCTGGGAGAAATTGACGGAGAACGGGGAGAGCACTCCCCCCCCCCGTTCGAGTCGATTGCCACGTGGGGCGGAGGGCTCGGGTCGAGCCACTACTGGTCGTGGAGTCCGCAGGGGGAGGCGGCAGCCGGTCAGGCACTCGCCCACCTGGTGGCAGCCTCCGAGGGGCAACCGGTGAAGGTCCCGGGCGGTCTGACCGGGACGTGTTCCAACGCGCGCTCGACGCCTTGCTGCCCGCGGGCCGCCGATGAGGCGTCCTGGCTGGACCGGGACGGCCCGCCCCCGGCGCAGGCGTCGACATCCTCCTGGTACCGGTCCATCCGCAAACGGGGCAGACCTGGACCCAGCCAGCCCGCCCGTATCGGCTTACCCGGTGCCGCTGCCGCTGGGGGTATGGCTGTGGTTGGTATCTCCAGCCGCACTTGCCGGTTCCCGCATCGGGCGGTCTACCCCCAAGACCTCCTCCGCGACGACCCGCTCCCGCCGCGCTCCAACTACCTGTTCCGGGCCGACCGGGAAACCTTCCAGCACACCCTGGTCCGGCTACCAGCCGTTCGCAGCCGATGGCTGCGCGAGATCCTTGCGAACTTTACGCAGTACACCTCCACCGGTCTCTTCTCATAGGGGGACTGCTGCTCGGCGAGAGCTCGGTAGACGCTGGTGACGGATGGGTTCTGACCTCTGCGTTTGCCGGTGGGGTTGATCCGGACGGGCTGGATCTGCCGCACGGACTCGCCGTTCGCGGCGGCGGAGGACGGTGTGCAGCATGTCGTCGGTGATGACGGGCGGCCGGCCGCTGTGCTTGCCCTTGCGGGCCGCGGTGTCGAGGCCCTCCAGCGAGGCCCTCCAGCATGGACGGCGCGGCGGTCGAATCGCTGGACGGGATCGCGGACCTCCGGCCTGGGCAATCGGTCCGTCAGGTTCAGGACGAGCCGATGGTGGTGCGGTCGTGGTGGAGGGTGACGGTGCCTGCGTGTAGGCCGTTCCAGGCGGTGGCGCTCCCGTTGTAGCGGGTGGTGGTGCGGCTCCAGCGCAGGTTGCCGAGCACATGGCGCCCAAGGTGTCGAGGTAGTGGTGGACGACGGTGTCGGGGTAGCGGGCGCGCGGTACGTCGGACTGCTGCACGAACGCGTGGTCGACTTCGGCGTCAGTTGGCGGACCTCGCGACGGCGCCGGGCAGGCGGCCGGCGTTGCGCAGCCTGCCCGCAGCCGCGCAATGTCCGCAACCCCCGGGCCAGGGGCGCCCGCAGGAGCGCGCGCACCACCGACAGATGCGTCACAAGTGCGTGTCTTACGCGTTCGGGTCCCAGTCTGCGAGCTGCTCCATCGGCTCGGTGTCGCCGGTGGTCTCCAGGCCGTCGAGCGGGACGCGCTCGTAGAAGTAGAGGACCAGTTCGCTCGCTGCGCCTCGCATCGCCATGTCGCCCGGTTCCGCGTCGGCGGCGAGGTCGTCACAGCGGACGCCGTCGGCGTTGAGGGTCAGGCGCCAGGAGCGGCCCTCGGTCGTGTGCAGGTCGATGGTCGCCGGCTTGAACGGCCAGGGGACGGTCGTCGCCGAGACGGTCGTCAGGAACTCGTCGACGCCCTCGACCGCGACGTCCGTCGGCAGCGGCTGTGCGGCCCCCTGGGTGAGCTGGGCGTCGTAGGTGTGGACGGCGATCTCCTGGATCTGGTGCCGGGCCACGGCTCCGCTGGTCTCCGGGGCCTGCGAGCGACCCCACCAGGTCCAGCAGCCGCGGTCCGGGCCGGCCTCGCGCATCGCGTCGAGCATGAGCTCGGTCGACTCGGCGAGCCAGGCGTCCAGGGCTTCGCGGTCGCGGGGCGCGGTCGGGGCGCCCTTCGGGTCCGTCCTCGCCGGGGGCTCAGCGCCCGGGCCCGCCGCGACGATGCCGGCCTGGCGGCGGCGGCCGTCACCGAGGTGCTGCGCCAGTTCGCGCAGCGTCCAGTCCGGGCAGGTCGGGACCTGGACGTCAAGGTCGGGGGCGGACGCGACCGCGGCGCGGAACGCGGCCGAGCGGTCTTCGATCAGCCGCAGGACCTCGGAGAACTCCAAGATGTTTTGCACGTCGGTTGTGTATCACGGCGCTCCGGCCGCCGGGTAGCGAATTTGTCGGACGAACGCGCCGACGGCCGGGCGGAGCGCCGGCGCCGAAGCCGTCCTGAAACTCCGTGCACTGCTCGCCGACGGCGACTTCGACCGCTACTGGACCTACCATCTGGGCCAAGACACCAGCGCAACCACCAGGCCCGTTGCCAACTCGCTCCTTGACCTACGAAGTCACTCCCAGTAATCCGCATCCGCTCTTTGAAGGCCGCACCGACGGCGGCGGGAAGAAGCTGGTCAACAACGGCCAGTGCAACATGGTGTGCGACTCCGTGGTCTACGAAGGCGTCTACGCCGGTCCCGTCGGGCACGGCTCGACCGCCGACTAGAGCCCGGTGGTCGCCAAGGCCCAGAAGGCGCGGTGTTCGACGCGGTCGAGGTGCACGTGGCTGACCAGCGCGTAGCGGGCGGCGGCGCCGGCCGGGTTCGTGCCGCGGGTGTAGGGGCGCTGTCGAGGGCGGATCCATGGCCGTCAGTCGGCTACCCGAGCCGGCCGCGAGTGGTCCGGTCGTCGACCGTCTCGCTCCGCCTACCCACGGTGGTCGGGCGGGGAGGAAAACCGGTCACGTCGGCGAGGAGACCGTCCCGGTGCACCGCGCTGCTCACGCCCGTCATGAAGGTCTCGCCGTCCGACTCGCCGTCCGGGCCGATCCGGGTCCAGCGGGCGAGTGACCGGTCATGGTGGTCGAGGACCTCGTCGATGCGGAAGCGGTGTCCGGGAAACGCCCCGGCGAAGCCGTTCACGTAGGCGTCCAGTTCGGCCAGGCCGCCGGCCCCGGTTCCCGGGTCCCGGGTCCCGGTAGGTGATGCCGTCGTCCGCGACCGCGCCATGTTCGGTGTGCCGTATCGAGGGGTGCAGTGTGGTGGCGCCCGTGCCGGATCGGACGAGCACCAGCAGACCCGCGGAGAGCGCCAGGAGTTGCGCGGCTGACTCCTCTTCGTGGAGTTCCGTGGGCAGGAGCCGCTGGGCGCGGGCACGCGTCAGCGCGTCGGCGAAGCCGGACTCGATCGTCTCCAGCCCCCGGCGCACCCCCGGGCCGCCTGTGGAACGGTGAACGACTCCACCGCGGTGTTGGTGAGCAGTCATCCCGGGGGCAGGGTTCGGGTCCACCTGCCGGAGGGTGATGACCCCGTGGCCGGCAACCGCTCGTTCTTCACCTCGGCGTTCGACACGCGGGCGAGCGATCCCCACGCGGCCGCCCGGATGGCTGAAAAACCCTCATGCCGACCCCACTTGGCGGGCGCGGTTGTTTGGCGAGCGCCTCACCGAGTAGGCGTACACCTGTGCGTCCGCCGTCTTCCCTCGTGGTCTCGTCGCCCCGGTCCTTACCCGGCGACCGACACCGCGTACGGATCGTCCGCCGACGACGCCGTTGCGCCACCCGGCGTCCCCCCTCGACTCCAGGAGCACCATGACTCCGATCCTCTTCGTCTACGCCAAGGGTGGCCCTCCTTTGGACTACGCGCTCCCGCGCATCGCCGCCCACGCCGAGGTACACGTCCTGGCGCTCGCGCCGTTACCCCGCATCACCGAGTCGGAGTGGCTGCCCGGATGCGCGTCGATCACCGCGGCCCCGCAGGGCGAGGGAGTGGAAGTGGTCGATCTGATCTGTTCCCACGCCCGCCGCGTCGGTGCCGAGGCGGTGCTGACCCTGTCGGAGTACGCGGTGGTGGCCGTCGCCCGCGCGAGCCTGCGGCTCGGTCTGCGCGGCGCCGGTGAGCGGGTCGTGGGGGCGCGGGACAAGCGTCTGATGCGCCGGATCTGGCGTGACGCCGGAGTGCCCGTACCGGGGTTCGCGGAGGTCCACACTCCGCAGGACATCAAGGCCGCCTTCGACGTCCTCAGGCCGCCGCTGCTCCTGAAGGCCGCCTGGAGCGCGGGTTCCACGGCCCATCTCACCGTGTGGAACGAGCAGCAGGCCGAGGCGGCCTGGCGGACCGGACGTTCCGTCATGGCAGCCTCGTCCGCGCAGGGTTACGCGGAACTGCACGCGGCGGACGAGGGCGTCAGCGATTTCCTGCTGGAGGAGATCGTGACGGGAGATGCCTCCGATTGGTTCGACGGGGACGGGTGGGGCGACTACGTCAGCGTGGAGGGGATGGTCGCCGACGGCCGCTACCACCCGCTGTGCATCACCGGGCGGATGCCGACCATCGCCCCCTTCACCGAGCGGGCGAGCCTGGCCCCGGCCGCCCTCCCGAACGCCTTGCAGCACCGGATCGAGGAGGTGTCACGCGCTGCCGTCGACGCGCTCGGGCTCGACACCTGCGCCACCCACACCGAGATCAAACTCGGTCCGGACGGGGCCCTGTGGCTGATCGAGACCGCCGCCCGCTTCGGTGGGGTGATGACCACCCGACAGGTGGAGACCGTGTTCGGGCTCGACATGATCGGCATGCTGGTGCGCGAGTTGCTCGACCGGGAGGTCGCCTACCCGCAGCGGATGCTGACCGAGGGCGCGGGCGCCGCCGGATCGCTCGTGGTCCTCGCCGTCGACCCCGAGGGCCGGCCCTGGAGCGAACTCCCGGCCTGGGATTTCGAGGCGGTCGACTGGCCCGCCCTGGTCGCGCCGGGATCCCGGGTGGAGCCGGTACGCGAACACAGTCTCGCGCCGGGCACCCCGGTCCCGCCGTACGAGGAGGCGGGAGGGGCCAATTCCATGGCCGCGCTCTGCTTCCTCACCGCCGAGTCCGGGCCGGAGCTGCTGGCCGACTGCGCCCGCGTCCTGGCGGCCTTGCCGAAGGCCCTCACTACCCCGTCCGTCGCCCTCACGAGGGCCCCCGCCGCCCTTACCGAGCCCGCCGAGCCCACCGCCCCGTCTCCCCTGTCCACCGACCGCTCGACGCCCGGGAGCACCGCATGACGAACGCCGGAACCATCGCAGCCGCGCCGTCCCCCCGGGGCGCCTCCGTGGACACCCTGCTCACGCTCCCCCTGTTCGAGCAACTGGCCGGGGTGCTGGGCGGGCATCCGTACGTGAAGGTCGTCGTGGACCGCGAGCAGGGCCGCTGGCACGTCCTCGACAGTGCCGTGCACTCCTTCCACGTCAACTACATAGCCACCGAGATCCAGGGGCTGACCCTCGAACAGCTCGACGCCGAACTCGACCGCTTCAACCACGACGTCTACCAGGACCCCGCGCGGCGCTTCCTGCTCGGCGTCCTGTCGCTGCACTCCCGGGGCGGCCCGGAGCCGGACGAGCCGTTCATGGTCCTGGAGACCACCGAGGCCGACACCATGGGCGCGGACCTGCTGGTCGAGTTCCACGCCTTCGTACGGGCCCACCTCGATCCCGCGCTGGAACTGCTGGTGAAACCGGCCAACCACGGGCAGGAGAACGCCCTCGCGGCGGTGCCGGAGACCGTGGTGCCCCGTGCGCGGGGTCACGCGCTCCTGGCGACCGTGCCCTTCGTCCCGTTGACGCTCGCCTCTGCCACCGGCCGGCTCCGGGCCTTCGCTTCAGGTGCGGAATACCTGGCCGCCCGCGCGGACCTGACCTGGTACGACATCGTCGCCATGCCGGTGGTCCCCGACGACATTCCGCGGCTCGCCGGTTTGATCAACGCCCAGCCCACCACTCCCCTGTCGCACACCAACATGCTGGCGGCCGGGTGGGGCATCCCGAACGCCATCGTCCGCGGAGTCCTCGACACGATCGCCGACGAGAAGCTGGACGGTGCCTGGATCCGTTACGAGGTCACCGCCGACGGGTTCGCCATCGAGCGCGCCGAGGAGCCGTCGGACCTCGCCGAACCGACGTGGCACACCCAGCGCGTCCGCCTCGACGCGCCACACGTGACGGACGTACCGCTCGTGCCGCTGTCCGCGTTGCGCGCCGGCGACCGGAACCGCTACGGCACCAAGGCGGCCAACCTCGGGGAACTGCACCACGTACTGCGCCACGGATCGGGCCGGCTGACCGGCTACTACTCCGTGCCCCGCCCGCCCCGAGCCGACCTGCTCGGTCACCTGGCCGCCCGGCTGGGGATGCCGGAGGACGGGGATCTCGCACAGCACGCGAGCGAGTTCCTGACCCGGCACGTCCAGGCGCCGGCCGGCATCGCCGTCCCCTTCTCCGTCCAACAGCGGTTCCTGGACTCCTCACCGGCAGTGCAACAGAGCATCGGCAAACTGAAGATGGCACTGGAGCTGAACTCCATGGACGCCTTGGACACGGTCTGCCTCCAATTGCAGCATCTGGTGCGCACCCTGCCCGTGCCCGAGGACCTCGTGCACGCCCTGGACACGCAACTGGTCGAACATCTGGCGGGCACGGGCCGCTTCGCCGTGCGGTCCTCCTCGAACGCCGAGGACCTGCCGGGCTTCTCCGCGGCCGGGATCTACGAGTCCCACACCAAGGTCACCGATCTGCCGGGGCTGCTCGACGCCATCCGCCAGGTGTGGGCCTCGTTGCTCTCCCCGCGCAGCGTGCGGCTGCGCCATCAGGCCGGCATCTCCCTGGACGACACGTACATGGGGGTGATCGTGCAGCGCTACGAGCCGTCCCCGCTCGGAGGCGTCATGGTCACCTGCAATCCGACCAACCGGGCCGACTTCCGCAACGTGTACCTCAACTGCGCGCACGGGTCCACGGCCGATGTCGTCGACGGCCGGACGATGCCCCTGCAGTACCTGTACAACACGGTCGAGGGCGGCGGCCGCACCGTCTCGCTGGGCGCGGCCACCGAGGACCTGGCGCAGGACACGCGGGCCCACCTGGGCCGGCTGGCGCTGGCGGGCCGCTTGCTCCAGTCCCATTTCGCCACGGACTACACCTTCGCCGGGCCGCTCGACATCGAATGGCTGCTCGGGCCAGGAGGTGCGCTCCACATACTCCAGTTGCGCCCGTACAGCGTCTGACCCGTCCGTACTTCCTCGCGTACCGCCCCACCGAAGGCCGGCCCATGCCCATTTCCCCGCGTGCACACGTGACACGACGCGTCCGCCCGCCCGCCGCGGTGCTGCGCGTGACCCGACTGAACAACGGGTTCCAGGTGTTGTTCAACCTCCTGTGGTGGATGCCGGTCTTCTACCAGTACCAGAGGCAGGCAGGCTTGTCGGACAGCCAGATCTTCGGCATCCAGAGCGTCTACTACGTGGCGTTCTGCCTGTTGGAGATACCCACCGGCTTCATCGCCGACCGCATCGGACAGCGTCGCTGCATGCAACTGGGGGCGGCCGCGATGACCGCGGCGAACCTCCTCCCGGTCGTCGCGCCGTCCTTCGCGGGCTTCATGGCGCACTTCCTGGCCATCGCCGCCGCCCGTTCGCTGGTGTCGGGGGCCTCCAGCGCCTATCTGTACGAGTACCTGCACGAGCACGGCGCGCAGGAGCACTACATGCAGGCCGAGGGCACCGCCCGGGCGCTCGGCCTCTGGGCGAAGATCGCCTGTTGGCCGCTGGTCGGCGTCCTGATGCACATCCGGCACGAGGCCCCTTACGTACTGACCGCGCTCTCCACGCTCGGTTCGCTGGCCTGCGCCGCGGCCCTCCCGGCGATCGCGGCGCCCCGCGGGGGCGGTCGCCCGCCCGTGGAGCGCGTCGGGCTCCTCGACTCGGCCCGCCAGGCCGCGAAGCTTTTCGGGACGTCACGGTCCCTCGGGCCATTGATGGTGCAAGGTGTGGCCGTGTTCACGCTCGCCCGCATCTGCCAGGTCAACCTCTTCCAACCGCTGCTCCTCGAAAAGGGCCTCCCCGTCGCCGATCACGGTGCGGTGCTGTCGGCGATGACGGTCGCCGAGGCCATTGGTTCGGCCAGGACCGGCTGGTTGCGCGGCAGGCTGTCCGGCTCGACCGTGGTGACCGCCCTCAGTGTGGTGATGGCCCTCACGCTCGCGGCCACCACGCTGACGGGGGGCCTGGGCACCATCTTGTTCCTGTGCGCGTTCGCCGCCGCGGCGGGCCTTGCGTACCCGGTGCAACGCAACCTGATCAACGCGGCGATCCCACCGACCCCTTACCGGGCGACCCTGCTGTCGGTGGAGTCCATCGTCGACCGCGGGGTGTGCGCGTTGGTGGCGCTGGCCGTCGGTGCGTACCTGGCGGCGGACCGCCTCGACGCGCTCCTCGTACACGCCGCGGCGGGCACCTGTCTGCTTCTGCTCGTGGTGGGCGTCGTCCTGGGGCGACATCGTCGGGACGGGGTACGTCGGACCGCCGGCCAACCCTGATACGGCGGGGCGGCCGCGCGCGTCAAGAGCCGCCGGCCACCGCAGCGGCGGCCGGACCCGGCCCGGACGGTCATGTCGAACTCGGCGCTTCGCGGGCTCGGTGCGGCCGAGCCGTGCCGGGCGGGAAGCCGACGGCCTCATCTGACCCGCCCGATCACGCGTAGGTCAACGGGATTTGACGCTTGATGCCGAACCCTTTGCCTGAATGCGAGGTGCGCCACCACCGCCACCACCGCCACCACCGCGCCGGCCGATCCGTCCGGGACGGCCGGGTGTCCGGAAAGCGCGTACCGCTCCCCATAAGCCCTGTTGGGCAGGCACGAGCTGACCGGAACCACTCCGATGTATCCGCTGAGCGAACGCCGAGCGACGAAATTCGGACTCGATTCGGCCGATTAATGACGCGCTCCTGACAAAGATCGCGATCGCTGGCACTCTCTCCCCATCCCCAGCACGGAACAGCTCCGCACGCTCTGCCCGGCCGGCCTCATCCCAGCCGCCCGGTAACCCCCCACACGCAGAAGGAGTCCGCGTGAAATCCACGACTCGTCGTCAGGCCACCGCCACCAGCGCCCTGCTCGCCGCAGCCGCCCTGCTCACGGTAGGTGTCCAGGCAGGCAGCGCCAGCGCGCAGCCCGAAGGTCCCGCGAACGCCGCCGCCCCCCAGGGCCAGCCGGTTCGCAACCCGGGCGCCCTGCCCGCACAACTCTCCCCGTCCCAGCGGGCCGAGCTCATAACCAAGGCCCAGAGCACCACGGCCGCCACGGCCAAGGAGCTCGGTCTCAGCCCCCAGGAGAAGCTGCTCGTCCACGATGTGGTCAAGGACCAGGACGGTACCACCCACACCCGGTACGAGCGCACGTACGAAGGACTCCCGGTCCTCGGCGGCGACTTGGTCGTCAGCCGCTCGACGGACAACCGGACGCAGGGCGTGAGCAAGGCGTCCTCCGCCACCCTGCAGGGCATCTCCACCACCGCCCCGGCCGACGCCCCGGCGGCCGCCTCCACCCAGGCCCTCGACGCCGCCAAGGCCGTGGGTTCCAAGGCCGCGAAGGCCGACGTCGCACCCCGCAAGGTCGTGTGGATGGCGAAGGGCGTGCCGACCCTCGCCTACGAGACCGTCGTCGGCGGGCTCCAGGACGACGGCACTCCCAACCAGCTCCACGTCATCACCGATGCCAAGACGGGTGCGAAGCTCCACCAGTGGCAGGGCATCGAGACCGGTGTCGGCAACACCCACTACAGCGGCCAGGTCACCCTCGGCACCTCGCAGTCGGGTTCGAGCTTCACCCTGAACGACACGGGCCGCGGCGGCCACAAGACCTACAACCTGAACCACGGTACGTCGGGCACCGGCTCGCTGTTCACCCAGTCCACCGACACCTGGGGCACCGGCGCCAACTCCAGCGCCGCCACCGCGGGAGCCGACGCCGCCTACGGCGCCGGGGTCACCTGGGACTTCTACAAGAACGTCCTCGGCCGCTCCGGCATCCGCGGCGACGGCGTCGCCGCCTACTCCCGGGTCCACTACGGCAACGCGTACGTCAACGCGTTCTGGGACGACGGCTGCTTCTGCATGACGTACGGGGACGGCACGGCCAACAACGACCCGCTGACCTCGCTGGACGTCGCCGGTCACGAGATGACGCACGGCGTCACCGCCGCCACCGCCGGCCTCAACTACAGCGACGAGTCGGGCGGCCTGAACGAGGCGACCTCCGACATCATGGGCACCTCGGTCGAGTTCTACGCCAACAACCCCAGCGCGCCCGGCAACTACCTCATCGGCGAGCAGATCAACATCAACGGCGACGGCACCCCGCTGCGCTACATGGACAAGCCGAGCAAGGACGGTGGCTCCGCGGACAGCTGGTACTCCGGCGTCGGCAGCCTCGACGTCCACTACTCATCGGGACCGGCGAACCACTGGTTCTACCTCGCCTCCGAGGGCTCCGGCGCCAAGACGGTCAACGGCGTCAGCTACAACTCGCCGACCTCCGACGGCCTGCCCGTCACCGGCATCGGCCGGGACAAGGCCCAGCTCATCTGGTACAAGGCGCTCACCAGCAAGTTCAACTCCAGCACCGACTACAAGGGCGCCCGCGACGGCACGATCGCCGCGGCCACCGAGCTGTACGGGGCCAGCAGCGCCGAGGTCACCAACGTCACCAACGCCTGGGCCGCCGTGAACGTGGGCGCCCGCGCGAACGGCGGCACCCCCACCCCGGGCAAGGTCTTCGAGAGCACCGCCCAGGTGGCCATCCCGGACTCCCCCGGCCCCGCGGTCACCTCTTCGGTGAGCGTGACCGGCATCACCGGCAACGCGCCGAGCACCCTCAAGGTCGGCGTGAAGATCACCCACACCTACATCGGTGACCTCCAGATCGACCTCGTGGCGCCGAACGGGACCTCGTACCGACTGCAGAACTCTTCCTCGGACTCCGCTGCGAACCTCGACAAGACGTACACCGTCAACGCCTCGGCCGTGGCCGCCAACGGCACCTGGAAGCTGAAGGTCCAGGACAAGGGTGCCGCGGACGTCGGCACCATCACGGACTTCAAGCTCACTTTCTGACCAACCGACCGCACACGATCTGCTGCTGCCCGGAGCCTTGGCTCCGGGCAGCATCGTTCGTGGCGGCGGGCGACCTCCTCGGACGCGGCCGGTCGCGGGATCGCCGGATGACCGGGTTCGTCCTCAACTGTCCTCGTCCCACGCACGTCGTGGCTGCGGCCGACCCCCAGCCGCTCGGCCGGGAGCCGGCCCTGCCCGTGCGTCGGGCTGACGGCGCACGCCCCGCCTCACTACCGGTCGTCGGAGAGCACCGGGTCTTGGGCCTTGCGGCGGCGGCCCCAGCGCTTGTTCTCCGTCTGGAGGTCGGCCTGCTCCGACGACGGCTCGTCCGCGGGTGCGAGCGCGAGGACCTCCGTCTTCGCGGGCCGCTCCGGGGACGCGGAGGCAGCGGTAGCCACGGCCGCCGACACGGCCGTGGATCCCGAGGGGACATCCAAGACGAGTGGTACCAGACGGACCTTGGAGTCGATACTGGCATCGCTCCTGGCGTCGCTCTGGCCCTTGGCGTCGCTCTGGCCTTTGGCTTCGCTCTGGCTCTGGCTCTTGCCCTTGCGTGCCCGCCACAGCCCCCGGGACTGCAGGGCGGTGCCGAGGTTGTTCAGGACCCGGCTCTCGTTGTCGCCCATCTCGGTGAACCGGGCGGCGGCCTGCTGATGTGCGTCGATGGCTTCGTCGAACCGCCGGACCTGCTGCAACGCCATGCCCAGATTGTTCAGGGCCCGGCCCTCACCCTCGTGGTCGCCGAGTTCCGTGAACCGGGCGGCGGCCTGCTGGTGCGCGTCGATGGCCTCCTCGAACCGCCGCACCTGCTGCAACGCCGTACCCAGATTGTTCAGAGCCCGGCCCTCACCCTCGTGGTCACCCAGCTCGGCAAACCGGGCGGCGGCCTGCTGATGCGCGTCGATGGCCTCCTCGAACCGCCGCACCTGCTGCAACGCCGTACCCAGATTGTTCAGAGCCCGGCCCTCACCGTCATGGTCACCCAGCTCGGCAAACCGGGCGGCGGCCTGCTGATGCGCGTCGATGGCCTCCTCGAACCGCCGCACCTGCTGCAACGCCGTACCCAGATTGTTCAGAGCCTGCCCCTCGCGGTGATGGTCACCCAGCTCTGTGAACCGGGCGGCGGCCTGCTGGTGCGCGTCGATGGCCTCCTCGAACCGCCGCACCTGCTGCAACGCCGTACCCAGATTGTTCAGGGCCTGCCCCTCGCGGTGATGGTCACCCAGCTCT
>NZ_JBVHQF010000006.1:18074-493460 GCF_055567555.1 Streptomyces sp. NPDC026522
GTGCGCGTCGATGGCCTCCTCGAACCGCCGCACCTGCTGCAACGCCGTACCCAGATTGTTCAGGGCCTGCCCCTCGCGGTGATGGTCACCCAGCTCTGTGAACCGGGCGGCGGCCTGCTGGTGCGCGTCGATGGCCTCCTCGAAGCGCTGCATCTGCTGCAGGGCCGTGCCGAGGTTGTTCAGGGCTTGCCCTTCGGCATGGTGCTCGCCCAGCTCGCGGCATGTGACGAGGTCGTGCTGGTGGGCGTCGATGGCTTCGTCGAACCGCTGCACCTGCTGCAGGGCGACGCCGAGGCTGTTCAGCGCCCGGCTCTCGCCATGACGTTCGCCCAGTTCGCGACAAATGATCAAATCCTGCTGGTAGCTCATGGTGTCTCCCTGGAGTCGCGCCGTTCATGACGACACCCTCAGCAATCAGCCAAACGCGGACGACCGCAACCGGTCCGGGGCCGGTGGCATCCAACCGAATGGCGCTTTCGCCTGTCTGGCGGACGCGGCCTGCCACAGCTGCCCGGCCGCCTCCTCGCCGGCACCGACGTCCCGGGCGAGGACGACCACGGTGCGCCGACTGGGCAGCGGCCCTCCCGGGCCCGGCGCAGCGTGCACGCGCACACTCTGCGGCAGTGACTCCCATCGCACAGGGCGGGGCAGCCGAACGCTGCGGCGTAGGTCTCGGCGCCAAGAACGGCGGCGCCGGTGCCCGTGACGCGGCCGGGACATCCTGCACCGCCTGCCCACGACTGGATTCCCCTTGCTCCGAATCGGCCTCCTCCAAGACCGCCCAGTAGCGGGTCCACTGGTCACGTGGAGGTCACCACGCTGGAACAGCTGCCGAAGAACGCCACCCACTGGTCGCGAACGTCATGGCGCAGCACCGTGGACCGTCGAAGTCGACCGCTGGGCCGGATCTGGCGGCAGTTCCAGCTCAAGCCGCATCTGGCGGACTCGGCGCTACCCCCTCTTAGGCTCGGGTGAGAATTTCAGCTCCGCTGTCGGTGATGGCGATGGTGTGCTCGCTGTGCGCGCTCCGGCAGCCTGTCGCGCTGCGCAGCGTCCACCCGTCGGCGTCGGTGACGAGTGTGGCAGTGTCGGCCATGACCCAGGGCTCCAGGGCGAGCAGCAGTCCGGGGCGCAGCTTGTATCCGCGGCCGGGCCGTCCGATGTTCGCGACGTGTGGGTCCTGGTGCATGGTCGAGCCGATGCCGTGGCCTCCGAACTCGGCGTTGATCGGGTAGCCCGCCTCGCTGAGCACCGTGCCGATGGCGTGGGAGAGGTCGCCGATGCGCGCCCCAGGCTTGGCGGCGGCGATGCCGGCGGCGAGTGCACGTTCGGTGGTCTCGATCATCGCGACGCTCTCCGCCGGCCTGGCCTTGCCCACCAGAAAGCTGATCGCGGCGTCCGCGGCCACCCCGCCCCTGGATACGGCCAGGTCGAGAGTCAGCAGATCGCCTTCTGCCAGCGTGTAGTTGTGAGGCCGCCCGTGGAGCACTGCGTCATTGACGGCCGTGCAGATGTAGTGCCCGAACGGGCCGCGCCCGAAGGAAGGCGCGTAGTCGACGTAGCAGGACTGCGCTCCGGCCTCGGTGATCATCTCCTTGGCCCACTGGTCGATGTCCAGCAGGTTCGACCCGACCGTGCTGCGCCGCTTCAGCGTGTGCAGGATGTTTCCGACCAGGGCGCCTGTGTCCCTCGCCTGCTCAAGCCGCGCGGAGTTCAGGATCTCAATCATGGGGGCCCCTCACGTATGTCCAATAACTATCCCGGTCTAACTATACCGGTATTAGAATAGGGTCATGGTCAGGTTGCCGCTCACCCCCGCCGAGGTAGAGCGCGGACAGCGCCTTGGCGCCCTGCTCCGCCGAGCCCGGGGCTGCCGCTCGATGCTGGACGTGGCGCTCGCTTCGCACATCTCGCCGGAAACTCTGCGGAAGATCGAATCCGGCCGTGTGGCTACCCCCGCCTTCCCGACCGTCGCGGCGATCGCTGACACCCTCGGCCTGTCTCTCGACGCCGTCTGGGCCGAAATCAGCCAGGCGGAGCGAACCGTCGAGGATCAGTCGGTCCTGCCCGTCACACGGCATCCGTTGCTGGTTTCGTAACGCCGCACTCAGAGAGTCAGCGGTTCACTGACCCTGCGAGTGCGGCGCGCCTGCGCGCACGCCGGGCCCCGCTCATGGACGGGCCGCCCTTCGCTTGCGGTAGCGCGTGGCGGGATCGACTTCCCCCTACACGGCAATGCGCTGGCCAATCCGTATGAGGGCACCCAGCAACCGGTGTCAGGGAGCAAAACGGATGGGTGTCCTCGTCCTCGCGGAGGACATCCTCGACGACGAGGTGGACGGATGACTGCATTGGGCCATGGACGTCACCGCGGAGCTTCCGCCCAAGGAGAAGTGAACCTGCCCGACCGCGTGCGGCACCGGAGACCAGGTGTCACTGGTCTCCGGTGCCGTTCCTGTGGGTCGACTGTGGTACTCGCCCCTCCTTGTGAGGGCATGGGTCACACGAGCCATCCCGACCAGTACGTGCTCGTACGTGTGCTGAGAAGGACGCCGAGAGTGGGCCGGTCAGATCGCGTCCTCGGTGAAGAGAGCGGCGGCCCGCTCGGGTTCGTGTGCGTCCACGGCCGCTTTCCAGCGGTCGAGCACGTCCCGCAGGACCGCTTCGCCGTGTGGGCCTCCCCCGCACCGCCTGGTCCAGCACGAGTGTGTAGTTGTCGAAGCAAGGCGCGCCGGCACACCGGCGGCCACGGCGCCTTCGATGTACTCGCTGGCTGCGTGGCCGCCGTCACTGCCCAGAGCGAGCAGGTCCCGCGCTGTCGGTCGGCGTGTGCGATGCGGCCCACCCGGCGGCGGGCATCGGCAGGGTCCAGGACCAAAGTCGCCGAGGGCGGCGAACACCTCGCTCGTCGCTGCCGGGCCGGGACGGTGCGGCGCGGACGAGGGGTTGACGGAGTGCCGGGCGGGGACGGTGGCGAGGCGGGCGGGGTCCCGCCCGGTGGCGATGACTGCGCCGACGACCGCACCGGCGGAGGTGCCCACGATGAGGTCGGCCTCGCCCAGGTCCACCCCGAAGCTACGTAGGCCTGCTGCCAGTCCGGCCGTCCACGCAGTGCCAAGACGCCCGCCGGGCCCAAGGACCCGGTGCCCGGTCGAGGTCGTGCATGCCGTCGCTCTCCATGGCTCGCCGTCCGTTACTGCGCTGAACTCCCCCGGTGGTTCGTGGTGCTTGTCGTCACTTCGACCGAGCCCACCGGGGACGCCCGAACCAAGCTTCACCATCTGGTCGAGACCGCCCGGCGCACCCCGAGCCGTCGGCAGCCTGGTCCGGTCCGAGGGGGACGTGACGATCGAGCAGGTGCGGGAGGTTCCCTGCGGCGGCCGAGCGAGGTGGCCGGCTACTGCGTCCGGCCGAACGGAGACGGAGCGGCCTGGCCGTCGGCTGGGTGGAGGACGGCAGGCTGACCGTGGGCGTCGCCGAGCGCCCGCCCCCGGTCGGGCTGAGCACCGCCAAGGACAGCCAGCGGTGATTCACCGTCCGGCGGAGGCGCGGGACGGTGAATCCCCCAGCTGGGAGAAGATCTGATCGTGAACTCCTCGCTGGCGGAGGCCGTCTCCGTCGTTCTGCTCTTGGCGGTGCTGGCGTGCGCCGTCATCCGTCCTTTCGGCTGGCCGGAGGCCGTTGTCGCCGTCCCGGCCGCAGGCGTGGTCATCGCCACCGGAGCGATCTCCCTGGACCACGCCCGCGACGAGGCCGCGCGGCTCGGACCGGTGATCGGCTTCCTCGCCGCCGTCCTGGTCCTGGCCCAGCTGTGCGATGACGAGGGTCTGTTCCACGCGTGCGGAGCGTGGATGGCCCGCACCGCGGCAGGTCGCCCGCGGCGCCTACTGGTCCAGGTGTTCGCAGCCGCATCGGTGATCACCGCGGTGCTCAGCCTGGACGCCACGATCGTGCTGCTGACCCCGGTGGTGTTCGCCACCGCCGCCCGGCTCGGCGCCCGGCCCAAACCGCACGTCTACGCCTGCACCCACCTGTCGAACACCGCCTCCCTGCTGCTGCCGGTCTCCAACCTCACGAACCTGCTCGCGTTCGCCGCTAGCGGACTGAGCTTTACCCGCTTCGCCGCCCTGATGGTCCTGCCCTGGCTGGTCGCCATCGGTACCGAGTACGTGGTCTTCCGCCGGTTCTTCGCCACCGACCTGGACGCCGGAGCCCAGGCCCCACCGACCGCCGAACCCCGCGAGCTGCCGGTGTTCGCCCTGGCCACCGTCGCGTGCACGCTGGCCGGATTCGTCCTCACCTCCGTGCTTGAGGTCAATCCAGCCTGGGCGGCCTTCGCCGGCGCCGTAGTGCTGACCGTGCGTGCTCTGGCACAGCGCCGCACCAGCCCCACCGCCATCATGGGCGCCGTCGCGGTCCCCTTCCTCGCCTTCGTCCTGGCCCTGGGCATCGTGGTCCGTGCGGTCGTCGACAACGGCCTCGCCGCCGGCCTGAGCCACCTGATCCCCGGCGGCACCGGCTTTGCGGCCCTGCTCGCCATCGCCGCGCTGGCCGCAGTACTGGCGAATGTCATCAACAACCTGCCCGCCGTGCTGGTGCTGTTGCCGTTGACCGCACCGTCCGGGCCCGGTGCCGTCCTCGCCGTGCTGCTCGGGGTGAACATCGGACCCAACCTCACCTACGCAGGTTCCCTGGCCACCCTGCTGTGGCGGCGCATCGTGCACGAACACGACAGTGACGTCGAGCTCGGTGAGTTCACCCGGCTCGGCCTGTTCACCGTGCCTGCCACCCTGCTGCTCGCGGTGGTGGCACTGTGGGCCTCGCTCGTCATCATCGGAGGCTGATCACCATGAGAGTCGTCGCGTGGATCACCGAGGGCACCTGGCCCTCCTGCATCGATGCCGCACGCAGCCACGCACCCGAGGCCGCCGACATCGTGCTGCTGCACGTCACCGGGCCCGAAGCCCCCGGCGCCGCGCACGGCGCCTTCGCCGGGCTGCTCGGCCGTGGGCATCCCGAACGCGACCCCGGCACTGCAGTAGAGCGCCTGGCCGCCGCCTCCGCGGAACGACTCCTCGCCGAAGCCGCGCAGCGCCTGGGGCGCCCCTGTGACCGTGTTGAGCGAACCGGCCGCATCGAGCGGGAGGTCGTGGCCACCGCCGAGGGCGCCGACCTGCTCATCCTCGCCCGCGACGGCGACCGCACCCACCTGGGGCCTCGCAGTCTCGGACCAGCCAGCCGCTTCATCGTCGACCATGCCCCCTGCCCCGTCCTCCTCGTCTGGCCCGAGACCGCCCCCGGCGTCGCCACGATTCCGCCTCCGCCACCACACCCACCACACCCACCACACCCACCACACCCACCACACCACCGGTAGCCGCAAGCACCGGCCCGGGCTACGGGTGTCACGGCCGCTCCCACACAACCCGCAGCGACCTCGTCGACGCGTTGACGAAGGCCTCCTGGGCAGCTGCGCGTACCGATCGTGCCGGCCTGCGACGGCCCCTCGCGTGAGCGGCGTGCCGGGTGCCGTGTGGTTCCACTATGCCCACGACGCAGACGGCGCCGACCCGGGCGTCGCGTCGTGTGGCCACGCCGCGCCACTGCTTGAGGCGGTTGATGCAGCGTTCGACGCTGTTCCGCTGCCTGTAGATCTCGGCGTCGAAGCCGGACGGGCGGCTGCCTCGGCGTCCTCGCCGAAGGCGGTGGCCGGTCTGGTCGGACCGCTGCGGGATGACCGCGCGGATCCCGCGTCGTCGTAGGTGGGACCGGATGGCACGGGAGGAGTAGGCCCGGTCCGCGAGCACGGCCAACGGCCGGGTTCGGGGCCTGCCGGGCCCGCTTCGTGACACGCGGATGCGGACCACGACCGCTACGAAGGCGGGTGCGTCGCCGGCCCGGCCCGCGGTGACGGTCAAAGCGGGCCAGGGGCCGTGCGCGGTCGTCGGCGTCCGCGGCCGCCAGCACGGCGGTCAGGGTGTTCTGCCAGGTGCCGTCGACGGCCCATCTGATCAGCCGTCTGTGGGCGGTCTGGAACGGGCCGAGCTCGTCGGGCAGGTCCCGCCAGGGTGAGTTGGTGCGGTACTTCCACGCGATGGCCTCGAGCGTTCGGCGGTGATCAGCCCACCGCCGTCCACGGACCGGATCGGCCGGCATCAGCGCCTCGTTCCGGCCCCACATCGCATCAGTGATCACTAGTCGGGCAGACACATTCGATCGACTGACAAACCCATCAAGCAGACACGCGGTAGCCAGCAGACCCCAGCCGGCTGCTCCCGCGGGGCAGGCGGGCCCTGGTCAGATCGTGACCGGGCCATGGGCGGTGGCGAACTCGACCGAGACCAGGCCCGGTTCCTCATCCTCGACCCAGGTGACGTCGATCTGGTCGAGGGGGTGGTCGGCCGGTTCGCCGAGGAATTCGGCGATGGAGGCGGCGTCGCCGGCGATGGAGACCCCGTGGATGGTGGTGGAGGTGCGCGGGTCGGCGCTCGGGCGCTCCTCGTTGGGGACCAACCACTGCAGGAAGTAGGGCAGTTGCGGGTCCTCCAGCAGTTCCAGCAGGCCGATCTGCTTCCACCTCAGGTCGAACCCGTCAGGGCGGACACGGTGGCCCTCGGCCGAGGTGCGGCCAAGACGTGCCTCGACCGGGGCGATGTCGTCGACGGAGACCACCCAACCGAGCCAGCCGCCGCCCTCGGCGGCGCGGCGCGCGACCGCCTGGCCGAAGGGTGCGCGGTCGGCGGCAGGGTGGTCGAGTGTGGTGACGACCTCGACGTAGGTGCCGCCGCTCAGCGGGAGGACAAAATTGCGGGTGCCGAATCGCGGGTGCACGCCCCCGTCGACGAACCCGGCGCCGAGGGCCGATCCGATCCACTGGACGGTCGAGACGAAGCTGTCGCGGGCCACCGCATAGGACACGTGATCAAGTCGCACTGAGCCATCATCACCCGACAAGCCACACAAATCCCGACGCCACGCCCGCCGCCCCGGCCGCGTCCGCCGTGGATCCAGCCGTGGAGCGGATCGATCATCGTCATCCCGGCGATGGAGGCCCGATCGAAGCCAGGCAGCAGCGCTGCCGCCCCGTCGAGGCCCACGACCCGCTCGATCAGCCGCTGCGGGGCGAGGCCTGGGCCGTGGTCACGCGGGTGATGTGGTGGTGCCAGCCCGGCCAGGACCGTCCCTCGAAGTGGTCCAGGCCCAAGGCCGTCTATGCGCCAGCGGAGCTCGGCCAGACGGACCAGCTCGGTGACCGGGGTGTCGGCCGGGAGGCTGGAGCACCACTGGTCGCTGGGAGCCTCAGCGTTCTGACCATTCGACCAGCAGCCAGCAGCCAGCAGTCGGGCAGGACCCCGTCCCACCAGCCCTGCTCGGATGAGGCAGCGGCCTTGATGGGAGCTCGACGGCCTTGCCCGCAGGACGGACGCGCACGGCGGCAAAGCGGGACCGCAGCCGGCCGCGGGTGCCCTGCCGCCGGGCAAGGTGGTAAACGTCTGCGGCTCGAGGCCGGCGGCCAGGGTCGCCACCGACGGTGATCCGCCCGCGCGTACGGTTCGAACACCTGCGCCGCGAAATCCTCCAGATCACACCGGACCGCAGCCAACTCCTCAGGCATCACACCCGATCAACGCGACAACCGAGCACCCGGACACACCACCAACAACTGGACCTGACCAAGCCCTACCAGCTTGCCGCCTGGCAGATTCCCCGCTCAGCCAGCAGCGGCCGCAAGATCAGTGTTGAAGGAAGTGCACGGTCCCACCTCGGCAACTCAGAAGCCGTACGAGCGGCTGCTCCCGAACCAGCCAGCACTACCGCCTTCGCCGAACGGTGACACCAGCAGCGCACCGCGGCCTCAGCCCCGAGCGGCGACCGCTGCCTCCAGGAACGTCCAGCCATCGGCCTTCGTTTCCTGCCTCTTCCCCGGTTCCCACCCGCGTGCCAGCGCCGTATCGAGCAGGAACCGTACGGTGCCCGGTTCGTGCAGGTTCAGCGCGCCGACGCCGACGGCCCCCACCTCTCCCGACCCGGTGGTAAAGCCCGCGACGTACCGGCCGGGGCCCTCATCGAAGACGAAGCGCAGCGGACCGCCGCTGCCCGATGGGCGAGGGATCAGGGTGAGGGTCTTGCGGCAGCCGCCGTCTTCCAGCACGCAGTGGCCGTGGCGAACCGTCCACAAGTAGACACGCCCGTCCGCGACGAGCCGGCGGGACTTCTTCGAAGATCGAGGCATGCGCCCGAGAGTACGCGGACGGACGCGACGACCCTCAGATGGGCATCCGGCCGCAAGGCGACGGGCCAGCGCGGCATCGTGCTGTACACCCGCAGGCAGCGGTACCACGGATCTGTCCCCCGCCAGGACTGGGTGAAAGTGCCGTCCGAGTCGAGTCTGGGCCGCAACTCGATGCGTCGTTGTCTTGGGGACCGATCACCACAGGAACCCTTTGTCGGTGATCCCCTGGGAATCCGGGCGCGGTCGACCCGCACGTACTCGGGGGTGCCGCCCGCCCGTCCGTACTGGCCAGTACGCAGTGCCGCGGTGCGCAGGGCCGCCAGGACCGAGGCCCGGGACGGCTGGCCAGGGGTGACCTAGGTACCCGTGATGACCTTCGTCGCGACGTCGATGAACCACGTCTAGAGCGGGCGCACCCGCTCCCCGTCCGCCTCGACCAGGAGCGGCGCCGGGACGTGGTCGGCGGACACCTGAACGTCCCTTGCGAGCACTGCGAAGGCCCGCACCCGCTCGGCCGGTGGTTCTCCGACCAGCGCCGGTCCCTGCGGGCCGCGACGATCTCCGCCGGACGCGCCGCGACCTCGACTCTCGGCATCGTCGGGGACCGCGCCGAAGCGGCCTGGGAAGAGAACCTCGACGCCGCCCGCGAAGGCCGCGCCGTCGTCCCCCGCACCCACACCGGGAACCTCCCCCGACGGCCCGGTACGGCTCGGGGTACGGCTGTCCAACACCCGTTCCCGTCGCGAGGGGCTCACCGCCGAGCAGCGTGAGCGCCTCGCCGCCCTCCGTATCGACTGGGCCGGGTAGAAAGCGGAAACGCAGCGGACGTCGGAACCCGGCTCAGCCGCCCGGTCAACCGCCGCCCGAGACACAGGCCGTGCCGGATGCGGTCCCACTCCTCATCGCTCACCACAGGGCGCATCCTTGCAGCCAGTCGAGCCGGGGTGCGGTGTGCGGTGCGGGGGGGCGGTGCGGTTCCCCGCTCGTGGGTTCAGGACGAAAGCATGTCCATCATGACAGGTCAGCGCCTTTTTTCGTAGGACGGAACGCACAGTTCGCGAGGCTTGTCCGATCCGTTCCCCGCCTCTCAGAATCTCCTTCGTGCGTCATCCGGAGACAGGGGGAACAGTGACGATCGATCACGACGCGGTGCTGCGGGCCCGCGTGCTGCTGCTGGGGTCCGGTCGGCCGAGTCGGGCCGAACTGGTCGGCGCGTACCGGGTTCTGGCCGAGGTGAGTCCGAAGGCGTACATGCCGAAGTTGGTCGACGCCCTGCTCGCGCTGCGCCATGAGAGCCGGGATCCGAAGGTGGACGTCGCCCTGGCCGCCGAGGCTTCCCGGGCCGCTCGCACGCTGGAGGTCCGGGCGCCGAACCGGGCGGAGCGGTTGCGCCGGGCCTTGGACGCCTACCAGGCCTCCTTGTTCGCCCTCGGGCGCAGGGCGGAAGGACGCGCAATCTGCGAGGAGCTGGCCGAGGCCGGCCGAAGCGACCGACTGGCGAGCGCTCTGGCCGAGGAGGGGCGCTTCAAGGAGGCCGCGGAGCTCGACGAACAGGGCGCCCGGAGCGGGATCCGGGAGCACTCCTTCTGGAACATGGTGCGGTGGGCGGCGAACCTGGAGGGCGCCGGGCTGCACGACGCCGCATCGACCGTCTTCCGCGAGCTCCTTGAGGAGACCCGGCGCAAGGCAGCCGAACAGCGCACCGCTCTGGCGATACTCACCTGGGAGTTGGTTCATTTCTCGCGGATGCGGGAGACCGCCGGGGACGGCGCGAGTGCTGCGGCCGCCCGGCGAGAGGCCCTGAGTGTCCTGGAGGAGCTCGCGACCACGGGCGAGCCGAAGAACTGGAGTTGCATCCTCGGGTGGTGGAGGACGCTCTTCGTCCTGTCGGGGCGCCCAGCCGAACCCGCCGCGAGCCCCGAGTCCCCGATGCCGCCGTTCGGCACGGCGCTCGGATGGTCGCGCGACGTGCGGGACGGTTTTCTCGGCATGCTGCCGGGCCTCGAAGCGGAGGCGGCGAGACTGCGCGACGCCGACCGACTGCCCGAGCTGGTCGACGTCCAACGCAGGATCGGCATCCGCGCGGCCGTCCGCGAAGGCGACCGTCCCTACTTGTTCGAGGAGCGGTTCACGCCATACTTCGACGAGGGTGTGACGCTCGCCCGCCGACTGCCTGACAACCCCTCACGCCTCGCCCGCGCCCTGACGGACCGGTCGATGTTCCTCGTCGCGGCACGCTCCTTCGAACCCGCGCATGCCGACTTCGCCGAAGCGGTCGCCCTTCTCCACGATCGCTGATCGCGCCGCCGCCCGGTCGCGTCGCGTCCTCGTGCCGGGCACGAGGACGCGGGTCAGACCGTCGCACGATCACCAACGGCGGATACGGGCCGCGGTGGTGGTCGGGCGTCGACCACATGGTGCGCCACGGCACGACGTCGCGCCCGGCCCGGATGACGGTACGGGCGAAGAAGCGGCCGTTCTTCACCCCCCGGTCCACCGCCGTGCTCTTCTCGCCTCGCCCGGCGATGAACGGCGCACCGCCCGCCGCGCCGTTGTCGTCCTTGATCGCCCCGGTGATACCGGCAGCCAAGTCGGTGTCCGTTGCCGCTCCGGCGCACGTGCTGAATTTCGCCAACCCGTACGCGCCCACGAGTGGCCGCCCCCGGGGCAGCGCGGCCGCGGCTGTGGAGGATGTCGGCCCGGCCGCACTGCATGCAGGTGTAGACGGCGGCGAAGCCGACGCAAGGTCCGCACACTGCTGCGCCATCACATCCATCCCCCGCGATCAGCGGCAGAACATTGCCGCAGCGAGGACACCCGGCCGGAGAACGGAGTGGCCGCAGCAAGCACGGTTCGCCGGTGCGAGTGCGCCGGTACCAGGTGCCACAGACCGGCTGGCGCTGCTGGTCGCGCATGACCCAGGGGCGGACCCGGCTGTAGATCGGGCAAGCTGCCTCGGGCCCTGGTCGCAGCCGTCGCAGCGGTACGGCTGTCCGTCGCGCGTATTGCTACGGCCGAGGTGCCGACCCCTACGGCAGGCACGCCGGTGCGGGCGCCGCCTGGCCCGCACCGTCGGCGGCGAGGCCTCCTACGACCCCGGTGCGGATACGGGGCCGCTTCGAACGGTCCGGCGCTCCCGCAGCTGAGCGTAGGTCATCAGGCCGAACAGAACCGCGAGCAGGACGGCGGACGATCCCGCCGTACCGAGATCCAGACCACCCTTGGCGACCGGCTTGGTGAGGAAGTCGCCGGCGGTGGCGCCCAGCGGCCGGGTGAGGACGAAGGCGATCCAGAACAGCAGGACGTTGGGTACCGCGGGCACCCTCATCAGCGCGACGAGCACCGCGAGCACCGCGGTCACCAGCAGCGCGCCGCCCAGGTAACCGAGGCCGGAGCTGTCGGAGAGGAAGTCGCCCATCGAGGTGCCGAGGGTGTTGGAGACGAGGATCGCCGCCCAGAACAGGGCCTCGCCCTTGAAGGTGACGATGTCGCGGATCTGAAAGGTCATCCCGCTCATCTTCCAGGCGAGGAAGATCGCCAAGAGGATGGAGATGAGGATCGCCGCGCCAGCCGGGTAGCCCAGGCCGAGGCCCTGCGGGCCCGAACCCAGCTTGGTGGCACCGCCCGAGAGGAACTTGGCGCTGGCGTCGCGGTTCATGAAGTCGGACATCGTGGTCCCGGCCATGCTGGTCGAAAGGATCACGGTCCAGTAGAAGAACGGGTTGTAGCGGCTGGATCGCAACTGAACCACCAGCGTCACCACGAAGATCAGGAACAGCGCGATCGTGGTGAGGAAGTAGCCCAGCTGCAGGGTCTGCGCGAAGAGGTCGCCCGCCGTCTCGCCCAAGGTCGTCGCGGCGATCTTCATGATCCAGAAGGCCAGCGTAACCTCGGGCAGTTTCTTCATGACCAACTTGGTCCTGGTCGACGTGCTCGCCACGTCGGGGTCGGCGAGGACCTCCGGATTCTCCACTCGATATCTCCTGTCCTGTCGCAACGACAGGGCACTCGCCCCGAGAAAGCGGGACGAACGCCCTGCGAAGACGTGCCGACCGCGCACCGCGGCTGATGTCTCAGACCGTGGCACAGGGATCGTCAAGGCATCCTGATTGCGAGCCGTGGGCCAGGTCAGGCCGCGTGTCGGGCGGCCTGCTCAGGCTCAGCGCGCGTCGCGCGTCGCGCGTCGGCCACCGCTGCGATGGCCGACGCCCGGCCGGTAGGTCCTTTCGTTCAGGAGGTCGGCCGCGGTCTCGCCGACCATGGCGCACCTTGATGATCCAGAAGTAGACGGAACGATCACGAGGTCGTGTACGTCGTTGTCCAGTCCGCGGAAGCCGCCGCGCGGGCGCCGAGGCCGGCGGCGCGCAGACGGGCCAGGATGAGATCGCTGGTCACGACGCGGCGGGCCGGATCCACGCGGCGTCTGACGCCGAGAGCCGACGGGTGGAAACGGCGGTGCCGACGAGCAGGAGCAGTGCAAGGACCAAAGCCGCGGACACGGCGACGTGCAGAAGGAGAAGACCACCGACGAGGGCACCGAGGAACATCGCCAGAACGGAGAGGGCGCGACGGCCCGGGTGCGGTCCTGCGCCGCCTGCCGTCCTGGAGTCGGCGGCGAGTCCGGTGAGGGTCAGAGTGAGGACGGTCGTGGTGAGGTCAGGGACGCCGAGGCGCCGGGCGACCGCGTTCTGCAAGCCCATGCCCAGGGCGAGGAGCACGATGAGCACGTACTGGACACCTGAGGTCATCTTCTTGTCATCGGTTGCCGCAGCTATGACCACCGTCATGGCCACCAGCACAACCTGCGCCCCGGTGGCGAAGGTGAGCAGCCGTCCGCGATGGGTGCCCAGCCGGGCGTGCAGCCGGCCCCCGGCGAGCGCACCACCGATGAAGGCGCCGAGGGCGGTGACGGAGGCGGCAGCCGACAGCCCCTGGGCACCGGCCAGCGCGAAGCCGAGGAAGACGACGTTGCCGGTCATGTTGGCGACGAAGACGTGGCCGAGTCCCAGATAGCTCACCGCGTCGACCAGACCTGTCACCACCGTGAGTGTGAGCATCAGCGGCGGTAGCGGGCCGTGCGGGTCGTCCCGCGGCGGGACGAGCGTATGCACGACATCAGTCAGCAGTCTGCGCATGCGGTCCTTTCTCCAAAGGGGTCTCAGCGAACGACGGCCCGCTGGCGGACTACGACGACGGGTTCCTCAGGTAGTCGACGGCGGCGAGGTCGTCGTCCTCGTGCCCGGCTTCGACGGTTGCTTCCAGGCGGTCCCGGACGGCCCGGAGCAGAGGGCTGGGAGCGGCGGCTGCCGCGGCCAGGTCGATGTCCTTCAGTGCGAGTTGCACCGCGAATCCAGGCTCATAGGAGGCCTTATCCATGAGGCCCACCTTCTGCAACTCGTACGGCATGGCGAGCGGGCCCGACTCGAGCACCCGGAGAAACGTTGCGTGGTCGACGCCGAGTGCGTCACACAGCGCGAGGACATCGCTCATGGCCACCGTGGAGGCAGCCATCCAGGCGTTGACCGCGAGCTTGACGGCGCTGCCTTCGGTCCCCGTCCCGACGTGGAGCACGGAAGAGCCGAGGTCGTCGAGCAAGGGACGCGCCCGCACAAGAACGTCCTCGGAGCCGGCAACCAGCCAGACGAGTTTCCCCTGCAATGCGGGAGCTGTGCTTCCGGAGACCGGTGCGTCGAGGTACGCAACACCGTGATCACGAGCCAGACCGGCCAGGGCATCGGCGCTCCGTGGCCCTACCGTGCTCGCCTGCACCCACACAGCCCCGTCATCGAGCCGACCGACGGCACCCGACATGACCTGCGTGACCGCTTCGCCGTCCCGGAGCACGGTGAGAACGGCGGACGCGCCGGAGACCGCATCGCCCACCGTGTCCACTGCCGTGACCCCGGCAGCGTCCTCCGCCACGGCTCGGGCCTTCTCCGCCGTACGGTTCCACAGCCGTACCTCGTGGCCAGTCTCTCCAAGCCGCGTCGCCATCGCAGCGCCGAGTGCGCCTGCTCCGAGAACAGCGACGGTGGAAGCCTGCGACATGGACAACCTCTTCTCCGTTTCCCATGCCATGTACAACCGGCACGGTGATTTCCGCCGCGCAAGTGCCACACGAGGGGTACGAGGACGCCCACAGAACCAGCAGACCAGCTCCAGCCCCATCTCGCGCGTCGAAGGACGAGGCGCACCCCGGCGGCCGTCGGCGTCATCCTTGCTGCCCCGGCAGGCGAGGTGTCACCGACGGTCCGAAGCGACCTTCTAAGCACGCTGGGCGGACGGGGTACCTGTCCCCGCCCCCCCCCGGCAGGCAAAGCCACAACCACGGCGTGAGCGCTCTAAAGCCACACCCAGGCCCCGGGTCTCCCGATCGTACGAAGGACCGGAATCAACCCGCCCACAAGGTAAGAAGCACTCCGGTCGGCCGGATGCCAGCGGTCAGCACGCGTTCCTGTACGGCAGAGAAGTCACCAGGCGCGTCCACTGCTGGGCGTCGAGGGCCCCCGCAGTTGCGCAGATCTGCGCGGCGACCTGCTCGATGTCGAGGTTCCACAGGCCTAGCGCGCCGCCTTCGGTGGTGGCGGCGAGGGCGCGGCCGTCGGGGCTGAAGGAGGTGACGGCAAGTGGCCCGGTACTGGTGGTGATGGGCTCGCCGATCGGTGTCGGCCGCGTCCGGTCGCGTACGTCCCAGCGGACGAGGGCGCCGGTCGAGGTGTGCAGCGCCGCGGCCAGGGTGCGGCCGTCAGGGCTGAACGCCACGGCCCAGACCGGTCCCGTCGTGGGGAGGGGTTTCCCGAGCTGAACCGGGTGGTGGGGGTCGGCGGTGTTCCAGAGCGTGACGGCGCCCTGGCTGCTGCCCACAGCCAGGGTGCGGCCGTCAGGGCTGAAGGCCGTCCACAGTGCCGATCCGGCGGGCTGTTGCAGGGGCTGTCCGAGGCGGACGGTATCGGCGCCTTGGACCCGCCACAGGCCGATCTGGCTGCTGCTGCTGTCGCCGCCGGTGGCCAGGGTGTGGCCGTCGGCGGCGAACGCGACGGTGAAGACGTTCCGCGCCCCGTCGGTGGTGATGCCGCCGGAGGAGCGCGGCTTGCGGGGGTCCGACAGGTCCCAGAGGCCGACGCCGTGGGTGAGGTCACCCCCGGCCGCGACCGCGAGGGTGTGTCCGTCGGGGGTGAACGAGAGTGCGGTCACGACACCGCCGGTACCGGTCAGTGGGGTTTCGACGGCGATGGGCCCGGTCGGATCGGACATGTTCCACAGGCGGACCGTGCCACCGCCGTCACCGGCCGCCAGGAACTGCCCGTCGGGACTGAACGCCAGCGCGGCCACGGCCGAGGCGGAGGCGGAGGCGGAGGCGGTCAGCGGGTTGCCCAGCGGGGCCGGGCGATTCCGGTCGGCCAGGCTCCACAGGCTGACCGTTCCGTTCTGGTTGGCCGCCGCGAGGAGCCGGCCGTCGGGGCTGAAGGCCGTGGCGTTCACCGCACCGCCCGCGCCGGCCAGCAGGGTCGGCGCGAGGTGCCACAGGTCCACCGCGCCATCGATGTTGCCGGCCGCCAAGGTGTGCCCGTCCGGGCTGAACGCCAGCGCGAATACGGCACCGCCGGCGCTGGCCAGCGGCTGTCCGAGCGGGAGGGGCCGCTTGGGGGCGCCCACGTTCCACCGGTAGACGGCGTGGTCGGCGCTGGCGGCGGCCAGGGTGCGCCCGTCGGGGCTGAAGGCCACCGACAGGACCGTGTTCGCCGGGCCGGTCAGGGGTGCGCCGATCTGCTGGGGCCGGCCGGGGTCGGCGACGTCCCACAGCCGGACGGTGCTGTCCTTGCTGCCGACGGCGAGGGTGTGCCCGTCCGGGCTGAACGCCGTCGCAGCCGCCTCGGTCCCCGCGCCGGTCAGGGGGTCGCCGATCTGCGCGGGCCGGCCGGGGTCGGCGACGTTCCACAACCGGACCCCGCCGCCGGAGTCCGTAGCGGCCAGCACCTTCCCGTCCGGACTGAACACCACGGACCGGACCGGATCTTTCGGGCCGGTCAGGGGGTCGCCGACCTGTGCGGGCCGGCCGGGGTCGGCGACGTTCCACAACCGGACCCCGCCGCCGGAGTCCGCGGCGGCCAGTACTCGGCCGTCGGGGCTGAACACCACCGACTCGACGGCGCCCCAGGGCAGTTGCTGGGTGCTGCTGAGGGCACGGGGGTGTGCCGCGTTGCCCACGTCCCACAGGTCGATCACGCCCGCGCCGGTGACGCCGTCGCGCATGTGGTCACCGCTGTGACCGCCGACGGCAAGGGTGCGGCCGTCGGGACTGAAGGCCACCGACCGGATCGAGTCCACGGCGGGGTCCTCGGGCAGCGGTTCCCCCAGCTGGACGGGCCGGGCCGGGTCGGTGACGTCCCACAGCCGCACCGTCGACTCCGCGAGGTTCCCGGCCGCCATGGTCCGGCCGTCCGGGCTGTAGGCGACGGTGCGGACGGAACCGCCCGCACCGGGCGCCCGTGCTCTGGTGGGCGTCGGGGTGTTCTGGGTGCTCAGCAGCCGCGACGCGTTCTGCGGGGTGGGGAACAGCCGGTAGGCGCTCAGTGCGAGGCGCGCGGACAGCGCGGTGTCGGTGGCGGCGTACTGGAGGGTCTCGGCGACCAGTTGCGCTTCGACCGCCCGGTCCCGTTCGCTGCGGGCGCGGGCGGCGGCTGCCCGGGCGTTGGCGTCCTGCCGGACGGCGACGACGGCCGCCGTGGAGGCGAGCACGGCCAGTGCGGTGATCGCGGCTACCGCGGTACGCCGCACGGTGCGGGTGCGGCGCTCCTGTCTCCGGGCCGCGTTCAGGTAGACGAGCGCACCCGGGCTCAGCTCGTTCGGGTGCGCCTTCGACCACTCGTCGGCCGCCTCCAGGCGGCTGCCCCTGAGCAGTGCCGCGCGTTCGCGCCCGCCGTGCGCCCAGGCGGTGGCGGACTCCTCGAGCTCCTGTCGGACCAGCGCACCGGCCCGGTCGTCCTCGATCCACTGGCGCAGGGTCGGCCAGGCCCGCATCAGCGCCTCATGGGTCAGGACCACGTACTCCTGGTCCCGGGACAGCAGCCGGGCGCCGGTGAACAGTTCGACGACCTCGGCCCCGACCTCGGGGTCCGGGAGCCCTTCCAGCAGGTCGTGGTGGCGCATCCGCCGCCTGGCGTCGTCGGCGTCCATGCGGACGACTACCAGTTGCCGGAACACCAGGCGGGCGATGTCCCGCGCCTGCGGCGACAGTCCGAGGTAGTGCGCCTCGGCGGTGGCGGCGATGGCCCCGGTGATTCCGCCGGTGCGCCGGTAGCTGCCGATCGTCAGCAGGTCCCCGTCGCGGGCGAACCAGGTGGCCCACAGCGCGTGGGCGAGCAGCGGCAGCCGGCTGGCCCGGGCCGCGGTGTTCCAGGCGCTGTTGCGGTCGCGCGGCGCCGCCGCGCCGTCGAGCTCGGCGAGCATGACCTCGACGAGGCCGTCCTCGACGGCGAGGCCGACGTCCGCGGCGGGTCTGCGGATGGCATCGGCGAGCTCGTCCGCCGTCATCGGCTCCAGCAGGACGGGATCGGCGCGCAGCGCGGTACGCAGTTGCCGGTGGTCGGTGCAGGCCGCGAAGAAGTCGGCCCGCACCGCCAGCAGCACCAGCGCGCCGGGGCGCCCGGCGGCGGGCCGGGACAACAGGTCCAGTACGTCGACGAACCACTGGCGTTCCGGGTAGTCCGTGCCCAGGGTGAACAGTTCTTCCAACTGGTCCACGACGACCACGAGACGGGCCGCCGCCACGGGGCCGGGCGCCGCCGTCGCACCGGCCGGGCCGGCACGCTCGGCGAATTCGCGCGCGCACCGCTCGGCGTCGCCGAGCCACTGCGCCGCCACCGTCCGGGCCTCCTCCGGGCCCAGCCCGGCCGCGGCCGCGAGAGCCAGCGCGGGCGACGCCGTCGGCGTCAGCACGACCCTGGCCCAGTCCCCGGACCCGGCGCGGGCCAGCCGGCCGGCCGCCAGCGCGGGCAGGACTCCGGCGGCGAGCAGGGAGGACTTGCCCGCGCCCGACGGGCCGATCACGACGAGCGGTCCACCACCGGTGCCGGTCCGGGCCTCCAGCCGGGCGCAGACGGCTTCCACCGCATGGGCCCGGCCGTGGAACCACCGCGCCTGCTCCTCGCCGAACGAAGCCAGGCCCGGATACGGGCACACGGTGGAGGCCCGGCCCGTCGCGAACGCGGGGCCGGCTCCGGAGTCGAACTTCTGGACGACGATGCTGTGGCCGGCGAGGAACCCGTCACCCCCGCCCGTGACCTCCAGGTGCAAGCCGGCCGACGGCGCGGCAGGCCCCTCGCCGCCGTCGGCCGCAAGGCCGCCGGACAGAGCCTCCTGCGCCGGCCCGTCCGGGTCGCTCACGCCTGCTCGCGCCGGTTGACCGTGATGTCGCGGGCGGCCATGTAGCCGTCGCCCCCTCCGGAGACCTCCATGCGCATGGAGACCTGCGGCATGGTCGGGGCGGGAAGCGCGTCGAAGACGCGGCGCACCTCCTCGGCCGCCTCCGGCCGGTCGAGGAGCAGGCGGGTGAACCTGTCCTGCCACTCCTGCGCCAGCTGGACCCGCACCTGCGCGGCAGTGTGCTCGTCCGGGGCCCGGGTCAGGGCGAGCCGGGTGTCGGTGAGGTCGGCGTCCACCTGTTCTGCGCGTGCGTGCCGCCACAGTGCGGGAACCGAGGCCTTGGCGGCCTCCCACGCGTCCGTGGTCAGCAGTTCGATGAGCTTGCCGGCCGCGGCCACAGCCAGTGCGGCCAGTGCGATGTCCACCATGTGCGGGTGTCCTTTCCGATCGCCGGTGTACGGGTGCTCCCGGCCGGGCTCAGCCGCGGGTGGCGATCGCGGTGAGGGTGAGGTTGGAGGAGACGTAGACCCGTTCGCCGGCGACCGTCCACCGGAACCCGGACGGCGGGGCGGCCGGATCGTTGTACTTCCACCGGGCTTGTCCGGTGGCCGCGTCGATCGCCCACAGGTTCCGCTGCGTGTCGGTGGCGAGGACGGTGTCGGCCGAGCAGCGGGCGTGGACGCCGTTGAGGGAGAGGGCCGCCGTCCACATCACGTGCGACGGCAGGACGGCCACCCATCTGACCTTGCCGTTCGCGGAGTCGAGGGCGATCAGGTCCTGGCCGACCGGGACGTAGACGGTCTTGCCGTCCGGGCCGGCAAAGGGGGTGCCGAAGCGAACGTCGGGCTGCTCGTCGGCCCTCAGGTCCCAGACCTGCTGTCCGGTCGTCGGGTCGGCCGCGACGATCCGGTCGGCGCCGAACACGAACAGGCCGCCCGCGTAGCAGGTCATCGCGGGTCCTGCCTGGTAGTACCACCGGCCGTTCGGCACGGTCTGCTTCCAGCCGCGGGCGCCGTTCGCCGCCGCGTCGAGCACGACGACCTGGCCGTCGGGCTTCGCGGCGGCGCCGGCCGCCAGGAGCAGGTGCCCGCTCGGCGGCACCAGGACATTGCTCAGATCGGTGCCGCTCGTCTTCCACCGCAGTTCGCCGCCTGCGGCGTCGAACGCGGCGAGCACACCGCTGTAGGTGGAGGCGGAGCCGATGTCGTCGCCCAGTGAGAGATCGCCCGCGCTCACGTACACCGTGTCCCCGGCCACCGCCACGTCGGCGGGCTGGTTGCCGCCGCCCAGCAGCGCGGGCAGCGACACCGCCCATTTCGGGTTCCCGGTGGTGGCGTCGAGCGCGGCAAGGGCCGACCCCGAGCCGCGGACATCGCCCAGGACGTAGAAGGTTCCGTTGGCGAACGTCATCATCGACCGGTCGGACCACGGGAACATGGTCAGGTTGTGCGGACTGAACGCCTGTTTGCCGTCGCGGTCGACGTACAGGGTCGACTTCTGCGACACGAGGGCGAGGACCGCGTCCGAGGCCGCCAGGCCGCTCGGCTCGTCCTGGAGGACGATCTGCCAGACCGTGGCCGGCTGCGCCCCCGCCAATTCGACCCGTACCTCGCCGGTCGGGGACGGTGACCCAGCCGGAGGGGACTCGACCGGCAACGACCCGGCCGGCGTGACGGCCCCGCCCGGCGCACCGGGTCCGGACCGGCTCGGCCACGCGAGCACGGTCGCCAGGCCGGCGGCGGCCAACACGCCGCCCGCCGTACCCGCGAGCAGCGTGCGGCGGCTGATTCCCGGGCCGCTTCCGACCGCCGCGGACTCCGCGGCCACGGGCGCGGGCAGCCAGCCGCCGTCCGGGGCCCCGTCGGCCTGACCGCCGAGAAGCTCGATCAGCCGCCGAACGGCGGGCCGCTCGACCGGTTCCGCGCCGGGCCGCAGCCGGAACTCGTCGATGGCCTCCTGCAGCAACGGCAGCAACACGCTCGCCGGCGCAACGGTCCCGCCAGCCGCGAAGTCCAGGACCGTCGCCAAGTCCGACACGTCGTCCGACTGGGCCGCGGCCCCCGACACCCGGGCCGCCAGCAGGGGCGCGGGCACGGCGAGCAGTACCGCGCCGGGCGTGAGCGCGCCGTACGCGAAGCCGGCCGTGTGCACGCTCGCGAGCGCCTGCGCCAGCCCCGGCGCCAGCACCGACAGACTCGGCCAGGGCAACGGCCCGTGTCCCTCCACCGCCTGCCGGAGGGTCACCGCCGGGGTGAACGTATCGGCCAGCCACGGCGTCGGGCCGTCCAGATCGGCGCCGAGCAGCGGGGCGAGGCCCGCACCCGTGAGGGTCAAGGCCCGTTCCACGTCCGCTCGGAACCGCAGGTCCCGCGCCAGCGCTTCCGGTACCAGCGTGACGGCCGCCAGCACCCCTCCCGGACCCCGGCCCAGGCGGACCGGGCCGCCCAGTGTGCTGTCGGCCAGCTTCCGCACCAGCCGATAGGGCCCTAACCGCGTCGGCTCACCCGCCCCCGTACGATCCATCGCCTCAACCCCCCGGTTGATCGCTGCACCACGAGGCCGCTGCCGGCAGCCCCTTAGGCATCGAACATTGACACGCCGTCCAGTGCGGTCGCGGAAAGCCAGCCCCCCGCCGCTTCACCGGCGACCGCCGATCCGGCCGCCACCCCGATCATCCGCGACACCTCCTCGATACGCAATGACACTTGCCCACAAGCGAGTTGGGGGAGGCAGGCAGCGCTCAGCGGACCCGGGCCGCCGATCCCGGGCCCGCCGCCACGGTGCGGCCGGCCCCGTCCCGGGTGATCAGGGCGAAGCCGTGCTCCTCGCGTGCAACCGGATCGTGATCACGCCGCGGGCGTGCAGGGCCGCGGCGCAGCGGGGCTTCCGGGACCACGCCCCGGCCGGACCCCGAAGCCGGCCCGGCGGTGTTGCCGCCGCAGCATGAGTAATAGGCCTGTTGCCGGTCCACCTCGTTGACGGCATCGAGGCCGAACGACCGGAGCCCGCTCCCATGGCGAGCGCTACGGCGACCGCGCGCCAGCCGGTGGGGTGAGGACGGTGCGGTCGAACGGGCCGCCGATGGCGCGGCGCAGCGATCGGGTCCGGGACGTCGGGGCAACCCGGAACTCGGGTCGGGTGGTACAGGACCGGCACGCTGTCGGCGTAGGCAGTCGGAGGCTGGTTCGGCCAGGGCACCCCGCCCTCGGCCACGGGCATCGAGGCGCCGCCTCACGCGCCGGCGTTCGAACTCCACCTCCCGCCGCCTTTGCCCGACCGCGTCTGCCAGGCGCTCCTCCAGGGGGCCCGCTTCCCCGATGACCTGCTCGCCCTGCAAGGGGCCTGGCTGCGTGCCTCCGCTGATCTCGTCCGGCCCGGCGCCTCCGGTTGGACCGCGCTGTGGCGCCGGCTGGTCGTCCTGTCCGGATCTTTGCGCGCCCATCCCTACCGGTCGGCCGCCACCAGGTGGCGGACGTGTCCGGGCGTTGGCCGAGTCGGGAGAACGTACGGGGACCGGAAGTACAAGATCGGCAGGGCCTATCGATTCGGGCCGCGGGTGGGGTAACTCTGGAAAGCGGCCCCGATCGTGGGTCGTCGCCCCGTGGAAGGACACTTGCCGTGGACCGCTGGTACGTGGACGAACGCTGCTCCAACTGCGATGTCGCACGACAGCTCGCGCCCGACCTGATCGGGGAGGCTGACGGAAGGTCCCAGATCCTGCGCCAGCCCCGCGACGAAGTGGAAACGCGGAACTTACACGCAGCCGTCTTCGCCTGCCCCACCCGCTCGATCCGCCCCTCCTCCGGCCAACCGGACCAGCGGCTCGATCCCTTTCCGATGGCCTTGGACAACGGCGTACTGCTGTGCGGGCACAACTCGAAACACACCGCCGGAGCCAATTCCTACCTGCTTCTGCGGCCCTCCCGCACCGTCATGATGATCGACACACCGCGCTGGAGCCGTGACCTCGCCGAACGTTACGCAGCAGTGGGCCCGGTCACCGATGTGCTCCTGACCCACCGCGACCACGCTGCACACGGCCGCCGCTACGCGGACCATTTCGGCGCCCGGCTGTGGATCCACGAGGGCGACCTCGATGCGGCGCCGGACGCGGACCAGGTGATCCGGGGCCTGGAGCCTCTGGAGATCAGTGAGGGAGTCACAGCCCACCCGCTGCCCGGCCACACCGAGGGCAGCGTGCTCTACCTCGCAGACGACCGGTACTGCTTCAGCGGGGACAGCTTCTACTGGTCACGCACCACGGAAGACCTGGCAGTCGCGGACAGTGTGACCTGGTACTCCATTGAGGAATTGGCCACCTCACTCGCCAGAACGGCCGGACGGATCCGGTTCGAATGGGTTCTGCCGGGCCACGGCGATCGCCGCCGACTGTCCGCCGACGAGATGTCCCAGCGGTTGAGAACACTGGCTGAACGCACTCGGCTGCTGCAGCCTCGGCCGGTCGACTTCACCGCCGTTCGCTGGTGAGAGGGCGGCCCAACCGGAGCCGCAACCCATGACACCGGCCACGCTGCCTCGACCTGGAGCCCCGGCGCAAAGGAGCCATATACCGACATGCGGATGATCCTTGCGCGCCCGGCCGGGGCCTGTGACCGGGCAACGTGCCGGGCCGGACCCGCTGGTGTCGGATCCGCCTACGGGACGCTGACGGTGCACGGGTAACCGCCCCTGCCGCCTGGCCGGGCGATACCGGTCGGATTCGGCCGGGCGGGTGGGCGGCACCGGCCGGTCGCGGCGGCGGGTGTGGCGATGGAAGAGACCCGGATACGGCGGACGGCAACGCCTTGATGAACCGGGTGCCGGAGGTCCGCCACGGACCGCCCGCCCCGCCGTGGATCGACCTCGGAGCACTGGTCGAGCACGCGTCGGTGATCGTTGAGTACCCGATGCTCGACCGCGCCCCCTGCCACGCTGGAGCTTCGGGCGGGTCACCGTGCCGGGCGACGCCGCACATCCGGTGTTCCCCACGGCCATGAACGGCGGATCGCGGTCCATCGCAGACACCGGTGTCCTGGCCCGGTGCCTGGCCGGTCAGTACGACCCCGGGGCTGCGCTCCGCCACTACACCCGATGCGCCGGCCGGCGGTCGACGCGGTCGTACTCGCCAACCGGGACCTGGAACCGGAAGGAATCATCTGGCGAGCCGCGGAACAGGCGGCCCACGGCCGTCGGCCGGACCGAGGAGATCGCCATCCGCTACAGGAGACCGGCCCAGGCCACCGCCACTCAGGTCGACTCCTGGCCGCGTTCGGCCACGGGCGACGCCGATACGGTTGCCATCGGCGACGTCTGAAGGGCTCCCCGGACGGTTGCCGATGCCGTCCGGCCGGCCGGGTCCGCGCCGGAGGCCGGACGCAACACGGGCGCTGTCGAACTCCCCCGTCGTGGCGTCGGGCGAGGACCGCGCACCAAATGCAGCGCCCGGAAAGACGCACGCGACTACGCGCATGAACACCCAGGGAGACGTGCCGCCACGCAACGTAGCAAGAAAGGCCGGAACTCCCGCCCGCCCTGAAGCGCGCCCGCCACCGCGGCCTGTCCACCCGGCTCCGTCAGACCCCGCTACGAGCAGCGGTCTAGCATGAACAACAAGGCACCATCTCCAGGCACGGGTCGCAGCGGCAGGGAGGCCGGTATGGCGTTCGACGCGACTGGTATCGAGCAGGCGGACGGCAGCCGCTACATGCCGATTTCCGATCACGGTCTGATCGGCGATCTTCGTACGACCGCCCTGGTCGGCACGAACGGCACCATCGACTGGTACTGCTGCCCGCGCTTCGACGCACCCAGCGTCTTCGGGTCCATTCTCGACGCCGACCGGGGCGGGTCGTTCGAGCTGGCCGCCGAGGTGCGGACCCGCAGCCGGCAGTTCTACTTCCCCGACACGAACGTGCTGATCACGCGGTTCTTCGCCGCCGACGGGGTGGCGGAGATCCAGGACTTCATGCCCGTGGTCGACGACTCGCGCGAGGCGTCCCGCCACCGGCTGATCCGGCGGGTGGTCTGCGTCCGCGGAACGCTCCCGTTCAGGGCGCGGATCGCCCCCCGCTTCGGCTACGGCGCCGAAGCGCACACCACGCACCTCGAAGACCACACAGCCGTGTTCCGCTCCCCGTCATTGACGCTCGCGCTGACCGCCACCTCCCCCCTGGAAACCGACGGGCGGGACGTGTCGTCGCACTTCAAGCTCCTGGAGGGTGAGTCCCACGTGTTCGCCCTCGACCATATCGGCGACGACGTCCCACCCAGGGCGTGCCCGCGCGCCGAGGCGCAGGAGCAGGCCGATGCGACCGTCCGGTTCTGGCGCCACTGGCTGGCCGCATCCCGCTACCACGGGCGGTGGCGGGAAATGGTGAACCGCTCCGCGCTGGTGCTGAAGTTGCTCACCTACGCACCGACCGGTGCGATCGTAGCCGCACCTACCACCAGCCTGCCCGAGCAGATCGGCGGCGAGCGCAACTGGGACTACCGCTACGTGTGGGTGCGCGACGCCGCCTTCTGCATCTACGCGATGCTGCGCCTGGGGTTCACCTCGGAGGCCGAGGCCTTCATGGGGTTCATCTCCGAACGGGGCATCCTGCGGGGCATGGGGGACACCGGTCCGTTGCAGATCATGTACGGCATAGACGGGCGCACCGACCTGCCCGAACATGTGCTTCCGCACCTGGAAGGATACCTCGGAGCGGCGCCGGTCCGGGTGGGCAACGCCGCCACCGGCCAGCTCCAGCTGGACATCTACGGTGCGCTGATCGACTCCATCTACCTCTACGACAAGTGGGGGCAGCCGATCAGCAGTGACCGCTGGGACGAGGTCGGTGCCGTGGTGGACTGGCTGTGTGAGCACTGGGACCAGCCCGACGAGGGGATCTGGGAGACCAGGGCGGGCCGGCGGAACTTCGTGTACTCACGGCTGATGTGCTGGGTGGCGCTGGAGCGCGCGATACGCATGGCGAACCGCCGCGGTCTGCCGGCGGACCTGACCCGCTGGCGGGAGTCCCGGGACGCGATCTACCGGCAGATCATGCGGCGCGGCTGGTCGGCCGAACGCGGGGCGTTCGTCCAGGGACTGGACGGCCACGTGCTGGACGCCTCGCTGTTGATGATGCCGATGGCCAAGTTCATCTCGCCCACCGACCCCAAGTGGCTCGCCACCCTGGACGCGCTCACCACGGACCTGGTCTCCGACTCGCTGGTGTACCGCTACGACCCGACCGCCAGCCCGGACGGCCTGCACGGCCCCGAGGGCACGTTCTCGATCTGCTCCTTCTGGTACGTGGAGGCACTGGCCCGCGCCGGCCGGCTGGAGGAGGCCAGGCTCGCCTTCGAGAAGATGCTCACCTACGCCAACCACGTCGGCCTGTTCGCAGAGGAGATCGGACCGACCGGAGAACAACTGGGCAACTTCCCCCAGGCCTTCACCCATCTCTCGCTGGTCAGCGCCGCCTTCAACCTCGACCGCGCACTGGGCTGACGCGGCACCCCGCCGTACCTGGCGCCACGTGGTGCGCAGTGCCGGTCGGCGCAGCAGGCGTGGGACTGCTGCCGGCTGCCTGACGCGGTCGGGCTCGTCGGTGTTGACCAGGTACCGCACCAGCCGGTCCGCGTACTCGGCGTTCTCCGGGCAGGTGCCGTCGAGCTGCTCTCCAGGCCCGGGAATCGCCCTGTCAGCGGTGGTGCCCCGGTCCCAACGGGAACAGACGGACACAGCGGACTACGTACGAGGATGTCTTCTACCCGAGGCCGGGCAGGCTGGTCATGCCGACGGGCCGGATCGAGCGCGGGCGGGTTCGCAAGGGCGACGCGGTGGAGCTCGTCGGCTTCGGCAGCGATGCGCTCGCTCATCACGTCACTGACATCGACGTGAGCGGGGTGCGCGTCAACGAGGCGAGTGCGGGCATGAACGTGGGGCTGCTGATGCCTGGTGCGGTGGCGGGAGCAATGGAGCGGGGGCAGATCCTCGCGGCACCGGGCTCAATCGGCGCACACGTCGGCTTCGCCGCGGACATCACGCTGCTGCCGGAGGAACAGGGCGGGGCGGAAGTGCTCACCGGGGTGAGCCTCGACTTCTATATTCGGGCTGCTGCCGTGAGGGGCATGGTGACGCTGCCTCGTGAAACGGACGTGCTGCGACCGCTTCACATGGGTGCGGTGACGGTCACGCTCGAACGGCCCGTCGCTCTTGAGGTCGGCCAGGCATTCGCCTTCCGTCTCCACGGTCGCGCTGCCGGCTCGGGAACTGTCACCCGGCTCCTGCACTGAGTCTCATGGTGATCCTCGCCGGCGGGTAACCGGTCTTGTCGGTGTTGTGCCCTGCTCAAGTGCCATGTGGGTCTGGGCCGCCGCGCCCGACGAGGGACACCCACACGCCCCGCGGTACTCAGGTACGGGCGAAGGTGCGCAGGTCTTCGTTGAGGCGGTCCGCGTGGGTCGCGAACAGCCCGTGGCCCGCGTTCTCGTACACGTGGAGTGCCGCGCCCGGGATCAAGGCGGCCGTACGGCGGCCCGTGAGGTGGAGCGGGGCGGAAGCGTCGGCGGACCCGTGCACGACGAGGACCGGGCAGTCGATCTTCGCCAGCTCCGGTACGAGGTTCAGCGAGGGCAGGAGGTCGTTGAGGGCCGTCGCGGCCCGTGCCGTCGCTTGGTGGCAGAGGTCCACCATGTGCGCCACGTACGCGTCCGACACCTGGGGGCCCGGAAGATGGCGGGCGAAGAAGGCGTCCGCCCCGTCGGCGAAGAACTTCGCCCGATCCTGCCGGAAGGTCTCGTTGAACGCCCGGATGAGCTCTGGATCCAGTCCCTCGGCGTGATGCGAAGACCGGGCCGGCCCCGGCACCACTCCGCTGACGAGAACAACCCGGGCCACGCGCTCACCACCGCCGAGGGCCAGCTGGCGGACGACCTCGGCGGTGCCGAGAGAGTGCCCGACCAGCGTGACGTCGAGCAGGTCCAGGTGGTCGAGCAGGGCGCCCAGATCGCCGGCCAGCGTATCGAGGTCGAAACCGCCCCAGACGTCCTCGGACCTGCCATGTCCCCTACGGTCGAACCCCACGCACCGGAACCCTTCGGCCGCCAGCGGCAGCATCTGGTACTCCCACATCTCGGTGCTGAAGTAGGAGCTGTTGACGAAGACGATGACGGGACCGCTCGCCGGACCGTAGTCGACGAAGTGGAGGCGGGTGTGATCGGTCGTGGACTCGAAGTACGGCATGACGGGGATCCCATCGTGAGGCGGTTGTGGGGCGTGGCACCATCCTCGCCCGGCGCAGCACGCCTGGCCATTACCACCGAGGTCATGGCCGAGGCGGCTCCCTGGTGTGCTGCGCCGGGAATTCCTGTCGGTGCCCCGCCCTCCGGAGAGACCCGGACGGGCCGACGGGCTCCCCGCTACCAGAGCTTGGGCTGCGGCCCGTCGAACTTCCAGAGCTGGTCGGGGTTGCCGTTGAACTCCCACTGGAAACGGGGGCCGCGCAGCTTCCCGCGCCCTGCGAGGCGTCACGCCCCTCCTTGCCTGCGGTGGCCGCGACCAGGGCGGCGACGGGTCGGCCCGGGACCGGCCGAGGGTGGCGCTGGAGACCGGCCGGCCAGGAGGACGGCGGGCACGTAACCGCACAGGAGGGTTTGCTCGGAGTCCGCGACGACCGCGGACTCCGAGGCCTACGTCGTCATGGCTCACTGAGGGGGCGCGCCCGACAGCCGGGCCGACGGGTGCGGTCAGGCGATCTGCAGCTGCGGGTTCAGGTCGAGTGTGATGTGTGGGGCGAGGGCGTGCAGGAAATCCGGGGCGTCGAAGATCTCGCCCGCGGAGGCGACGCCGATGGTCTTGATGCGGCGGCTGAGGACGCGCTCGAGGGCCTCGACGACAAGGGGCGCGGTGACGGCGTAGATGTCCTGCCCGCCGGCCGTGGCCCGGCGTTCGACTCCGCCCGAGCGCACGACGGCGTCGACGAGGAAGGTCTGGTCCGAGCGCCCGCTCCGGTCGGCGGCGGTCGGGGCCGGCGTGTGGGGGGCGGCTATGTCCCGGACCGCCTCGACGGTCATGTAGGTGGTCACATCGGGGATCGACAAGTGCTGGGTGACGGTGATGACGTCCGCCATCGTGAACTCCCCGATCACCTGCCGGGGCCCCATCGGATCCGGGAAGGTCCACTCCAGGGTGGGCGCCTGGTCCGTGCGGCGCTCCCACTGCCCGCCGCTGTAGCGCAGGCGGTGGTCGCCGCGCCGCTCGCGGGAGACCTTGCCCGAGAGCCGGGTGCCGGCGGTGGGGTGCCAGCTGCTGAGGGCGTAGGCGATGTGGGCCTCGTCGGCGTCGGTCCAGTCGCCCATCGCCGCGGTGGCCAGCAGGTCGCCAAGGCCGCCGAAGAAGGCCATGGCCGGGACGATCACCGCTCCGGCGTCCCGGGCCCGCTCGCGGTAATGGGCGAAGGTGTCGAGATTTGCCTCGAGCTCGGCCGCCACGTCCAGGTACGGGATCCCCGCGCGCAGCGCGGCCTCGATGACGGGGCCGGTGGTCGAGGCGAAGGGGCCGGCGCAGTTGATGACCGCCGCCGTTCCCGCCAGGGCCCGGTCCAGCGAAGCCGGGTCCTCGACCGACGCTACCCGGGCCTCCAGCCCGTGCTCGTCGGCCAGCTCCTCCAGGGCCTGCGCGTTGCGCCCGGACGGCAACGGGACGAACCCGCGCCTGGCCAGCTCTGCGACCACGAACCGCCCCGTGTGACCGTACGCGCCGAACACCGCTACCAGTTGACCTGATCCCATGAGACTGCCCCCGTGCACTCGAACGCCCGCTGCGCCGTCGATCCGCAGCGCCTGACCTCCCCCATCCTGTCTTCGAGGCAGCACCCGCACGAGCGTCGGAAACGACACGCCACGTACAGTTTCGGACATGCCCACTGTTGCGCTGGCCGTCACCGATGGCATGCTCCACTACGAACTGTCCGTGGCGCTCGAGATCTTCGGGTCCGACCTGACCCACATCGTGGACCCCTGGTACGACTTCTCCCTCTGCGGAAACGGCCCGGTGCGCGTCGGCCGCTTCCGCCTCGAACCCGACCACGGACTCGACCATCTCGCGTACGCGGACACGGTGATCATCCCCGGCTGGGCCGACACGGATCGCGAACCGACCCCTGAACTGGTCGAGGCGGTGCGCGCCGCTCACGCGGCCGGTGCCCGCGTGGCCTCGCTGTGCACGGGCGCCTTCGTCTTGGGCGCGGCAGGACTGCTCGATGACAGGCGCGCCACCACACATTGGGCGCACACGGGGGAATTGGCGCGGCGCCACCCGGCGGCCACCGTCGATCCTGACGTCCTCTACGTCGACAACGGCGATGTCCTCACCTCCGCGGGCAAGGCCGCCGCCATGGACCTGTGCCTGCACCTGGTCCGCCTCGACCACGGTTCGGCCAACGCCAACAAGATCGCCCGACGTCTGGTCATCCCACCCCACCGCGACGGCGGCCAAGCCCAGTTCATAGCCACCCCCCTCCCCACGCCGGGCAACCATCCCCTGAGTGACCTTTTCCCTTGGGCGCTGGAGCGACTGGACCAACCGCTCACCGTGGAGGACCTGGCCCGGCAGGCCCGCATGAGCTCACGTCACCTCGGCCGGCACTTCAAACACCTCACCGGGACCACGCCGCTGCAGTGGCTCCACACCCAGCGCATCCGCCATGCCCAGGAACTGCTGGAGACCACCGACGCCACCGTGGACACCATCGCCGTGGCCACCGGTATGGGCACTGCCACCACCCTGCGCCGCCACTTCCACCGCAGCGTCGGGGTGCCACCCGACACCTACCGCCGCACCTTCCGCTCCCAAGGGACGCCGTTGGCGCCCCCCTCGTAGCGTTGCGGGGGAAGGCTGGGCGTTGAGGAGCGGGAAGGGGTGCCGGCGGGCGTGGGGGCGTCGGTGCGGTCTTCGTCCTCGGAGTCGGTCACGACGCCTTCCGTCGGGGGTGGCCGGGGGTCGAGAACCGCTGTGGCCCGGCCCTCGCTGGGTGAGGGGACGGGATGGCAGAGGACATCGAGGTGTACCGCACCTCGGGGAGGTGGTCTGCGGGGCCGACGGAACCGGGTAACGTCTTTGTCATGTTCTTCCAGACGCCGATTTTGCGGACTGAGAGCGTGATGGGCGCCTGCTGACGTCCTTCAACGTCGATTGCCGCCCGTCCCCCATCGTTGAATCCGTAGATCACTTCGATCATTACCGGGAGAACCCGTGACCGTGAGCAAGAACATCAACAACCCCGTGGGCCAAGGCGGCGGCCAGCGCAAGAAGCTGTCCCGCGCCGAACGGCAGAACAACGGTCCGCACCGCAACCGCGACCGCCAGGGTGCGGCCGACCAGAAGGCGGAGCTGGTGCGCAAGATGCGCGAGAAGGCGGGCGCAGCTGAGGGCGCCGGGCAGGCGGGCGACGACACCGCACAGAGCTGACGCGCGGCCGCTGCAGGGCGGCCCCTCACGGGCCAGGGTCCGACCGTGAGGACGCTCCGCGGCCCTTCCCCGGCCTCGGCGCCGCCTTCTGCTGCCACAGACGGCTCGTCCGACTCACCGCACAGGACGCGGTCTAAGGGCTGTCCACCAGCGCGGTCACCAGGCGCGTCATGGCGGGCCGTGGGTCGGGGGCGCCCGGCCAGCTGGTCATCAGGAGGTGGTGGGCGGTGCCGACGACAGCGAGAGCCACCGTGCCCGGGTCGGCGGTCTCCGGCACCCGGCCAAGCTCCCTCTCGTCATTCAGGTAGCAGGTGATGGCCTCCTGGATCGCGGTGAATCCGGGCGCGCCTCCTTCCAGGGCCTTGCGGATGACGAGCGCGGCGTTGGGGCGGCTCATGGCCAGTCCGGCGACGGCGGGACCGCCGGAGTCGAACAGCGCCAGCGCGACGGCGTTGAGGTTGCGCGCCACCGTGCCCTGTCCGGCGAGCGTAGACAGTTCCCGCGCCTTCGCCGCCGTTCGCGCGAATCGGTCGAGGCAGAGCTCGGCCACGAATTCATCGAACCCCGCGAAGTGGGCGTGCAGCAGCCCCTTGGCGCAGCCCGCCTCGGTCGTCACGGACCGGCTGGTGAGCGCGCCGGGCCCCTCCCTTTCCACGACGCGTTCGGCGGCCGCGAACAGCCGCTCGCGGACGTTCGGCGTCGCCACTCCGCGCGGTGACATGGAGCCCTCTTCCGTTCCACCTCCGTCGCCCTCAAAGGGGGCGCCATTCGTCAATAGTACGGGGGATTGTCAGTATGGGCACGCGCCCATACTGTTTGGGCAGGTGCCCGTTCCAGGTCACACGTCATGGGAGGAAGTCGTGCCAGACATCGTCAACACCGAGCAGGCCCAAGCGTGGAACGGCCCTGAAGGGGTCCACTGGGCCGGCAACCAGGACCGCTGGAACGCCGTGAACGAGGGGTTCAACGAGCCACTCCTCGACGCCGCCGGCATCGCCGTGGATCACCGGACCCTCGACCTCGGCTGCGGCTCCGGCCAGACCACGCGCCTCGCTGCGGTCCGGGCCCCCCGAGGGTGCGCACTGGGCCTCGACCTGTCCGGCCCGATGCTCGCCCAGGCACGAGCCCGAGCAGAGCGGGAGGGCATCACCAACGCCTCCTTCACGCAAGGCGATGCGCAGGCACACCCTTTCGAGGCGGGCGCGTTCGACGCGGCGATCAGTCGCTACGGGGTGATGTTCTTCGCCGACCCCGTCGCGGCATTCGACAATGTCCGCCGGGCGCTGCGGCCCGGCGGACGCCTGGCGTTCGTCTGCCCGGCCGATGCCGCACTCAACGACTGGGTCCTGGCGCTGGCCGCACTGCGCGACTTCCTGCCGATCGGCGACTTCGGGCGGCCGGGGCAGCCCGGCATGTTCTCCCTGGCTGCCCCGGACCGGGTCCACGGCGTCCTCGAAGCGGCCGGATTCACCGGTATCACCATCAACCAGACGCAGGCCTACGGGGTATGGGGACGGGGAGCCGAGGACGCGGCAGGGTTCCTGCTGGAAACCGGCCCCGGTCGCCACCTGATGGAGCAGGTCGATGCGCCTGCACAGGTTGCCGCCCGCCGCACCCTGACCAACCATCTGCGCAACCATGAGGCGACGGACGCCACGGTCCGGCTGCGCAGCACGTCCTGGCTCGTCACGGCGGAACGCCCGGCCGACTCATCGGAGCGGCCCTCGCTCCAGAACCTGATCGCCGCCGACGGCTCGGGAACGTAGCCGGCTTCAGGCGCTGTCTCCGGGTGTACCGGAGGAGAGCAGTTGGCAGCTGTCCAAGTTCATGCACCCGCGGGCGAGGCGCTCGGCGACGGCATCCGCTGCGGCCGGCCAGGGGACGGCGGACCCGCACCTCCGTGCCGTCCATCCGAAGGCGCACCCCCTCGGCGTCGGCGTGTGCAAACAGGTCCTCCAGGGTTCGATGCCCCGCTCCCGGCAAGTCGGGCACCGCGCAGCCCGCGCCACGAGCAGCGGCCTCACCTCGCGCACCGCATGTGAGAGCGTCGAACGGTCCACACCGTAGAGCACGGCCGAGGGCCGCGTGCGGCATGAGCGCGGCGCCCGCTGCTCAGCAGATCCCGTGTCGGGGCTGTCATCTCCTGGCTGCCCCGGACAGGACACGCTATGGGCAGGTCAGGGCCGGTCCTCGGGCGCGTTGTCCGAGCACCTTTCCGCCGCAGTAGTCCAGAACAGTGTTGGCAACCAGGCCAGGAACGCGCAGCGGCGGAAGATGGTCGACGCCGGGCATCCTCAGGAGGCGGCAGCCAGGGGTTCGTGCGGCTACCTCCTCGTTGCACGTGATCAGCCCCGGTCGGTCCAGGTCCCCCACCATGACCACGGTCGGCGTGTCCAGCTCGTGGAGCCGGTCGAACGCGGGCGGGTCCCCCTGCTGGGACGCACCCTCGGTAAGCCACGCCGGAGCGGCAGCCCGCAACTGGGCCACGGCGTCCTCATCGGCACCGGCTGCCGCCCATTCGCGCAGCCCGAAGTGATCAAGAACAGCCACCAGGTCATCGAGGAGCGAATAGGGCACGGGTCGGCTGCGGGGATCGCCCGTAGCCCCGCACCTCGTAGCGGATCACTCGGTGACGTTCGGTCAGCTTCGGCAGGATCGGGTCCCAGATGCGCGAATCCCCGACGCCCGGGTGCAAAGCACCAGCGGAGGGCCACCCCCTCCGGTGTCATCTGCCCATAACTGGCCGCTGCTGACCGGCGCTGTGAGTTCCATAGTGGTGCCCTTGTCGGCAGAACAAGCTCACCGCCGAGTGGTTTTCCGAGTTCAACGGCGCTGCCACCAGCAGCCTTCACCGCTTATGGCGCCTCTGCCGTACAGCTTAGGCAGACTGGCCACCCGGTCGGCGGTCCGTACAGCTCATGCCGCGGTTCGCCGGCACCCCCACGGGCATCGGGCGAAGGAGCCGTCAGGTGCGTACACGGGTCAGGTCACAGCGCGACGACGTGCTGCCGAACTGGTCCTCGTCCGGGGCTGGGGGCGTTCAGCGGGCCAGGTGCAGGCGGGTGTGGAAGTATCCTGCCGATTCCTTGCCTGCGGGGTCCTCGCCGAAGGCGGTGACGGTGGCCACCGCGCGCTGCTGCTCCCCGCGGTCGGTGAAGCGGCGCTGTGGTTGGGTGGTGGCGGCCCGCTCGACGGTGAGGCCGTACGACCGCAGGCAGCCGCAGATCGCCCCGTAGTCGTGAGTGCGCAGCACGAAGGCGGCGACCGGCACGGGGTGGCCGATGGCGGTGAACAACCGGACGAAGGTGCGTTCGGTGAGGAAGCTGGTGCCGCCCGTCACGGTGATCAGGCCCGTCCCGGCGAGCGAGCCGCGCAACCGCTCCCCCGGCTCCGTGCGCTCCAAATCCACGCAGTGCCCTTCGTCGAGCAGCCCGACGGCCACCGCGTAATCCAGGGCGGCCCGTGACACGTCAACGCCGACGGCCCGCACGGCGTCCGGGCGACGGCGTGCGGCGTAGTAGTCCCGGTCCAGGTCGGCGAGTTCGGCGGTGCTGAGTCGGGCCGCCGCGGCCGAGGTGTAGCGCGCGTAGAGATCGTCGAGGGTGACGTCGTGGTTGAGGAGGGCGGCGTTGATCCCGTAGGAGCAGCACAGGTCGAGGACCGTACGCCGGCCCGGTCCGAGTTCGGCGGTGAGCGCGCGGAAGACCGGCTGGGCGTGGCCGGGGGTCTGGTACGCGTACGGCCCGAGGGCGCAGAAGTAGCCGCGCGGGTCGGGGAGGGCGTACACGTCGTCGAAGCTGGTCATGCCGATGGGGGTCATCGGGGGTGTGCCTCCGTGGCGTTCGGCGGGAGCGGGGAGGGGGACGGGGGCCCGGTCGTACCTGTCGTACCTCGCCACGCGCCGATGCCGAAAGACCGCCGATCCGGCCACCGACCGGGTGCGGGGCGTGGTGGCGTCCGCCGATGCACCGACCGCCCGACGGCCCGACGGCCCGACTGCGGAGGGCATCGGGCGTCCCGTCAGGCGGGCCCGGCCGCTTGCAGGGCGGCACACCTCCCCGCAGCATTCTCCGCCCCGCCAGCAGCGGAGATTCCCTTGCCCGTGGCTCCGGGAGGAGAAGGGGCGGAGGGGGTCCGCCTCACAGGGCGTGAGCAGGCCCGGGCGGCCTCTTCCTCGTACGCCGCACCGTCGTAGGCCAGATGGTGCGGGACCTCGGACGGCCCGCCGCCGCACGACGCGGCCACGGCCCCGAAGCCGTACGGCAGCTGCTCGGCCAGAGCGAACTCGCCCCACCCCCGGCCAGAACGGCGCGCTGGCGCGGACCCTCGCCGCGTGAGCGTGGTGGACGCCCGGCATCACCAGATCGGTACGTCGGCGATCCGCACCGGCGAGCCGGTGGAACGGTGTCCGTCGCCCCGGGGGACAGGTGGTCGGGGATCTGCACGGCCTGGAAACTGTTGGGTGGGCACACCTTTCCATAGGTCGACGTCGCGCGGCAGCTCGGCACTGCGTCCGGGCTGTTGGTGCGGAGGACGGCGGTCACGGGCCTGTGCCGCCGCTCGTGCCCCGCCGTAGCTTCGGTGCCCGCATCGGCTCCGGTCGCTCAGCGCACGCGCTCGATGCGGGCACGCCGGATCAGATTCTTGCCCGGCTCCCGCACCTTGTCGAAGGCCGCGTTGTTCAACAGGACACAACTGCCCGACGGACCGTTCACCGTCACCGTCGTCGCCTGACCGTTGTCCAGATTCGTCACCTTCAACCTCGTCCCCACCGGGAACGTCCCACTACTCGCCGCCGGCGCACCCGCCTCACCCGACAACGTCACCGTCGACCCAGGACACACCACCTCTCCGGTGGCGGGCGGCACCTGCACACCGGCCGGTCCGGGAGCGCCCCCCGATCCGGTCGAGGCGTTCCCGCCCCCAGCCGCCACGCGCTCGATGCGGGCACGCCGGATCAGATTCTTGCCCGGCTCCCGCACCTTGTCGAAGGCCGCGTTGTTCAACAGGACACAACTGCCCGACGGACCGTTCACCGTCACCGTCGTCGCCTGACCGTTGTCCAGATTCGTCACCTTCAACTTCGTCCCCACCGGGAACGTCCCACTGCTCGCCGCCGGCGCACCCGCCTCACCCGACAACGTCACCGTCGACCCAGGACACACGACGTCCGGGACGGCGGCATTGCCGGTCGCCATCGTGGTGACGAATCCTCCGGTCACCAGTGCTCCCGCTACGACAGAAAGCACGATCTTCTTCTGGGAACTCATGGTCCGCTTCCGGGACATTGACACTCCTCGATCCGATGGATGCTGTCTCCGTGTCCTTCATACGGGCCGACGTGATGAGCCAGTGCAGTCTTGTCACCGCCTTACAAATTCCGTCCCTGAAGAGGTTTCGGGCTCTACGCGGCACGCCACCTCGACTTGAGGCTCATACACAACCTTCAAAGAAGCAGGTCACAACCCCACTTCCCTTGAAGCGACGTCAGCGCGGCGCTCGCACAGACGGCCTTGACCGAAGCACGGCCGTGGAAAACAGGCAGCCTTAAGGTTCAGTTGATCTGCCCTTAACCAGCCCGAGTCAACAGGCCGGTGGGGCCACATGACGGGCTCCATCCTCCAAACGCGGGCTGGCCGAGGCGGCTGCCGACACCGCCGCCGTCGCGTGTCGGGCCGTGGCCGTAACCGTGGCCGTGGGAGGACCGACGAGCAGCCGGGGCCGCCCAGTACCCGGCTCGGCCGGCAACCACTGGCGGCGCGTCCGGCCCAGGGCGCTCCATACCGCCGGAGCAGCTGCTGCACTGCGCCTCAAATCCGCCTTCGTCAAGCCAAGTTCATGACTATGGGAGTCATTCGTGGCGCACCTGCGGAGAAGCGAGCCCACGGGAGGAGCAGCCGGTGGGGCTCAGCCGGCGCCTCCGCAAGATCGGACTCCCTACCGAGGCCGGACCATGCGCGGCCCTGCTTGATCTCTGCACTCAGATGCCGCCCGCGGTCCATCAGCGCCTGCTCGGCATCAGCCTCACAGCTGTCGGGCGCTGGGCCGCCTGGGCCGTCCGGACCGGATGCGCAGCCGAGGTGGCCAGCCGATCGGCCGCGGGATTACGCGGCTATGGTCCGAGAACGCCGACGACATGACCGGCGATGATCTTCTGACCGTCTTGCGGGGCGTTGCCTGCCCCGAGGCCTGTGCTCGCTGTTCGGGATCAGTCCTCGCCAGCCTGAGTGATGGTCGTGCGCCGCAGCTGGGCCATCGATCAGCCGGCCACCCGCAGCGGTTCCGGATCGCGGGCAGCCCGGCTGAGCATGAACGCACCCTCCAGCATCATGACCATCGAGTACGCGAGGGACTGCGCCGCCTTCCGTTCGGCCACCCAGCGGCCGAACCAGCGCGTCGCCGGTGGGAAACGCAGGAGTGGCGCGGAGTGGTCCCGGCCGCGCTGCCCACTTCCGCCAAAGCGAGCCGTGAGATGCCGAGTGACAAACCTGACGATAGTGTGGATTCACCACCAGTAGGGCGTAGCGGCTCGACCGCTGCCACGGGTGTCGAAGCCGTCACGCCTCACCGGCGCCGCACAGTCAGCGTCCAAGGCAGGTTGAACGATGAACCAGACACGTCGTCTTGCAGCACTCACGCTCTTGTTGGCCCCCGCTCTCGCCGTGGGCCCCACCGTCGCCGCCCACGCCTCGACCACCACGGCCCCCTCAGCCGCAAAGTGCAACATCGAGACGGAGTCGGACGGCAGGTATCACGTGTGGGGTGAAGGATTCCCTGCCGGCACGACGGTCACCTACTCCGGCTCCACCTCGGGCTCGGTCCCCATCGACAAGTCGGGAAGGTTCGACCTCGGCGGTCTCACCGGCACCAAGTACGTAGTGAAGACGGCAGACGGCAAGACCACGGTCACCTGCGCTGCGGTCCACTACTGAGTCATCGCGAACGGCTGAGCCAGGAAGAGGAACGCGCTCACCCCGCTCGCCGCCCGGCGTGGCGATGCCGGCTCAGTCCGTGGTGCGGGTCACCGGGATCCACAGTTGCGCGTCGGACCGCGCCGGATCGTCCTAAGAGCGGCGAGTGCGCAGGATCTCGGGCCCCGGGCGGTACTCGTACGGGTTCGACGGGATCCACTGGGCGGCCACGTCACCCCACATCTGCTGCACCGCCTGCGGGAACGGCCCGGTGGTCTCGAACACGGCCCAGGTGCCCGCCGGGCAGTGCAGCGCTTCGAGGTCCTCGGGCAACTCGGCAGCGGCGGTCACCACAGCGTGGTAGTAGTCGAGTTCACGTCCCTCCTCGAAGCCGTCCGACAGGCGGACGGTCGCCGACACCACGCCTTCCGGGTCCTGAGGCAGACCATCCGGAGCATCCCTTCGACGGTGAGGCGGAAGGACAGCCGGGGCTGCGAGTTCAGAGCCGCGCCGGTACGCCTGGCGCCCCGGCGACGGTAAGCCGCCGACGTCGGATGTACTCCGACAGCGGCATACCCGCCAGTGACGAGAACAGCCGCCGGAAGTGGTACTCAGACGTGACCGTGATGCGGGCCAATTCGGACACCTCTATGTGGTGTTCGAGGTGACCCTCGATGTGCTCCATGGCGTGGTTCAGCCGATCCAGCAACCCCGGCCTCCTTCCCTTTCGATCACCAACGTTAGGAAGGACCAAGCCTGCCGCACCCGACATCCTGTGCCCGCTCCGGTCGGGTACCGCCGGCCGTCGCGCCTATGACCCCGGCCGCGAGGCGGCCCGGTGGACTACCTCGCCCGCGACCACCACCGTCTCGGCCACCGTGCCCGGGATGCGTTCCGGGGCCACGGCCAGGATGTCCCGGGACAGCACCACGAAGTCGGCCGCCTTGCCCGCCGTCAGCGAACCCCGGTCCTTCTCCAGGAAGTTGGCGTACGCCGAGCCCATCGTGTAGCCGTACACCGCCGTCGCGACGTCCACCGTCTCGGCCGGCTGCCACGGATCGCCGCCGCCCAGCGGGCGGCGGGTGACCGCCGTGTAGATCCCGATCATCGGGTCCATCTCGGCCACGTTCCAGTCGCTCGAGAACGCCAGCACCGCGCCGGCCTCGTGCAGGCTCCGCATCGGCCACGCCTTGTGCCAGCGGCCCTCGCCCACGTTCTCCGCCCAGTCCTGGCCGGGCCCGGCGATCTCCGGCGCGCAGTGCCTCGGCTGCATGCAGGCCACCACGCCGAGCCCGGCGAAGCGCGGCACATCCACCGGGTCCAGGCATTCCACGTGCACCACTTGGTGGCGGGCGTCCCGCGGCCCGTTGACCGTACGGGCGTGTTCCACGGCGTCCAGGACCGTACGGATTCCCCGGTCGCCCGTGGCGTGCACGAAGCACTGGAATCCGCGCGCGTCCAGCCGCGCCAGCAGCTCCGCGAACTCCTCCGCCGGGTAGAAGGTCTCGCCCCGGTGTGCCCCGCAGCCGGTGTACGGCTCCAGCAGCGCGGCCGTGCGCGGCTCGACCACGTCGTCGATGTACAGCTTGAGCGGCCCCACCCGCAGACGGTCTCCCGCGTACGTCCGGGCCGCCGCCGCGAACGCGTCGAGTTCCTCCTTCGTGGTGCCGCGCGGGTGGAAGAGCGCCGCGACGATCCGCGAGCGCAGCCGGCCTTCGGCGCGGGCCCGCTCGTACAGCTCCAGGTCGTCCAGGGAGTTCTGCGGTTCCACCACCGTGGTGATGCCGAAGCCGATCGCATCGTCCAGGCTCTTGGCCAGCCGGCCGTACTGCCGGTCCGGCGAGGCCCACGGCACCCCGAGCTCGCGCAGCGCCCGGTGGCCGTCCCGGGAGAGTCCCTTGATGGCGAAGTCCTTGACGAAGCCAGTGGGTTCGCCGCTCTCCGGGTCGACGGCCGCGGTGCCGAAGGGCAGGTCGGTGCGGTCCTTCGCGACCCCGAGCCGGCGCATCGCCGCCGTGTTCAGCCAGGCAGTGTGCACGTCGTACGAGAGCACGATCGCCGGGACGTCCCCGGTGACCGGGTCCAGGTCGGCGGCGGTGGGCATCCGGCCGCCGGGGATCGCGGAGTAGTCGAACGCTTCGGCCTCGATCCACGCGGCGTCCGGGTGGGCTTCGCGCCAGGCCCCGATCCGGTCGAGGATCGCCTCCAGCGTGCGCACCCCGGCGAGCTGTACGCACGCGTCGTCGGAGCCGAGCCGGACGTGGTTGTGGGCGTCGATGAAGCCGGGCAGCACCAGCCGGCCGCCCGCATCGATCCGCTCGGTGTCCGGGCCCGCCCACGCGAGGGCCTCCGCGTCCGGGCCGATCCAGACGATCCGGCCGTCGGACACGGCCAGGGCCTCGGCCTCGGGGAGGTCAGGGTCGACGGTGTGGATACGGGCTCCGGTGAGCAACAGATCGGCAGGGATGGGGTGCGGCATGGTCGGTGCTCCTGTGCAGAGGTGGCAGTACGGGGGCGGGGCGGGTACGTCCCCCTCGCCCACGGGGGGCGCACAAGGGGCGCACGTAGGCGTGCGCGAGGGGCGTACGGGGCGAGTCGAGGGGCGCGGGCGGCGAGTACGTCGCGTTCAGGCGGCCGGGGCGTACGTCGGGCGCAGCGTCCGCCGGGCGAGGGCCGCGTACGTGAGCGCGGAGACGACCGAGCCGAGCAGAGTGAGGTCGGCGCCGCCGAGCGGGGCCACCAGCGGGCCGGTCCACAGCTCGGAGTCGCAGGTCAGGGCGGCGAAGGCCATGCCGGCGAGCAGCGCGGCCATGCCTGCGGGGTGGTAGCCGGCCCGGTACCAGTAAGCGCCGGCGCTCCCGCTGTGGAGTGCGTCGGAGTCGTAGTGGCAGCGGCGCAGCAGCATGTCGGCGAGGAAGACCCCGCCCCAGGGCGCGAACACGATGATCAGCAGCGAGAGGAACGAGAGCAGCGAGGTGGTGAAGTCGGTCAGGAAGAGCGCGGCGAGCGATCCGGCTGCGGTGACCGTAGCGCTGATCACGATGGCGCGGGCGCGGCTCCACGGGATGCCGAGGACCTGCAGGTTCAGGCTGGAGGAGTAGAGGGTGATGATCGAGTTGGTGACGGAGCCACCGAGGACCAGGGCCAGGAACACCGGCTTGAACCAGCTCGGAAGCAGACTCTCGGCCCCTGCCACCGCATCTGTCATGTCGGTCCGGGTGGCGGCGGCGACCCCGGCGACGCCGAGCGCGACGGAGGAGAGGATCCCGCCGAGCGCCCCCATCCAGGTGATCGACTTCAGCGAGGTGGTCCGGGGCAGGTAGCGGGTGTAGTCGGCGGGCATCGGCAGGTAGGAGAAGGGACCGGCCAGCATCACGACGAAGGCCAGGCTCCAGCCGGACAGGCCGGGGGCGGCGGCGGCCGGAGCGGCGGTCTCGGCGCCGGGCAGGACGAAGACGAGGAGCGCGCCGAAACCGACGGCGAGGACGTACGCCATCCAGCGCTCGGCGAACTGGACCGTGGCGTGGCCCCACATCGCGACGGCGAAGGTGAGCGCGAGCGTGATCCCGAGCGCGAGCGCCCGTACCGCGGTCCCGGCGCCCAGTCCCACCTCGGCGAAGAACACCTCCAGGGCGAGGGTGCCGACCACGGTGTTGACGATGGTGTAGCCGATGCTCACCACCCAGTTCAGGACGCCGGCCGGGAAGTTCCCGCGGACGCCGAAGGCGGCCCGGGAGATGACCAGGGTGGCGGTGCCGGTGCGGATGCCGCTGAGGCCGGCGGCGCTGACCGCGAAGAAGGACAGTCCGCTGACCACGACCACGGCGGTGGCCTGCCAGAAGGAGAGGCCGAAGGCCACGGCGAGGGCGCCGTTGATCACGTAGGTGAAGGTGAGGTTGGAGCCGAACCAGAGCCAGAAGAGGTCCCGGGCGCTTCCGTGCCGCTCCGCGTCGGGAATGGGGTCGATGCCGTGGGTCTCGACCCGGAACACCTCGTCGACATCGGCCGTCGTGTCCTGCTGCGCCATGCGCCGTACCCCTGACTGTGGACCCCATGAACCTTGAATGACGTTCTAAGTTCTTGAATGGCATTCAAGATGCGCCGCCGGACGGGACCGCGTCAAGACCTTGTCCGGGATAAGGTCGGGCCACGAAGATCGGAAAGGCGGGCACGGGTGGCGGGAGCAGCGGGGTCGGCGCGACGGCGCGACGGACGGATCGCCCAAGAGCGGATGCTGGAAGAGGCCATGGCGGCGATCGCCGAGGGCGGCCTCGCGGAGCTCACCATGTCCGCGCTCGCCGAGCGCCTCGGCACCAGTGGCGGCCACATCCTCTACTACTTCGGCACGAAGGACCGGCTACTGCTGGCGGCTCTGCGCTGGAGCGAGGAACAACTCGCCGTGGAGCGCGCGAAGTTGCTTGAGCGCCGGATCACCGCGCACCGCAAGCTCGCGCTGTTCCTGGAGCTCTACCTGCCGCGCGGCCCCCGCGACCCCCGCTGGACCCTGTGGATCGAGCTGTGGGCCCGCATCCCTTCCAACGAAGACCTGCGCGCAGCCCAGCAAGAGATGGACGACGGCTGGCAGCGGGACCTGGAAGCGTTGCTCGCCAAGGGCGTGGCCCAGGGACGCTTCGCCGCCGGCCTGGACGTGGCCGCCCGTGCGTCCGAGCTGCTCGCGCTGCTGGACGGACTGAGCACCCGGGTGGTGCTCGGACAGCGCGGCGCCGACCGCGCCGCCTCCCTGAAGCACGCCACCTCGGCGGCGGCCCTTCTGGTCCCGCCTGCCTGAGGGCTGCCCCGTTTCGCCTCCACACTCACCGCGGCCGGGTTGCCGTGATGCGGTCGGCCAGGAACCACCACGTCCGTCGCGCCACGCCCGGCCGGCTGTCGCCAGGGGTTCGCGGTGGGCCAGTTCCGTTTGAGCCGATCCGTATGTCGGGGTTCCCGTCAGGGAGCTGTCACCCCGAGGGGACGAGCGGCAGACTGTCGCTGTACCCGTTTACCGGCCGGTCGATCTCCTCGACCGTGAGGGCGTCCAGTTCGGCCGGGGCGGACTGCGTGCCGAGCGTGCCGCCGGGGTGCCAGGTGCCGGTGACCGAGACCCAGGTGTCGGCGGGCAGGGAGGGTGCGCCGTGGACGCGGACCTTTACGGACTGTGCGTCCGCGGCGCAGCACGAGATGATGATCCGGGTGAGGTACCAGCCGTCATGCCCCTGATCGAGCGTGACCAGGCCGCTCATCTGGACCGTACGTCCCTTGATGGCCTGGGTGCTGTCCTGCTGCACCCGTCGCGTGAACTGCGTGAGGGTCATCGGCAGCGGTGAGGTGGCGGGCAGCGGCTCGAAGCTCTGCTGCTCCGTGACGACCTTGGCGGTGTCGCGGGAGGCGGTGTACGAGCCGAGGGCGGGCGGGGCGTACACGAGCAGGCTCAGGGCGGGCAGGAACAGCAGCCAGGCCACCCGGGGGACACTGGAATGGTCGTGACCGTGTGTGTGTGCGTGCGCGGGCTCGACCATGTCGTCGGGTTCGGGGGTCTTTGCGGCCCTGCGCCGCGCGCCCGGGCTGCGGTGGGACCAGGCGTCCGCTGCCGCCAGTACCAGCAGCAGGAGACCGGAGACGATCAGTACGGGCCGCATGCCCGGCTTGACGTACCTCAGGCACAGGTCGGTGAACAGCGAGACGTGCAGCAGGCCGGAGCCGATGAGGAGGAGCAGGAACGTCTGTGCCGACCGTTTCACAGCAGCACTCCTGCGATCAGGACGCTGGACAGCACCGCCACGACTGTCGTGGCGGTGGAGAAGCGGACCGCGAAGGCCCGGCCGAACGTGCCCGCCTGCAGGGCGATGAGTTTCAGGTCGACCATCGGGCCGACCACCATGAACGTCAGCCGCGCCAGGGGCGAGAAGCCGGTGAGCGAGGCCGCCACGAAGGCGTCGGCTTCGGAGCACACCGCGAGGACGATGGCGAGTGCCGCCAGGAAGAACACGGACAGCCAGGGCGAGCCGGAGACCACGTCGAGGACCGAGCGCGGGACCGCCACGTTGAAGGTGGCCGCCGCCATCGCTCCGAGGACCAGGAATCCCCCGGCGTGCAGGAAGTCGTGCTGGAAACCGAGCCGGAACTCGCTCCAACGGCTGCCCCCCGTCTGATGACCGGTGTACCGCGCGGCAGGACGCAGCCACTCCTCGCGGCCCAGCCAGAGCCAGAGCCAGCCCATGACCGCGGCGGTGGCCAGCGAGGCGAGGAGCCGGGCCAGGACCATGGCGGGATGGCCGGGGAAGGCGATGGCCGTGGCGGTCAGTACGACGGGGTTGATGGCGGGGGCGGACAGCAGGAAGGCGAAGGCCGCGGCCGGGGTGACTCCTCGGCCGATCAGACTGTTGGCGACCGGGACCGACGCACATTCGCAGCCGGGCAGCACCACTCCGGCCAGGCCGGCGACCGGGACGGCGAGCGCCGGCCGCTTGGGCAGCACCCGGGTGAACACGCGCTCGGGCACGAAGGCGTTGATGGCACCGGACAGCGCCGTGCCGAGCAGCAGGAACGGCAGCGCCTGTACGGTGACGGCGAGACAGACGGTCCGCCAGGCCTGCACCGCCGCCGCGTCCAGCCATCCGGCGCCGACCAGGATCACGACGCCGCACGCGGCCATCGCCATGGCCCACAGGTACACCCAGCCGGGGACCGGCTCGCGGATGGCGGCGCCGTCGGATGGGGCAGCGACCCCGGCAACCTCAGCCATCTTGTGCACCCCGTCTGCGCATGTCGGACGTTCGGATCGAAATATAGCTGGCGTCAGGCCAAGAGGACCGACTGCCCGCTCGTCCGCGATTCGTCGTCCGGCCACGAGCCACGAGCCACGAGCCCCGCGTGTCCGTCCCGACCCGTACGCGGCAGGGCCGGCCTTCGCCGCCTGACCGTCCGGGGCGGAGCGAGGGCGGCGGCGCCTCGGGGCACGCGGCGGCGGCCGCGGATCTTGCCGCGGCCGGAGATGAACGGGTGCGGCAGGTCCGTGTCCCGGTCGCGCTGACCTCGATCCGGAGACGGTGCCCGCACCGAGCGGGGAACTGGTCAGCGGCCGCGGGGCGTGCACGGCCATGGCGGACCGTTCGCCGCGGAGCACCTGCCCCGGCGCGGCGGCTCGCTCGACGGCATGCTCACCGAGATCGACGTGGACGCGCTCGTCGCCGTCCCCGCGCGCTCCAGTTCGCCGAGGCGCTCGGCGTGCGGGTGATCGCCACGACCAGCAGTGCCGGCAAGGCCGCCCGGCTGCGCGGCCTCGGAGCCGACGACGTCGTGGACTACGCGGCCGCACCCGACGGGGCCGGTGCGCTCACCGGCGGCGCCTCCGGTGCCGCCAGCCGCGCCCCGTTCGCCGCGATGAACACCTTCATCGGGACCATGGCCTCCGGCCCGTCATGGACCGGTCTCCCCCCACCGGCAGCCCCTTCGGCAAAGCCGTCGTCAGCACTTCCTGAGCTGCGCCCCTGGTCCTCTGCGCCCGGCGGACGCACGGGCCGGTCGCGCACCGCGCGCGGGGGGTGATAGCGCCGTGCCGCCCGCGGCCCGGTCAGGCCACGTCCGCGCCCGCGGGGAGCGGCTGACGGAAGAACACCGCCGACGCCAAGGTCACGCGGCTGCCGGGGCGGAGCAGTTCGACGGTGTCGGGCCAGACCGAGGGGGCGGGGAGGTCCAGGCGCCGCGCGAGGTGCGCCGCGAAGCGGGGTACGACGGGTGCCGCGACGGTGGCGAGCAGGCGGGCGGCGGCCAGCTCCAGTGCGACGGCCGTACGGGTTTCGTCCGCCCAGGCCGGGTCGTCGGCGCGCAGCCGCTGGGCGGCGGAGAAGCGGGCGGCGTCCTCGACCAGGCCGGCGAGTTCGGCCGCGGCATCCCGGAGCGAGAAGCCCGCCGGGCCGAGCGCTCCGGTGACGGCGGCCAGCCGGGTGCCGAGCCGGGCGAGGAAGGCGGAGTGTTCGGGGGTCCAGTTCCCGGCGTCCGGGGCGCGGCCGCCGTAGTACTTGGCGGCGCGGGCGCCGAGGTCGTTCAGCCAGTGCTGCCAGGTGCCGATGAGGGTGTGGGTGAGGGTGGCCTCGTAGGCGGAGCGCCGGAAGTCGGTGCGCCTTCCCTCGGGGCGGGTGGAGGCGAGGAAGTAGCGGACGGCGTCGACCGTGTCGGGGCTCAGGATGTCCTTGCCCCAGAGGGCGTGGCGCCGACTGGTGGAGAACTTGCTGCCTTCCAGCAGGTAGAACTCGTTGACGTGGTAGTCGATGTCGGCTTCCCAGTCCGGGTGGGCCAGTTCGTAGAGGACGGGGTAGAGCAGTGAGTGGTAGAAGCTGTTGTCGTAGCCGAAGAAGTGGACGATCTTCCAGTCGGGGGCCGGGTCCGCGGCCTTCCACGGCCGGCCGAGCCGCGCGCCGAGCGACTGGATCGCGTGCAGGAAGCCGTAGCTCATCTCGGGCCACACCCAGATGACCTGGCCGGGCACCTCCCGGCCGGCCGGGGGCACCCCCCATTCGGCCGGGTGGGTGAGGGGCAGGTCGAACCGGGGGCGGTCGAAGACGCGCCGCGCGAGCTCGGCGAGGCGGGCCGGAACCCGGCCGAGGCGGTGGTGTTCGCGGACGGTGTCGCGGAAGGCGTGTACGGGCAGGGAGTAACGGCTGATCCGCTCTCGGCGGGGCGGGGCGGAGGACTGCGCCGAGACGGGGGCGGTGAGGTCGTGCACCAGGTTCGGCTCACCGCACTCCTCGCAGATGTTGCCGCCGGTGTGCGCGGGGCAGTGCGGGCAGCCGCCGCTCACGTCCACCTCGTACAGGTAACGGCCGCTCTCCGCGTCGACGAGGGCGTCGGTCTCCTCCACGGAGACGACGCCGGAGGCGATGACGCGGGCGAAGAACTCCCTCAGACCGTCCGGATACCCGGGGTCGGTACTGGTCACCGTGTACTGGTCGATGGGAACGTCCATCAGCCGCAGCGTCTCGGCGATCTCGGCGCTGTAGTGGGCGGCCGTCTCGGCGGGGGTCCGGCCCTCCTTGGCGGCGGCGGTGACCACGTAGCTCTGGTGGTCGTCGCTGCCCGTCAGGTGGTATGCCTCCGCGCCGGTCATGCGCTGGAAGCGGACGTAGGCGTCGGCGCCCAGGTAGGGGCCGGACAAGTGGCCCAGGTGCAGGTCTCCGTTGGGGGTCGGCGGGGTGGAGAAGACGAAGACGGGGCGGTCGCCGAAGGAGGCGCGCCCGGTGTCGGCCGCCGATGTCAGGGCCCGGCGCGGGTCGCGCCAGTACTGGGTGACGAAGACCAGATCGCTGTCCCCGGTGTTCTCCAGGACGTGTGACTCGAAGGGTTCGAAGAGGACGACGGTACCCGGCTCCGCGAGATGACGGGCGCCGTCCACGACGAACTCACCGCGGCCGGCGACGATCACGAAGCACTCGGTCTCGTCGTGGTGGTGGCCGGTGGAGCGGACGCCCGGCGCCACCCGGCCCCAGCCCGCACCGACACCGAGGCCGTCGATGGCGCTCATGTCGATGCCGAACGCCGCACCGAGCGCCTCCGGGTCGTACCTGCTGATGATCACTTCGGTTTCCTCGTTTCGTCCGTCGGGGTGCGCTGGAGGTGCAGGAGGCCGGCCGCATCCGCCGCGACGGCGGGGGCCAGCCGGTAGCCGGAGCCGCCGGCCGCGCCCGCGAAGACGAGGCGGCCCGCGGCGTCGAGTGCCCTGACCACCGGGCCGGAGCCACCGGGGTGGTAGGCATCGCAGAAGACCCGGCCAGAGGCGCAGTGTGCGGCGAACTCCGGCGCGTAGCGGGCCAGGAGCTCGCGTGCTTCGTACAGGTTCTGCGGAGATACCCCGCCCCACAGCCGGTCCGGGGTGACGTCCCACTCCTGGCAGGTGTAGCTGAACAGCCAGTGGCCGCGCTCGTGCAGCGGCAGCAGAAAGGCATCCTCGTCGTGGAACACCACCGCGCCGTCCCCCGCGGACGGCGGGATGTCCACGTGCAGGGCCACGATCTTCTTCACCCGCAGCCCGAGCGGTTCGAGGGCCTCGGCCCACGCCGGGTCGTCGAGCCAGGGCCCGGGGGCGAGGACCACCCGGCCGGCGGTGACCTGGGCGCCCGTGCCGAGGCGGAGCACGACGTGATCCGGGCCGGGGTGGACCGCCGTGGCCCGTACGCCCTCGCGGAAGGCGGCGTACGGGCGCAGGGCGCGAGCGATCCGCGCGGTGAGCGCGCCCACGTCGGCGTACTGGCAGCCGTCGGCCGTCCAGGCCGCACTGCCGTCGGGCACCGCGACCCGGCCTGCGGCGACCGGGCCGGGGGCGGGGCGCAGCCGGGCGGTGGGCACGTACGCCGTGTGCAGCGCGGCCTGCGCATCCGGACCCGCGCCGCAGATCACCGTCATCCCGAGCGGGTGGACGGGCACGCCGGGCTGGGCCGCCCGCAGTTCCTCGTACCAGTCCTGGCTGTACTCGGTCATTCGCCGGACCCGGTCGGTGGCGCCCCGGGGGAAGTGCAGCCCGGCCGAGCGGCGGGTGGCGCCGGAACCGACGGCGTCGCGGTCGAGGACCATGACGGTGGTGCCGGGGCTGCGGTGCAGGACCTCCCGGGCGGTCATGCAGCCGATGACGCCGGCGCCGACGACCGCCACGTCGACGTACGCCCTCTCCTCGGGGCCCGGTCCGGCGGTCCGGGGTTCGGCCGGGTCGGCGGGCCCGGCCCCGGTGCGGGCGGTCACCGGCCGTTCCACGGCTGCTTGGAGTCCGGTTTCGAGGACCACTCGACGAAGGAGGCGAGCTGCTCGTCGCTGCGGACCCCGCGCAGCCGGTCCGCGATCCGGCGGCTGCGCCAGGCGTTCAGGCTCAGGTTGACGTCGGCCAGCCCGCGCTGGGCGCGGACCGCGTTCTGCAGGAAGACGGCGTGCTGCGGCGGGCCGTCCCAGCGAACCGCGAAATCCTCGTCCACGCGGAACTCGTCACCCTCGCGCTCCAGCCGCCCCTCGATGGGGGCGAGGAACTCGGCGGGCGCGGGCCGGAAACCGGTGGCCCAGATGACGAGGTCGGCCTCGTGCTGCTCGACGGCGCGCGGCTCGTCGTTGTGCCGGGCAGTGATCTCCCAGTTGCCCCGGATTCCCCGGGTGACGGTGGTGACCTCGCGGTTCGGGTGGAGCCCGACCAGATCGGGCAGCCCCTCGACGAACCGGTGGAGGTAGAGCTGCTGGTAGATGGCGCGGAGCGTGTACTCGGAGATCCCGTCGCTGCTGAGCAGGGTGTCCTGGTTCACGCTGCGCCGGGCGCCGGCCGGCAGGCCGTAGAAGTGGTCCGAAAAGGACGGCGTGTAGAAGTCGTTGGTGAAGGGCGAGTCGTCGATCGGGAGGTAGGTGCGGCGCCGGGAGATCCAGGAGATCCGTCGCGGCCGGTCGGCTGCCGGGCGGGATATGAGGTCGAGGAACGCCTCGGCTCCCGACTGGCCGCCGCCGACGACCATGATGCGCTTGCCGGCCAGACCCACGGCACGCGTGATGAATTCGCTGACGTGGAACTGGGTGGGGCCGAGCAGTTCACGGGCCTGCGGCGGGACGTACGGGTTGCTGCCGACTCCGACGACGACGTTGTCGGCGGTGACCGTGCGGCGGCTCGTGCGGATGTGGAAGACCCGGTCGAAGGTGACCTCGTGGACCTCCTCGCCGAAGACCACGTCGGGATTGCGCTCGGCGGCCCAGGCCAGGTAGTTGCGGAACTCCTGGCGTGGGACGGCGGAGAACTGGGCGTTCAGGAAGTGGTAGACGCGGCCCTGGTCATGGAGGTACGAGAGGAAGGAGAACCGATTCGTCGGATCGGCGAGGCTCACGAGGTCCTTGAACAGGGAGACCTGGAGCGTGCTTCCGGGCATCTGCTGGCCGTCGTGCCAGGCGAACGCCTCCTTCCGGTCGAGGAACAGACGGGTCACGTCGGGGTGTTCGTGGAGCAGTGACGCAAGGCTCAGGTTCGCGGGCCCCACGCCGACACCGACGCACCGGTAGTGCACGGGCGGGTGGCCGCGGCTCTCGTTCCCCATGTCCGGACCTCTTCCTTCGCATGCGAGTGGGTGTCAGAAGGTCGATCACTGGCATCGATCACGGGCCCCGCGCATCGGCACCACAGGGCGGGCGTCATACGGCCTGCTCCCGGAAGACCGGCGCGATGCCGTGTTCCCGCAGGAAGCCCAGCCAGCGGGGCGCTTCCTGTCCCACGGCGGCGCAGTGCAGGCCGGCAGGCAGGGCGCCGTCCAGGACCCGGGTCACGCCATAGGCGAGCGGGAGCGAGACGCACAGGGCCATCGCACTCTCCTGGGCGGTGCCCACGAGGTCCAGCAGGCCCTCGCCCCGCCAGCCCGGGCCGTCCCGCTCGGTGCCGAGGGCCAAGGAGACGGCGAGGACGACCCGGTCGCGGTCCTCCCCCGTGGCCGGATAGCGCTGGGCGAGGTCCTCCGCGAGGGCGCGGACCCGGTCGGGGTCGCCGGTCTCCACGATGCGGAAGACCGGCTGCCAGGCCGCCTGCCAGCCGCTGTTGCGCAGTGTGCCGCGGACGAAGGTGCGCAGCCGCCAGCCGTCCGGGATGGCGTACTGCGCGGTGAAGGGCACGCTGTCGCGGTTGGGATACGCCTCGAAGTCCTCGCCGCCGAGCCGTAGCGCACGGGTGGCCTCCCACGGGCGGGAGCTGGTGCGCGCCACGCCGTCCTCGATGTGCCGGGCGGGCTGGGCGAGGGCCGACAAGACGCCGTACGGGGCCCAGCTGAACCGGTAGCGGAACGCGTTCGGGACGGCCGGCAGCCCGCCGCAGTACGAGGTCAGGTCGACGGGCCCGGCGCTGTCCCCGACAGCCTTTCGGGCAGCGGACACCAGTTCGTGCGCGAGTAGGTGGTCGATGCCGGGGTCGAGTCCGGCCTCGGTCAGCACCACGAGCCCGGCGCGGCCCGCTTCCGCGGCCAGGGTGCGCAGTTCGGCGGAGACATAGCTGGTACAGGCGAAGTGGGCGCCCCGCGCGATCGCCAGCCGCAGCAGCCCCGCGTGCTCGGTGGCCGGCAGCATCGAGACCAGGGCGTGGCCCGGACCCAGCAGGTCCGCCAGCTTCCCGTCGTCCAGGCCGTGGGCCTCGGCGCGGCCGGTCAGATCGAGCCGGTCGAGCAGGGCCGTGGCCTTGGCCTGCGTACGGCCCCATACGAGGACCCGGCCGGCCCGTTCGCACAGCAGGCCGAGCCCGCTGCGGCCGACGGACAGGCCGGTACCGATCCAGTGCACGGTGCCCGCGGGCCGGGCGGGGCGCGGGGCGGCACCTGGCAGGGCGTCAGACATCGCTGGTGTCCTCCTTGACGGGCTCGGCGGGGACGGATCCGGCGGCCGCGCTCCAGGGCCGGACGGTCCGGGGAGAGGCTGGGGTGGGGAGCGGCTGGGGTGGGAGCGAGCGGGGTGGGAGCGAGCGGGACCGGACGTACCGGGCCGGTCAGCGGGCGGTCCGGAAGGGAGCCCCGCGGTCCGGATCCCCGCCTCCGTGCACACGCCACCAGGCGCGGCCCTCCTCCGGCAGGGTGTAGAGCGGGTCGTAGTACTCGTGGAGCCGGTCGAGGTCGTCGGCGTTCCCGCTGTCCGCGGCGGTGCGGTAGTTCTTCGCCCAGTACGAGATCCCGCGTACCCGGTCGTAGTCCGACAGCTGGTGCATCCAGCGCTTGCCGACGAACGGTACGTCGCACACGATCCGCGGGGTGGCGAAGCCCGGAAGGTAGCCCATGATCGCGTGTTGCAGGTCCTGGGCCTCGGCGACCGAGGTCCGCCAGTGCTCACTGAACGGGATCATGTCGCACATGTAGAAGTAGTAGGGCATGATCCCGGCCCGGTCGAGCAGCGCGAAGCACAGGTCCAGCAGGGCCGCGGGCGTGTCGTTGACGGTGCGCAGGAGTACCGCCTGGTTGCGGATGTCCCGCAGTCCCGCGTCGAGCAGCAGCCGGGCGGCTTCCGACACGCCAGTGGTGATCTGCTGGGCGGCGTTGGCGTGGGTGTGCAGCGCGATCTGGACCCCGCGGGCGCGCGCGGTCGTGGTCAGCCGGGCGATCCCGGCCAGCACGGGTGCGGCCGTCCAGTGCTGGGGCAGTCCGATGACGGCCTTGCTGGCGAGCCTGATGTCCCGGACCGACTCGACGTCGAGCAGCGACTCGACGAAGGACTCCAGGCGCGGCCAGGGGACGTTGGCGACATCGCCGCCGGAGACGACCACGTCGCGGACGGCGGGGGTCTTGCGCAGATAGTCGATCATGGACTGGAGCCGGGCGTCGTTCTTGAGGGCGAAACCCGCTTTGGTGATCTGCGCGGTGGAATTGCCGACGAGGTCCATGCGGGTGCAGTGCCCGCAGTACTGCGGGCAGGTGGCGACGAGTTCGGCGAGGACCTTGGTGGGGTAGCGGTGCGTCAGCCCCTCCGTGGCCCACATGTCGCGCTCGTGCAGGGAGTCCCGCTCGGCTCGGGGGTGGGAGGGGTGATCGGTCCTGCGGTCGGAGAACACCGGCAGCATGTAGCGGCGTACCGGGTCCGCGTAGTAGGCGTCGGTGAGGCTGTCCGGACCGGTGGCGGCGACCCCGGGGGCGATGGTGTTGATCATGTACGGGGTGACGAGCATGGACATCGTGGCCCGCTCCCGCTGGTCGCGCTCCAGGTCCGCCAGGAAGCGGTCGCCGAGCGCGGGTCCGGTCACCTCACGGAGCTGGCGGAGATTCTTGACGCAGTGGGCCCGCTGCCACTGCGCGGAGTCCCACTCCTCGTCGGTGACGTCCCGCCAGCCGGGTAATCGGCGGCGGTCGGGCTCCGCAGCCGGACTGTAGGCGTAGGCGTAGGGCTGTGGCAGGCCGTCGAGCATGGGGGTCCTCTCCGTCGGTCCCGCGCGGTACGGGAATGCGGTGCAGGAGGTACGACGCGCTGTGCTGTCGGGCGGGGCGGGGCGGCGGACGCCTTCCGCCACCGCCGTGGGGTGCGGGTCGGGAGCGCCGGACGGCTTCCGTCCGGGGTGGCGCGGGCCGCGGTCATGCCCCGCGGCCACCGGGTGGGCGGAGGACGAAGTCCGGTGCGCAGACGGTGGATCCGGTCGACACCTCGTCCAGGGTGCGGGCACCGGCCAGCGCCCGCCGGTACGGCTCGCTCAGCTCCACCAGCACGTCGTCCAGCGGCTGTCGCACCTGTGGCAGCCGGCCGAGCGCCGGCTCCAGCCGAGTGCGCCACCACGCGCGGAGCCGCGGGTCGGCGCCCTGGCCGGTGGTGACCGTCCCTCGGCAGCCGGGCGACGCACACCGGCACTCCATGCTCCAGCCGGTGTCCTCGGTGAAGGTGGCGTAGTCGCAGCTGACCTCCTCACCCGGCGCGATGTCCCGTACGGCCACTCCGAAGTCAAGCCCGAGATCGAGGACGTTGGCCTCGCAGGAGTGGTTCATCAGGTATGCGCCGAGGCAGGGCAGCAGCAGGCTGCCGTCGGCGAGCAGGTGGCCGTAGGTGTCGAGCCGTTCGAACCGGTCCGCGGGCAGGGCCGCGACCTGTTCCTCGGTCCAGCGGGAGCACGTGGCGCACGGGCACCACACCGCCGTGCCGGCCGGGATCGGCCGGGTGGCGAACAGCCCCACGTTGTGGGTGTGGCTGGCACGGATGTCGATTCCGCTGCTCAGCACGGGATCACGCCAGCTTCAGGGTGTCGGCGAGCCGGGCCTCCAGCTCCTCGGTGCTGGCCCTCGTCCGGCCCAGGACGAGGTAGCGCCACTTGCCGTCGAAGGCCAGGGTGTCGGCGGTGAGGACGACTCCCTCGTCGGCTCCGGGGGTGAAGTCCAGTCCGGCGGCCCGCACCCGGGCCAGCCCGGCCGCGAAGTCGGTTTCCACCCCGCCGGGCCGCGAGTCGGCGATCCACACCGAGGCGGCCGCCCGCTCCTCGCCGAGCAGCCGGCGCACGAGCAGGTCCAGGTAGGTGCACCCGGTCTTGCGGACGTTGCTCTCGGTGGCGTAGAGGGTGTCGTCGGCGGTGATGCCGCCGTCGATGTCGAACGGGCCGCGGTAGCCGGCCCCGTGCAGCCGACGGCCGAGGGCGAGGCCGCCCGCCACCAGCTCGTCGGTCGCCCCGGAACTCGCCACGAGCGGTGTGACCTGGCCGCTGAAGCTGCCGTTCGGAGTGCGCATCTCACCGACGTGCAGGACTTGCGGCCCGGCGGCGTACACCTCCATCTCGACGGTCACCACCCGGGCGAAGTCGAGACGCTGTTCGACGACCCAGCCGGGCGGCTGCTCGGCGACCGAGTGGAGGTAGCCGGCGAGTTCGGTATCGAGGCGGGGCAGGTCAGCGGCTTCCCAGAAGCGGACCCCGTAGCCGTTGGAGCCGCGGACCGGCTTGACGACGGCGGCGCCGTGGGCGTCGAGCACCTTGCGCAGGGCGGCCGCGAGGTCCTGCGGGTCCGCGCAGGTGTGGCCCTCGGCGACGCGGATCCCGAGCTCGGCGGCGATCCGCCGGAAGCCGCTCTTCGTGTTGACGGCGTACACGGCTGCGACCGCGCTGTCCGGGACCCCGGATTCCGCATAGCCCTCGACCGGGACGCCGAGTTCGGCCGCCAGTTCGAGGGCGGGGCGGTCCTGCGCGAATGCCTGGAAGCGGATGCCGGGCCGACCGCGGACCTCCTCACGCAGCCGGTCCACGAGTCCGTTCGCGCGGACGGCGGCGGTGAGCGTGGCGAGGCCCTCGGCGGGTGCGTCGAGCAGGGTCACGTCCGCAGGGGCGAAGCCGAGCAGGTCGCAGGCGTAATCGCACAGGGGCTTCGACATGGCGCGCGGGGTGACGAGCACGTCGCCGGGGCGAGTGAGCCAGATCTTCCGCGGGGACACGGCGACCAGGGCATCGGCGTGCCGGTGCACGGGAACGGTGACCATGAGTTCGTTGACGAAGTTGCCGAAGACGAGCAGGGGGTAGTCGCGCCGCGAGGCGGTGCTCGGCACGGCGGAGGAGGTGCTCGGCACGGCGCTGGCGGTGCTCGCCCCGGTACCCGGGTCACCGGTCATCCGTGTGGTGTCCATGTCCGTCACTCCCCCGCCTTGACGCCGCCGTAAATGGCGTGGCCGGCCTTCATCCAGTAGACGTCGACCTCCCGGAAGCCGGCCGCGCGCAGCCATTGGAGCTGGTCCAGAAGTGGGGACGGCTTGTCGAGCTCGTCCGGGTACTCGAAGCAGCTCCATTCGAGGGCGTGGAACTGGTCGTACGGTCCAGTGCCACCGGTTCCGGCGAGGCCCTGATCGCGTACCGACTCGTTCCACATACGGCGGGCCAGGGCGAGGCCGCGGTCACCGGCGGGCTGGACCAAGTCGGCGATGACCAGTGCCCCGCCGGGCCGCAGCATGGCGTGCACGTCGCGGAACAGCTCCTGTTTGCCCGGGCCGTCGAGGTGGTGGACGGCCAGCGAGGACACGACGGCGGCCGGCGCCACGGGGCGCTCGCGCCAGGCCGACTCCGGGAGGTCGAACTCCTCGGTGCGGAAGCGGGCGCCGTGTCCGGCGAGTTCCTTGGCGGCCACGCCCAGCATGGTGGAACTGAGGTCCATGCCGACGACGGTGGCCAGCGGGAACCTCCGCAGCAGCGTGTCGCTCAGCCGCCCTTGGCCACAGCACAGGTCGAGGATCTCGGCCGGCTCGTCGATCGGGGGAATCAGCGAGGCGACAACGTCCATCTGGACGTCTCGATCGGGGACGAAGTAATCGCCGAACTCGATGAACTCACTGGAATCTGCCTCTTTCCAGTCCTGTTGCACGTCCATGCGGTTTCTCTCCTGTTCATCTCGCCACAGTGGATTCAGTGGAACGGCACGCAAGAGCGCAGGCGCCGAAAGCGGGAATCCTGCTTTCAGGATGTGCAGAGGAATTCGCGGACGGACTTCACGACCTCTTCCGTGGCGTCCGCATGGCACATGTGGCCGGCGCCTGCGAGGACCATGCCGGTGCAGCGGGTCACCGATCCGGCCAACAGGGCGACGTGCTCCGGCCCCGCCCACCCGTCCAGGTCTCCGGCGAGCGCCAGGGTCGGGCATCTGACGGCGGACAGGTGTTCCATCTCCCGGTCGAGGACCGGGAAGACGATTTCGTTGAAGTAACGCAGGGCGTCCACGTTCGCGGGCCACCCGGCCAGTTTCGCCTGCCAGGCGGCGACCCGGTCCGTCATCGGCCCGACCCACAGCGGGATCACCTCGGCGATGAGCCGGCCGAGGCCCGCGTCGTCTGCCGGATAGGCGTCGCCCTGCGCCGCCAGCGCGGCGAGCGCCCGCGCCACGGCGGGCTCGGCACGCCGGGCGTGCTGAAACGCCTGCGCCTGGGCCTCCGCCCGGTCCCCGCCATATGCGGGGGTGCCCAGCAGCACCAGCCGCCGGACGAGCTCCGGGTACCGGGCGGCGGTCAGCGAGACCACCGCGCCGCCGTGCGAGTGTCCGAGCAGGTCCACCGGACCGCCGGCCGCCTCACGGCGGATCCAGGCCGCCAGGTCGGCGGCGTAGGACTCCACGGAGTAGTCGCCGTCCGCGGGGCGCGCGCTGGACCCGGCTCCCCGGGGGTGGACGATCGCCACCGTGCGACGGTCCGCGAGGCCGTCCAGCGGTTCGAGGTACCGAGGGTCCATGCCGGGCCCTCCCGGGTGGCACACGAGCAGCGGGCCGCTGCCGCGCCATGTCGTGGCGAGCGGTACGGCGGAGAGCCGTACGGGTGCCATCACCCCTCCTTCGGGATGAGGAGCCGGGCGCAGACCGCGGCCACCAGCGCTATCGCCGCGGCGATGGCCAGAGCCCGGGCCGGGCTGCCGTTGTCGACCATGAAGCCGCCGACCGCGGTACCCACGGGGAAGCCGATCAGGTTCACGCTGATCGACACCGTCATCACCCGGCCCAGCCGGTCCGGTGCGGTGCGCCGCAGCCGCAGCGACATCAGGCTGACGTTGACCGTGCCCTCCATCACCCCGAACAGGGCGAGGCCGGTGCCCAGCGCGATGAGCGACCCCAGGGCGCTGAGGGGGTAGACGGCGAGGGCGGACAGGACGAGGGCGCCCACCATGAAGCGGCGCTCCAGCCCGGCGTGCACGTACTTGCCCGCGAGCAGCGCGCCCGTCCCGCCCGCCAGGCCGAGTACCGCCCAGATCACGCCGACGTACCGGCTGGAGGACGCCTCGTCGGCGACGTGGCCGGCCACCGCGACCGGGACGATGATCACGAGCATTCCGTACGCCACCTGGAAGACGGAGTACGAGGCCGCCAGGCCGCGCAGCGTCGGGTTGCGCAGCAGGTACGTGATCCCCTCCCAGGCCGAACGCAGCAGGTGCTGCGCGGGCTCCGCCGGATCGTTCGCCGGGTCCCCAGGGTCCTTGCCCGCCCCCACCCCGCCACCGCGCAGCAGCGAGAGACTCAGCGCGGCGAGACCGTACATGGCGGCGATCGTGAGCAGCGCGGGGTTGGCGCCGGACAGCGCGAAGAGCGCGCCCGCCACGAGCGGCCCGCCGACCTCGATCACGGAGTACGTGCTGAGGTCCAGGGCATTGGCCCGGTCGTAGGCCGCGTCGGGGACGAACTGCGGGAACAGGGTACGGATGCCGCCGTCGGTGAGCGGACTGGTGATCGAGAAGAGTCCCAGCATGACGTAGAGGACGGCCGGGGTGAGCCGGTCGAGGAAGGAGAAGACGGCGATCCCGCCCACGAGGACGGCACTGACCGCGGTGTCCAGGGCCACGGCCCGCAGGGCCCCGAAGCGGTCGAGCACGGCACCGGAGAGCGGGCTCACGAGAAAGCCGGGGAGCGTCAGGAAGGCACCGCTGAGACCCGCGACCTCGGCCGAGCCGAACTCGGCGATCGCGTACAGCACGACCACGAAGAGGAGCATGCCGTGTGCCAGCCGGGACAGACAGGCGGCCAGCAGCAATTGGGGAACGTTACGGCTCGACAGCACTCTGCGGTACGTGACGGGCGGAATTGACGCTTCGGGTAAATCAGTGGGCCGTGGGGTCATGGTGTCGCGCTCACCTGCTGCTCATCTCCTGAGGGCGAAGGTGATGGGTGGTGTCCCGGACAGCGTGACATATTGCCACGCGCTGACGCCCTGTGGAAGCCTCCCCGGAGATCACCGATATCCGTGAGCAAGACAGAACTGACCGGAAAACGCCCGTGGGCGGAACGAGAAACCGACCTGGAGGCAATCTCTTTACCGTCGACTTGAAGTCGGCCTGGTATCGACTGTCTTGACACGCCTGGAGCGGACAAGGAGACGAGAGTTGTGACCGCGAACGAACCAGCCCGGGCCGGCCGCCGCCAGCTCGGCATTCTCTACCTCGGATGGCAGCGCGAGGCCGTCGAAGCGCTTCGGGACCTGGGGGCCGACGTGACGTGTGCGGTCTCATTCTCTGAGCGGTTCAAGCCATCCGAGGAGGGGTTCACGGGGGTGGTCGTGGTCGTCCGCGACCACACGTCGGTGGAGGAGGTACTCGGCGCGCTGGCCGATCTGGGTCTTGCGCCGGCCTCCTTCCGGACCGTGTGCACGGAGGACGAGTTCGCGATGGTGACAGCCGCCGTTCTCGCCGAGCTCGGCTGCGCGCAATCCTTCCTCACCCCCTCCGTCGCACTGGCCCTGCGCGACAAGGGCCTGCAGAAGCGACTGGTACGGGAGGCCGGGCTGCCGGTGGCCGACAGCGTGCGCTTCCCCGGGCTGGACGCGCTGGCCGAGGCCGTGGAGGACGGTTCGGCCGGACTGCCGTTCGTGGTGAAACCGCCGGCCGGGGCCGGCTCGGTCCACACCCGGGTCGTCCGCGATGCGGCCGGGCTCGCCGCCTTCACCCGGAACGTGGGGGGCGCCCCCGGCCCCTGGCTGGTCGAGTCGTTCGTCCCCGGCGAAGAACTGCACGTCGACGGAGCCCTGCGCGAGGGCCGGATGGTGGTCGTGTCGGTGAGCCGGTACCTGCACAACGTGGTCGAGGTGCACCAGGGCCGGCTCGTGGCCTCCGCCACCTTGGACACCGCAACCGAACAAGCCCTGTCGGACGCGCTGACCTCGCTGACCGAGCGGGCATTGCGCGCGATCGGGCACACCGACGGGGTGTTCCACCTGGAGGCGTTCCACGACGACGGTGCCTTGGTCTTCAGCGAGTGTGCCGGGCGGATCGGCGGCGGAATGATCCTGGAGGCCGTGCGGGGCAAGTACGGGGTGGACCTCTACCGGGAGTGGGCCGCGGCGGTCCTCGGCCTGCCCTCGCCCGCGGCGGACCGGGACGGGGGCGGGGACGGGGACGGCGGTGGGGTCGGCGCACCGGGTGCCGGGCCGGAGCAGGACTCCTTCGGCTGGGTCAACCTGGCGGCGCCACCGGGCCGGATCCGGGTCCTGCCCTCGCAGGCGTCCATCGAGAGCCGGCCGGGGGTGGTGCAGGGGCAGTTGTGGGCCAAAGCGGGCGACCGGACCGGGGACATGCGCGAGGGCTCCCACCTGCTGGTGGCGAAGGCACTGGTACGGGCCCCTGCCGAGGCGGCGGTTCGGGACCGGCTGGCCGAGGTCGGAAAGTGGTTCTCGACGGCGCTGGAGATGGAACCCTCGCCCGTCGCCGATACGGACTTACCGTGCAGCGGGGGCCGGGGAGACGGCGGTTCGGATGTCTGAGGTCCGCGGGCCCGGGGTCCGTACGCTCTCGCTCGCCGAGGCGGCCGAGCTCAGTTCCTGGACCGCCCTGTGCGGCTCCGCGGACCTGTTCTGCACCCCGCAGTGGCTGGCTGTGGAGCAGACGGGCACCGGTCCCTGGGTGCCGACGGCAGCCGGGTGTCTGGTCGTTCCGGCATCCGCGACCGCGTCCGGGGCGGGCGACGAACGGCTGCTGGCCGGAATGACGGTGCAGCGCTTCGACCGGTCGGTGGACGACGACACGGTCCGGCTCGACAAGATGCTGGTCTCCGGGGCCGGAACGGGTGCGGGCGCGCAGGAGCTGGCCGAGGCCCTGCTGCCGTCCCTCATGTGCGGCGGATGGTTCAACTCCACGGTGCTGGACGCCCCCGGCCTGCCGGAGCCGGAAGGGGTGGCCGCCCGCCGCGCTCTGGTCGCCGCGGCTGTCAATACCGCACGGTCCTCGGACTGCCCGGCCGTCTTCCTCCCGTACGTCGACGCGGCCGACCGGCGGCTGCGCTCCGCTCTTCGGGCGGCCGGCTTCATGGAATTCCCCGCGCCCGCCCGGCACGTCTTCGACTGCGACCACCCGGGGCACGACGCCTACGTGGAGACCCTGCCCTCGCGGCGCAAGGTCCGGCTGCGCAAGGAGCTGCGGCAGTTCGCCGAGGCCGGTGTGGTCACGGCGCACTCACCGCTGGACGCTTCCAACGTGGAGCGGATCGCGGCTCTCGCGCACAACCTGGAGCGGAAATACGAACAACTGTCCTCCCTCGCGCAGTTGACGGAGTGGTTCACGGCCATCGCGGCGAACACCGACGCCTCGGTCTTCACCGCGGCGCTGGACGGCCGGCTCTTCGCCATGTCGATGTGGCTGCGCCACGAGGAGCGGCTGTACGGCTTCCACGCGGGCTTCGACTACGAGATCGGCGCGGGCCTGCCCATGTACGCGGTGGTCGGCTACCACCTGCCGATCGCGTACGCCTGCGCGGAACCGAGCCTGCGGACGATGGAGTACGGGATCAGTGCGGACGAGGCGAAACTGCTGCGCGGCACCCGGGCGATGCCTCAAGTTCTGGCCGTCAAGCCGCTGACGGGGCGGGCCGAGCGGGCGCTCGCCGCATGCGCGGGCGCGGATCCGGACCGGGATTCGTAGCCGTGGCGCCGTACGGGCGCTGCTCAGGAGGCCGGTTCCCAGGGCCACCGTCGACCGTGCACCGAAGGTGCCGCCCGACCTGGTGTCGGGAGCGGCTGGGCGGGCACGAGCGAAGGCATGACTCTGCTGCTGCTGTTCTTGCTGCCGCTCGGCCTGGCCCTCGTACTGCTGACGACCACCGAACCCCGACGCCAGGGTCGGCACCGCAACCACTGAAGACCCGTACACCAGCCGCCGTCAGATTTCCGAGCCGGCATCGGTGATGTGCACGACGGTGGCGTGGTCGGCTCCGGGCCTTCCTCTCGTCGGAGTGCGCGCCGCTCCCGACCGGGGGGGGCCGACTGGCGGCCGGCCAGGAACGGGCGGGACCGGCGGCGGCTGGGGCTCGATGCGTTTCACGTGGGCGTGTTGCCTTTCGGAGCGGGAGAGAAGCCGGCGGGTGGGGGCGCCGTAGCGCCCCGCCCGCTGCCCCCGGTCGCAGGAGGCTCCGTTCGCCACCGGTCGGCATCCGTGCGGTGGGCTCGACGACTGATGTCGTCCGGCAGGCCGGAAGGCCTCGGCAGGGGGTCACTGAAGTGGTGGGCCGCTATCCGCGCCGCGTGCTGGGCGTTGAGCAGGTGGATCAGACGCATTCCGATGCCGATGGCGAGGACGATCACCGCGATGAGGACGACGGTCTCCACCGAGCTCACCGCCAGCCGTTTCGGGGCAGCGGCAGGGATCTCCGTCGCATCGGGCTCCCGAAGGGGGATGCGGAGGCGCCGCCTTCGCCCTCCCACGTGGCCTCCCGGCGCGCGGCGTCACGCATGCCGCGCCCGATGACGGCTTCGTTGGCCATGAGCGTGCCTGCGGTGAGGACACTGCCCGGGATCGCTGCGGCGGCCATCAGGCGGGCGCCGGCTGCGGGTGCGGTCTCGGGCGGGATGACGAGGAGGTCCCAACGCCCGACGGTGTAGGAGAGGAGGATCAGCTTGTCGGGGTCCTGTTCGGTGAACCAGCCCACGTGCATCTTGCGTCCCTCCACGGCCACCTTGCGCGGGATGACGGGCCAGCGGGTGGGATTCACGGTGACGCGGGTGATGCGGCCCCATGGTTCTTCCAGGGCGGCGGCGAGCGGTGGGAGCTCGGCTTCGAGGTCGCGGGAGTGCGGCCACCAGGCCCCGTCCAGCTGGCCGGCGAGCGTGGTCTTCGGGGTGAGGGACAAGCGGGTCGGGACTCCTGCGGCGAGGTCGCGGGGCGCGGTCCGGTCGAGGGTAGCGGTCATGGTGCAACCTGCCCCCGGGCTGCCCGTCGGCAGCCCGGTCTCTAGGCGATCGCCAGAAATGACACCCGCGTGGAAGCCGGTGTGCGAAGTACTCCCGGTGCTTTCACTGTACGCCTGCCGGACGGACTATGACCGGTGTGACCAGGTATTTTCCGGCGGGCGGCGGGAGTGGCGGGGAACGATGAAGGGCTTGAGCACGTAACCGACCGACCACGGTCGTCCGGCATCGACGGCGAACCGCGACCGCACCTCAAGGACCGCACCTCAAGGGGCGTCGCGGAGCCCGCCATCGCTCTGCCCTTCGGTGGCAGCGACCTCAGCGCTGCCCGCCACGAAGGCGTTGTCTTCTTCGGCGGGCGTCATCTCCCGCTCCCCCGCCGGCTCGCTCGGGCCCTTTCCCTCGACGGAGTGCCGGCCCTGCCCGATCTCGATCTTGCGGCGCCGTTGTTGCTGCGCCGCCTTGGGGATGGTCAGGGTGAGGACGCCGTTGTCGAGGTCAGCTTCACCGTGCTCGGGGTCGGCTCCGGCGGGCAGGCCGGTGCGGTACGAGAAGCTGCCCTGCCGGCGGGTGAGGACCTTGCCGTGGTGTTCCTCGGACAGCTCACCGCTGATGATGAGCTGATCGCCCTCGACCTCGATGTCGATGTTCTCGGCCGGGTAGCCGGGAAGCTCCAGCTTGACGGTGTAGGAGTCGTCGCTCTCCTCCTCCTCGGCCATCGGCAGCCATGCCGGACTGCCCGTCGCGGGCGCGGCGGCCTGTTCCAGGAACCGGCCCATCTGGTCCCACATGCGCTCGAAGTCCGCGAACGGGTCCGGCCCCCTCAGGGCTGCGCCCGGACTGCTTCCACGGCGTCGTATCGGCAGTGCCATCACATTCACCTCCCGTAGTGGTTCCGGGTGACGAGTCAGTCATCCCTATACAGGGGTGAGTAACCCCACCACCAGCGGCTAAACCGTCTGCTCGGTCCAGGGCGGAACAGGCGGTGGGGCTCATGCTGCCTCAGCGGACAGGTGATCCCCCTGCCGCTGCGCGATCTGCCGAGACCGGCCGACCGTGTCACCGAGATGATCTTCGGCTACGCGTCACGTGTACGCCTCGACGGTCGGGCTCAGCCGGGCTTCGGGACGGCCTGGACGTCGAAGGACGAGCTGTTGTCGGCCGTGCTGGCGTCGCCGGCGCCGGTGATCGAGGCGTGGATCGTGCCGTTGCCGGCCCGCGCCACGGTGGCCAGATACGGGATCTGGTTCGTCTCGCCGGCCTTGATGGTCCCGCCGGTGCACCGGAAGCCGGCCGGCCCGGAGGCCGCGCAGGCCAAGCCGCTGAACGTGCCGGACTCCGGTGGCCGGCGCAGCGTGAGCGGGCCTGTGGCCCAGACCTCGATGACGGCGTTCTTCACCTGGGCGCCGCGGTTCGCGTAGGACACCCAGTAGTTCCGGTTGGTGCCCGCGACGGCTACCGCCTCGCCGGAGGTCGGCCCGACGGACAGGTCCGTCGTCCCGGAGCCCGGCTTGGACGCGTCCGTAGGCTCGGCACAGACCCGGTTGGACCGGCTGACCGTCTTGAAGTGGCTGCCGGTCCCTTCCGCCCGGTCGACGGTTTCGATGACCGGGCGGAAGGCGACGCCCGGCTTGATGCCCGCGTTGACCTCGGCCGACTGGCGCCCCGACACCTCCCCGCCGGGTAGACGCGAGGTGCCCGCCACTGATCCAGGTGTCGGGCGGCCCCTCCGGGTCGGCAACCACGGCGCCGCGGCGGCCCTGGCCGGCAACGGCTTACCGCCGGTTGGCGGCCGTCGGCCTGAACCCCTTCCGGCGAGCGGCCGGCATGCGAGGGCAGGGCGCGTGGAGCACGATGGACGTGTTCGGACTACCGAGTTGGAGAAGTCGTGGTGCTGATGCCCGACAAGAATTCAACGCCCAGCAGCAAACGGCATCTACCCCGTGCAGTGGTCACGCTCACGCTGGCCGCCTGCGCGCTGTTGCCGGCCGGCGGTCTCACTCCCGCCGCGGCACACGTCCCCGCCGCGTCGACGGTCGCGGGCACGGCAGTCACGGCCCTCCCCGCTCAGACCCGGTACGACCGGATCGCCGTTCAGACTCTCGATGACATCGCGAACGGCAGGTTCACCGCGGCCGCGTCCCACTTCGATCCGACCGTGCGCAAGCTGCTGCCGCCGACCGCCCTCGCGCAGGCCTGGCAGGCCTACCAGAACGCGTTCGGACGCTACCGCTCGCACGGCGATCCCAAAGACGTCGCATCCGGCGGGTTCACCGTCGTCCAGACGCCGTTGAGCATGGAACACCGGGCCGGCGAGTTCCGCGTGAACTTCCACGAGGACGGAACCATCGCCGGTCTGTGGTTCCTCAAGACGGGAGTGCCGGTCCCCGTCTCGTAGCGGCGCGCAGCCGCCGCCCACGCCCGCAACGGCCTGCGGAGCCGGTGGCCACCGTTGCTGCGCGCCGGCCCGGCCAGCAGGCCGCGCCGCTCGTAGTAGCGCGGCGTCTGCACGTTCACCCCGGCCGCCTCGGCGGCCTGCCCGCTGCGCAGGCCCCCGCGCACCCGGATTCCCCGACCACGCAGGCCTGGCCGGCGAGGGCGTCCAAGACCGCCGTGCGCCGGGTCCACCGAGACGTCCAGACGGATCAGGTCCGCGCCGGGGTGAGGGTGAAGGTGAAGAACGAGCAGCGGCCGCTCTCCCGCTCCGCCAAGTCCCGCACCCACTTCTCGACACCCGGACCGGCGGCCAGGTCGAGGCCCGGACGCAACGGGTCGGGCTTCGACAGCGAGACCAGCCGCTCCGAGAACGGCGCACCCCGCTCCGCGACCGTACCCGGGTACCGGTTGCAAGAACGGCGGCAGGGTGGTATTCGCAGGCGGCGTGGTGACGGCCATGCACCGCTCATGCGCTCCAGGGGTCGGGCGCGGAAAGCGCGTTCGGGGGTGCGCAGGGCCGGCCGTGCGGCGAAGGCCCGCAACCATGCGGGCCTTCGCCGCGGCGCGGGGCGTGGGGGGGCGTAGAGGTCAGTCGCCGAAGCGAGGCGCCGCTGACTCCCGGGGCGCGTGTGGAGGCGTCCCGCAGCAGGACGGGCGGGACTTGCGGTCCAGTACGGCCGCTGTGCACCGCTGCCCGGCGCCGTCCGTACCGGCGCCGTACCAGAACCGCCGCTGCTGAGCACGGCCGGCACTCCGGCTGGGCCGTCCTCCGGGGTTGACCGGCGCCCGAGGGGGCGATGCTCGGGATCGCGTCCGTGGGCCTGCGGCCTCTGTAGGCGGCGGGTCGGGCCGGGCGAGGGGGCTCAGCGGCGGGGCAGGAGGAGGCGGGACAGGGCGGCGGTGGCGATGAGGAGGGCGGCGACGGCGAGGAGGCCGATGCGCATGCCCGGGAGGGAGAAGCCTCCGGCCGGGCCGGCGAGCAGGCCGCCGAAGAGGGCGACCGCAAGCGCACCGCCGGTCTGGCGGAACGAGTTGAGCAGCCCCGACGCCGTCCCCGCGCGCTCTGCCGGGACCGCGTCCATCAACAGCGCGGTCAGCGCGGGTACCACGAGAGCCCCGCCGATGCTCAGTGGCACCAGCAGGACCAGCACCAGCCACACCGGGGTGTGCGCGGCCAGCGGCAGCATGGCCAGCATCGCGCCGGTGAAGATGAGTTGGCCGGCGACGATCACCGGCCGCCGCCCGATCCGCTCCGCCAGCCGCGGCGACACCAGGTTCGTCGCCGTCACCACCGCCGACATGGGGACGAACATCAGCCCGGCCGCGATCCCCGACATCCCGCGCAACTGCTGGTAGTACAGCCCGAGGAGGAAGATCCCGCCGTAGAAGGCCGCGTTGACGGCGAAACCGACCGCGAGCGGGACGCCCACCCTACGGTCCATCAGCATGCTCAGCGGGACCATGGGCTGCCGGTGCCGGGCCTCCACCGCGCGGAAGGCGCACCCGGAGGCGACGGCGAGCGCGGCCGCGCCCAGTACGGGACCGCTGGTCCAGCCCAGGTGGCCACCCTCGATCACCGCGAAGGCCAGCCCGGCCAGGGCCAGTACGGCGGTGAGCTGACCGCCGACGTCCACCGCGGCCGGCCGACGCACGGAGCGGGGCATCCGGACCAGCAGGCCCAGGATCAGCGCACCCACCGGGAGGTTGAGCAGGAAGACCGCCCGCCAGCCGGCCGACTCGGTGAGCAGGCCGCCCAGTACCGGGCCCGCGGCCATCGCCAGCGAACCACCCACGGTCCACAGCGCGATGGCGCGGGCCCGCGCCCGGGCGTCCTCGTACGCCTGCCGGATCAGAGCCAGCGAGGCCGGCATCACGACCGCGGCGGCAGCGCCCTGCGCCACCCGCGCGCCCACCAGCACGCCGATGCCGGGCGCCAGTGCGCAGCCGAGGGAGGCGAGGGTGAACAGGGACACTCCCCAGGCGTAGGCGCGGCGGGCGCCCGCCCGGTCGGCGAGGGCACCGGCGGACAGCATCAGGGCCGCGAACATGAGGGTGTACGCGTCCACCACCCACTGCAGTCCGGTCATCCCGCCGCTGAGGGACTTCCCTATCGCGGGCAGGGCGATGTTCACGGCGGAGACGTCGATGGTGATCACGGTGAAGCCGAGCAGCGAAGCGACCAGAGCGACGCCGCTGCGCCGCGGCACGGTGGGAGCGTCGGCGGTGGGTGCGGCTGGTCGGGACCGGTACGGCGGTCGTCGCCGGAGCGTGGACACCGACGACTGCCGACCGTGCCCGTGGACGGGCGCGGTGGGGGCGGACGTGTCAATGACGGATTCGGAACGCATGACGAACTCTCCTGCGGGGTGGGGGATGTGACGGGTGGGAAGAGAGGACGAGCGGGCGGCCCCGGCGCGCCGGGCCGCGGTCCTGTGCCTTGCACTCCCTGGGCCCCGACGGCCGGGCCGCCCGCTGCGGGACCAACTCTCCGCCGTCGTGTGGCCGCCTGGCAGACCGGGCTGTTCCCGGGGTGCGGCGTTCCAGGTCCTGACACGGCCCCCCACGTACCCGGACCGCCTGCCACAATGGGTCGAATGGCAGCAGCAGACGCACGGGGAACAGAACTGGGCCGCTATCTGAAGGCCCGCAGGGCGCAGATCCGCCCGGAGGACGTCGGCCTTCCGGTCGGCACAGGACTGCGCCGCACTCCCGGTCTGCGCAGGGAAGAGCTGGCCGCGCTGGCCGGAGTGAGCGTCGACTACTACATCCGCCTTGAGCGCGGCCGGGAGACCAACCCCTCCCCCGCCGTAGTGGACGCCCTGGGCCGCGCCCTGCGACTGCGCGGGGACGCCTATGAACGCCTCTACGAGCTCGTGGAGTTGGCCTCGGGCCGCATCGGCGAACTCCCCGCCTCCGCCGATCACACCGTCCGCGACTCGGTGCTGCGGATGCTGGAGTCGATGCGCCCGCTGCCCGCCTACGTAGTGAGCCGCTACAACCGCGTACTGGCTGCGAATGCGCCCGGCCGGCGACTGCTGCCCGGCCTCTGGGAGTGGCCGCAGGAACAGCGCAACCTGACCCGCTACCTCTTTCTCCACCCGGTGGGCCGGACGCTCTACGAGCCGTGGGAGGAGACGGTCGCACTCTCGGTGGCGCATCTGCGGGCGGTGGCCGGAGCCGATCCGGACGACCCCGAGCTGACCGCACTGGTGGGTGAACTGGTTCTGAGATCAGCGGATTTCGCGCGGCTCTGGGAGCGGTACGACGTCTGCGAACGCGGCGGCGGGCAGAAGGCCTTCCGGCATCCGAAGGTCGGGCCGATGATCCTGACCTACGAGGTCATGCGACTGGCCCGGACGGGCGGCCAGCGCATGGTGGTCTACCAGGCGGCCCCCGGCACCCCGGACGAGGCGGCCATGCTCCGGCTGGACTCCGCGGGCGCCCGACCGGAGCCGGCTCCCGCGGAACGATGCCCCACCGGTGTGCTTTCCACGGCCCACGCCTCCATCGGCTGAGCCCCGCCCGCCGGCCCGCGGTCCGGGCGGCGGTGGCTCCCGGGCGGGGCCCCGCCCCGATCAGCCGGACGGCCACCCGCGCCGCGGCCTCCGTACCGCGACCCGTGCCCAGTCGTCCGTCGACGAGTACGGCGCAGGCCGCCAGGGCGGCGTGCGCCTCCGGCGGGGCGTCGCTGCGGCGCGCGGCGCCGGTCGGGCAGGCCAGGACCGGTACCGCTGCGGCCGCGGCGTGCAGCAGGCCGGCCGCGCCGAGCGGGCGGCGGGGCCCGCCCAGCCCGTACCGGCCCGGGCCCGGGTCCGGGCGCGCCCGCGGTCCCGGTGGTCTCCTGAATGGCCCACGACCGGCGGGCCCGTCCCCGGACACCGTCCGCCTGCCCGGCGCGGCCCTGATCCGGCGGCGCTCCGCGCCACCAGCAGAAGCATGGAACCGCCACGATCGTCGCCGCGAGCATGACGCACACCACCAAGGTGAACTGCCAGGGGTGCGCCCACCCCCGCGGCCGGCCCCGCGCCCGTCGCACTGCCCGGCCGCACCGCCACATGCGGGGTCACCGCACCGGAGCCCGCAGCGGCTCTCTCCACTGAATCCGACCGGCCTGCGCCCCCCCCCCGGACGCCTGAACGCGTTCAATCCAGCGCAAGCCGATGACTCCGATTCCAGCGGCCCTCGAGCCACTGGTCCGAGGCGCCTCCGACTGACGCACGGCGGACGCCGCGCACCGCCCCCGCGCGGGCTGGCGACCCTCGCTACTGCGGCGTCCGGCCGGCGAGGCGGGAGGGGGACTCCACCCCACGAGGGGGCGAGGGAGCGCCAAAACCGCCGTCACGACACTCAAGGTGCGGGCAGAGGTCCGGCAGCCCATCGGTTGGCCGGCGCCCGCCGACCCGGCGATTCCGGCCAAGGCACTGCCGGCCCGGCACCCTGGTCACCCGGCCCCGGTCTCCCCGCTGCTCCGCACGGCTGACAAGCCGCCTCGCACGGGTGGGTTGTCCCCGAACGGCGCGCGGACGCACGAGAATCCCGGATACGGGCGATGAACCACGTCCCCACACCGCAAGGGAGCTGTTGAATTTGCCGGTGGAGACCCGAAAGCACCAGAGGGCCAGCGCGGACGCGAGCGCACCGATCACCGACCGCGAGGGTCTGGTGGCGGCGCTCCAGGAAGCGCTGGCGCTGGAGCACGCGATCATTCCGGTCTATCTGTACTCGTTGCTCTCGCTGGACCGCCAGCGCAACCAGGAAGTGGCGGCCACCGTACGCAGCGTCGTCATGGAAGAGATGCTGCACATGGCCCTGGTGGGCAACGTACTGAACTCGGTGGGTGCGACACCTGCCATCGGCGGCCCGGGATTCGTGCCGCGCTACCCCACCCGCCTGCCCGGTGGCGTCCTGCCCGACCTGACGGTCTCGCTACGCCGCTGTTCGGTCGAGCACGTCAAGAACGTCTTCATGGCGATCGAGCGCCCCCACGTGCCGGTGGACGTCCCGGGCCGGCGGGCCCTGAGCATCCTGGAAGGCCATGAGCTGACCCTCTCCCCCGAGGGCGACATCGTCGGAGCGACGCCCGAGGTCCTCTGGGCGCCCCAGCGGTTCTTCGAGACGGTCCGCTACGAGGACCACACCATCGGCTGGCTCTACCAGCGCATCGCCAACGCCCTGAGCGAACTGGACCGCAAGCAGGATCTGTTCACCGGCGATCCCGGCCGTCAGGTCGTCTGGCCCGGCGCGCCGGGCCGGCTGTACCGGGTGACCGACCTGCCCAGCGCCCTGTGGGCCCTGGTCGAGATCATCCGGCAGGGCGAGGGCACCGTGGAGAACCCCGCTGTCGGCGCGCTGCCCACCGAACCCACCGAACCGCCACCACTGAGGAGCGCACGATGAGACCGGAGATCAGCCGCCGCCGCACCCTGCAGGCCACCGCCGGGCTCTCCTTGAGCGGACTCGTGTCCCTGCCCGTGCCGAACGCGGTCGCCGCTCCGGCGCCGTCCACCACCGGGTCCGAGACCGAGGAACTCGCGCACTACTACCGGTTCCTGGAGATCGCCGAAGGACGCCGGCTCGTCCGGGACCGCGGGAGCTGGCAGCTCACGGGTCCCCCGCTCACCCTGGCCGCCGCCGGCGTGCTGCCCCTCGTCGACGACCCCGACACCGAGAAACTTCCCCCCGGAAGCCGACAGCGTGAGGCTTCCGAAGCCTGTGACGCCGCCTACGACGAGGTCCTGCAAGCCCTGCGACGCGTCTTCGACGGCCACCCGGACGAGCTGCGCGACGCCGTCGCCCGCATGCGCGCCTTCGAGGGCCACGCCGAGGAACTGTCCCGCATCCCCAGCGCGCCCGGCGCCTCGACCGTGCTGGGACCGGCGTTCCGGCTCCCGCAGGCCGACGGACCACCGTCCGGCTCGCGTTCGTAGGCGCCACGGACGGGCGGGAGCCGGCTGCCGGCCTACCCGCAATGGGCGGCGTAGCGGTCCAGGTAGCCTGCGGCCGGTTCCGCGAGGACCGGCCCGCTGTCCTCGTAGGCGAGCGGGGCGACGTCCGGTGGCGGGACATACCCGTCGGGCACGGCCGCGTACGCGCGGTCCATCAAGCCCTGGTGGGCATCGGTCAGCATCCGGGCCCAGGCCCCGGTCAGCGGGCGGCTGGGGGCGAAGGCCGCGAGCGGCCCGGGCAACGGGGCAACGGGGCGGCGGTGCCGGTGGGTGTCAGGAGGGCTTCGGCCAGGGCGGCGGCGATGAGCGGGGAGGTGTGGAGGCCGTCGCGGTGCGTGCCCGAGGCCACCCACAGGCCGTCTTGGGGAGTGGGACCGATGACGGGATGCCCGTCCAGGGGGAGGGCCGGCTGCCGTGGTGGGTGTGCGTGACGGCGGCGGTGGCCAGGTGGTGGTCGAGCTGCCCCATGGCGGCATCGAGCAGGAAGCACAGGGCGCCGGCCGCCACCACCGCGCGCGGGGCAGGGAAGACGCCGACGGGGGTATCGAGGAGGTGGCCGCGGGCGGGCAGTGCGGTGAGGGTGCCGACCGGTGTGCGGATCACGTTGGGGAGGGTTTCCAGGGTGGCGAACCAGGCCCGGGCGTCGAGGAAGCCCTCCTCGGGGAGGTACCGGGCGCGCAGGGCACGGTCGTTGTCCGGCGGACGGTAGCCCGGGAGGTCCGACGGACCGGTTTCCTGACAGCCCAGCCCGTACTCGGCCGCGGCCCGGCCGATTGCCTGAACGGGGCGTCGTCCAGTGGAGCGGAGACTGCGTTCAGCAGGACGAGCGGCCCGTGCCGTACCCGTCCGCCGGCGGGGCGCCGGCACCCGCGCAGGCGCGCACCCGCTGCCGCCCGGCCGGCCGCCGGCGGGCTGCCGCGATCGCGAGCTCGGTGCGCAGCTGCCCGTGCCGGGTGCGGGCGCTCCGGGCGGTGACCTCACCGAGAGCGCCGAGCATCACGCCCGCCGCAGGTGATGCCGCCGCACCGCCGTTCGCGCCGGCCAGCACCACCCGCACAGCGGGCTCGGCCGAAGCCAGCGCGAACGCGATCGAACGGCCCACCACCCCGGCCCCGACCACCACCACGTCCACTCCACGCACCGACACGGCCCCTCCCCAGCTCACCGGCCCCGGACCCGCGGCCCTCGCCCTGCCCACCCCGGCCGTCCCCCGCCATCCCGCCACGCCGCCGTACCGAAGATCAAGACATCGCCGGCCACGCTGCGGTGCGTGCCGATCCCCGGCGGAGCCGGTCGTGGTGGTGTTTCACCTCGCGCCGACCGCGTACCGGTACGAGAACTGGACGATCTTCCAGACCGTCTCCAACTCCGCCGCGGTCCTGGGCCCGTAGATGAGGGTCACCGCCTGGACGGGGTGGTGCACGCCCCAGCCCGCGGCGATGACGTCTTCCTCGGCCTCCGAGGGGAGCGTGAGGTGGAGCGAGCCGTCGTGGTGGGGGTGGATGTGGGCCCACTCCCTACCCCGCTGGAAGGCTTCGGCGGGGCCCGAGCCGATGCCTTCGGGCAGGAAGAGGGCACGAGCGTGCGGGACCGAGACGAGCGTGGGCGCCATGTATACGTAGGGCAACGCGCGCATCCGTTCCCACAGCTCTTCCTGGAGCATGATCGGGGCGATCTGGGAGCCCTGGCCGTGCGGGGCCGGGCCGAAGACCTTCGGAGCTGCCCCGATGCGGGGAGTCAAGGTGAGCATGGCGGTGTTCCTTTCCAGCGGCCGATGTGCCGGCCGTGGTAAACGGTCAACGAAGAGGCAGCATGCACGGTTGAGGCTCTCGCCTTGGTCGAGAGCCGGTGGAGGACGTGCGGAGCCCGGTGCGGGCGGGTCAGGGATCCGGGGACGCAGACCGGGACCGGTTCGATGACGGCGCCGCCAGGCGATGCCTGTGGCGCGGGACCCTCACCGGGATCCGGCGCCTCAGGGCTTGTACAGGCGGACGGCGAGGGCGGCGATGTCGTCGTCGAGGCGCCCTCGGCTGTAGCGGAGGAGATCGCGGTGGAGTGCCGTGAGCAGTTCGCGGGGCGGTGTCGGGGGCTGTCGACGCATCCAAGCGGCCAGCGGGAAGAACTCGCCGTCGCGGGCGCGGGCCTCGGCGATCCCGTCGGTGTAGAGGAGCAGCAGGTCGTTCGGGGCGACGTCGAAGGTCTCGACGTTGTAGTGCTCGCCGATCAGCTCCGCGAGGCTGAGCAGTGGCGAGGGGGTGGCCGATTCGAGGACGCGGACGTTTCCGCCGTGCAGGAGCAATGGCGGAGGGTGTCCGCAGTTGAGGATGCCGATACGGCTGCCCTCGTGCGTGATCTCGACGAGAAGGGCGGTGGCGAAGCGCTCCATCGGCCCCTCAGGGGGGAAGGCGGCGTTGTAACGGGTGCTGCTGGCGTCCAGCCGGCGTGCGACGTCCACCAGGTCGGGCTCGCCGTAGGCCGCCTCCCGGAAGGCGTTGACGATCGCCGCGGCCGCCCCCACGGCCGGCAGGCCCTTGCCCCGCACGTCACCGATGAGCAGCCTGACCCCGTACGGCGTGTCGACCACCTCGTAGAAGTCCCCGCCGATCCGGGCCTCCGCCGCGGCCGCGAGATACAGCGACTCGATCTCGATGCCGCCGATGCGACGCGGCATGGGGCTCAGCACCACCTGCTGCGCCGCGTCGGCGACGAGCCGTACCTGGAAGAGCGTGCGCTCCCGCTGGAGCCGGACATGGCTTCCGTAGGCGGCGGCCACGGTGACCGCGATGATCCCGGCCGCCGTCCACCACGTCCCCAGACCGGGAAAGACGAGACTGAGGCCGATCATCAGGAAGAGGCAGACCGTGCCGAGCAGGACGGTGGGGAGCACCGGCCACATGGCGGCGGCGAGTGCCGGCGCCGCGGGCAGGAGGCGGCTGAAGGCCAATTCCGGCGGAGTGGCGTATGCCAGGCTGGCGATGACGACGGTCAGGATGACCGGCGAGAGCCGCACAAGTCTTCCCGGGCCGGGGCGCCCGTGGAGCCGCGGCCGTCCGGACTCGATCACACTTCCCAGAATATGCGCAAAGGGGGCGTAGCGCCCTGGCGAACGGAGTCGCTGCCCGCCCTCCCGCGCATGGCGCCGGGGCACTGTGCGGAGCTGCCGGTGGGCACGCTTGCCGGATCCGCCGTCCGTGCCGGAGAGTCCCCGTAGGACCGGCCCCGGCCGTCGCGGCACGGGGCCGGGCGCGGGGATCGGCCAGTCGAGGGAGCAGCCATGCAGGGCGGTACGGTCGCGGTGGTCGGCGGAAGCATTGCCGGATGTGCGTTCGCCTCGGCGGCGGCGCGCGCCGGGGCGGACGAGGTGGTGGTGCTGGAGCGCACTCGGGGGCGGCTCGCCGACCGGGGGCTCGGGCTGTGCATCCACGACGAGCGGGCCGCCGAGCTGGCGGCGACCGGCGCCCTGCCCCCGGGCATCGCCGCCCACCGGCTGACCCGGCGCCGGTGGGTGGTCCGGGACGCCGCCGCGGGGCCGGCCGGGCGGATGTTCTGGGAGCAGCCGTTCCCCTTCCACTCGTACCACTGGGGACTGCTGTGGAGCGGGTTACGGGAGGCGACGCCCGCCTCGGTGGTCTACCGCCGGGGCGTGGCGGTGACCGGGGTGGCCGCCACCGGAGACCGGGCCGAGGTACGGCTCGCGGGCGGCGCCACCGAGCAGTACGACCTGGCCGTCGGCGCCGACGGGTACCGCTCGGTGGTACGGGAGACGGTCTGCCGTACCTCGCGCCCCGAGTACGCCGGGTACGTCTGCTGGCGCGGCAACTTCGACGCCCGGCGGCTGGCGGAGACCGGCGAGGCCGACTGGCCCCGCGACGCCGTGACCACGGTCTGCTTCGAGGGCGGCAGCTGCGTCGTCTACCGCATCCCCGGGCCGGACGGTCCCCGGGTGAACTGGGTGCTGTACGCGATGCCCCCGCAGAGCGGGCGGCTGCGGCTGGACGACCCCACCAGCTTCCCGCCCGGGCAGGTCACGGCCGAACTCGCCGCGGCGCTGGCCGAGTTGCTGGCGCGCGGTTTTCCGCCGTACTGGGCCCGCGTCATTTCGCTGACGGACGCGGAGCACACCTTCGTCCAGCCGATCTACGACCTGGCGAGCGCACGCACCACGGCCGGCCGTTTCCTGCTGGCGGGTGACGCGGCGGTCGTGGCGCGCCCGCACACCACCAGCGGCGCGGCGAAGGCCCTCCAGGACGCCAGCGCCTTCGAGACCGCCTGGCGGCGGTCGGCCTCATGGGACGAGTTGCTGGAGGCCTACCGTACGGCGCGGGGGCCGGCGGGCCGGGAACTCGTCGCGCTGGCCCGCAGGCTCGGCCGGGCCCAGGTGGAGCGGACGCCCGTCTGGGCCGCGCTGGACGCCGGTGGGGCGCAGGCCTGGTGGCGGGACCAGGTAGCGGACGCGGGGGACATCGGCGGCCAGGCCATGACCGCCCCGAAGCCGCCCGTGGGGTGATCACGGGCCCCGTCGCCGGGCGGCGGGGCCCGGTGGGCCTTTCCGGTCCCGGCACCGGGTAGGGAAAACCCCACCACGAAGGCTCTACCTGGGCGTGCAGACCCGACGGGGGCCACGCGGCTGGAATGGGTCCATGACCCCTTCCGTCCGCCCGCTCCCGTGTCAGGCCTCCCGTTTCCTCCCCGCTTCGTCCGCCGTCCGGTGGACCATCGGCTGGCTGCTCGCGGCCGCCTGGGCGCTGTCGTTCCCGCTGGTCTCCGCGCTCGGCCCGCACCGGCTGTGGGGGTGGTGCGCGGGCGCCGGCTACCTGGCCGCCGCCGGGGCGTCCGCCCTGGGCCGGCGCCGGGTGGCCCTCGGTGCGGCCCTGCTCGGGGCCGTCGCCGTTCCGCTGCTGTACCTGGTCCTCACCGGCCAGGGCCAGTCCGAGGTCGCGGTGATCGAACGGTCCGGGCGGCTCCTGCTCCAGTCCGGACGCGTGTACGTGGACCGGCCCGCGGGGGTCGAGGAGTACACCCCCTACCTGCCCGGCATGGCCCTGCTCGGCCTCCCCCGCGCCCTGCTGGGCGGCGGCGACGGCTGGGCGGTCCGCTTCCTCGGCGACGCCCGGATCTGGTGCGCGGCGGTCCTGTTCGCCGCCCTGTGGGCGGGGCGGCGGATGCTCGGGGGTCCCGCCCCGCGGCTGCTGCCGGTGCTGGTGGCCTCTCCGGTGGTGGCCCTGCCGCTGGCGGTGAGCGGAGTGGACCTGCCGCTGGCCGGGCTGTGCTGTCTCGCGCTCGCCGCGGCCTCCTCCGGCCGCCCGGCGGTGGCCGGGGCGGCGCTCGCGGCGGCGTGCGCCATGAAGTGGACCGCGCTGCCGGCGGTGGCGGTGGCCGTCGCCGTCCTCGGGGCCTGCCGGGGTGCCCGGGCGGCGGCCCGCTGCGCGGCGGTGGCGGCGCCGGTGACGGCCCTGCTGGTGCTGCCGGGGGTGCTGCTCCAGCCCGCCGAGCTGTGGCGGCAGGTGTTCGCCTTCCCGACGGGCCGGGCGGAGGTGGCGACCCCGGCGAGCAGTCCACTGCCGGGGCACCTGCTGGCCGGACTCGGGCCCTGGGGCTGGTACCTGACGGTGGCTCTGCTGGCCCTGGGCGGTTCGGCGGTGGCGGTGTCGCTGTGGGTGCGGCCGCCGCGCACGGTCGTCGCCGCCGCCGATCGTCTCGCGCTCGGGCTCACCCTCGCCTTCCTGCTGGCCCCCGCCGGCCGCTTCGGCTACCTGGCCCTGCCGCTGCTGCTCGTGGCCTGGTCCCGCTCGGCGGCCCCGCGCCCGGCCCCCTCCCGGATCGTGGCCCGCTCCGGCATACCGGCCCGGGGTGCGGCGCGGGCCCGGTGATCCCGGTCAGCGGTCGTTCGCGTACCGGCCCGCCTCGTGCCGACCGGCGTGAACGGGCCGGGAAGGCGTCGGCCGGGGCGAGCACCGGCCGGGACGCGGGGTCGGCGGCCGGAGCGGCCTGCGCCGGCGGCGAGAAACGTGGCCTTCGCGGGTGCGGAGGGGGTGACGATGGCCCTGGCGCGTCCCCGGAGGAGGAGCCGGTGAGCCTCAGTCCCGCTCCGTGCCCCGCAGGTGGGCCAGGACGGCCAGGACGCGGCGGTTGCCCTCCGTCGGGTCCAGGTCCAGCTTCGTGAAGATGCTGCCGGCATGCTTGACGACGGCGGCCTCGGTGACGAACAGCCGGGCGGCCAGGGCCTGGTTGTTGAGTCCTTCCGCCATCAGCGCGAGCACTTCGCGCTCGCGCGGGGTGAGCCGGGCCAGCGGCCGGTCCCGGGCCCGTTGGGGAGCGAGCAGCACGCGCACCACCTCCGGGTCGATGACGGTGTGCCCCCCGTGGACCCGTTCCAGGGCGTCGAGGAACTCGGTCACCTCGCCGACCCGGTCCTTGAGCAGGTAGCCCAGTCCGGCCGCCGAACCGCCGGTGAACAGCTGGGTCGCGTACGCCGTGGCCACGTACTGGGAGAGCACGAGGACCGGCAGCGAGGCGTCGCGGGAGCGCAGTTCGAGAGCGGCCCGCAGTCCCTCGTCGTGCAGGCCGGGCGGCATCCGTACGTCCGTGACGACCACGTCGGGCCGCTCGGCCTCCACCGCCCGCAACAGGGCGGGGGCGTCGGCGACGGCGGCGAGGACCTGGTGGCCGCCGAGGGTCAGCAGTTCCGTCAGTCCGGCGCGCAGCAGCACCGAGTCCTCGGCGAGGATCACCCGGAGCACGGGACCTCCACGCGCAGTTCCGTCGGGCCGCCCACCGGACTGGACACCGTCAGCCTGCCCTGCAACATCGCCACCCTGTCCGCGAGACCCGCCAGGCCCGCTCCGGCGCCGGGATCGGCCCCGCCGCGGCCGTCGTCCGTGACGGTGAGAGTGAGCCGGTCTCCCTCGACCTTACCGGCGACGCCGACGTGCGAGGCGCCACTGTGCTTGGCGGCGTTCGCCAGCGCCTCGGTGACGGTGAAGTAGGCGGTGGTCTCGACCGGTTCGGGCAGCCGGGGCAGGTGGGCGAGTTCCACGGTGACCGGCACGGGATGGCGCAGCGCCACCTCCGCGACGGCCGCGGCCAGCCCGTGGTCGCTCAGCACCTGCGGGTGCATGCCGCGCACGAGGTCCCGCAGTTGCTCCAGGGCCAGCTTCGCCTCGGCGCGGCCGCGACCGACCAGCGCCGCGGCCTCGGCCGCCTCCGGGATCCGGCGCAGCCGCAGCTCCGCGAGGCCCAGGGTCATGCTGAGGGCGACCAGTTGCTGTTGGGCCCCGTCGTGCAGGTCGCGTTCGATGCGCCGTCGTTCGGCCTCGAAGGCCTCCACCAGCCGGACCCGCGACCGGGTCAGCTCCAGTACCCGGCCGTCCTCCGCGCGCGGCCCCAGCAGCAGCCGGGCCGTCTTCACCTGCGCCCCGGCGATCAGCGCGCCCGCGTACGCCGCCAGCACCAGCCCCGCCAGCCCGGCAGCCGTCCCGCCCAGCGCCTCCAGCGGGCCGGCGACCGCCCGGCCCGGTACCAGCATCACCGGCTCGGGGGCCAGCGCCCACACGATGACCGGGGCCGCCACCAGGATCAGCGAGAACGCCAGGAGCGTCAGCACCCCGAAACCGGCCGCCCCGAACACCGCCCCGAGCAGGACGGCGTACCCGAACTCCCGCCACGTGGCCCGCTCCCGCAGCCGGGTGCGCAGCCAGGCGGCGGCGCCGGCGCCGCCCAGCGAGGTGTGCGGATCGGCGATCGGCGCCGGCTCGACCCACCGGAGCCTGCGCCGCTCCAGTTCCCCGAGCGGTACGGCCCCGGCCACGGCGGCGAGCAGCAGCAGGAGCCCGACGCCGGCGACCGCCAGCAGCAGCCCGAGCCCCACCAGCAGCGCCAGTGCCACCAGCACCGCGTATCCGAGGGGGAACCCGCTGCCCAGGTAGGCCCAGCACCGCCACGGCCACCACGAACCGAGGAACCGCCGTGGCCGCCGCATCACCTCCCACACGGCCACCGGAGAGACGAGGGGCGAGTCGGAACCTGGCATGCGCTCCAGCCTAAACGAGCTCGCGCAGCGATCACCGGCGATGGAGCACCGGGCCGCCTGCCCTGCAAGTCGCCCGGACGGTCAAATTCACCGAGGCGGCCGCCACGCTCGGCGCGACGACGGTGGTGCTGCGGGTGGTGCCGTCCGAGGACCCCTCGACGGACCTCGCCGAACTGCTCATCCCCGTGGCCCCGAAGAACTCCGAGAACCCGATGGACCGGGGCACCAGGGTGGACAAGGTGGAGCTGATCGACCTCCCGGTACTCGCCGCCGTCGGACGCGCCACCGCCATCGAGGACGTCGACCACTGGGGGAACTGCACCGTGCGCACCGCGATGATGCACACCATCGTGCCCGTGTCCCACAGCCGGGAGTTCACGACGGGCTCGCGTGCCGCGAGTGCGACGATCTCGGCCTGGCTCAGCGCGCCGTCGTAGCCGTGCACGTCGGCGATGGGGCCGGGTCAGTAGTCGACGGCCGCGCCCTGGTGCTTCGTTGGCGGAGCTGAAGGAGAAGCGCCGGTCGTCGGGGACGTACTGGAGGAAGAAGACGCTGGACCGGTTGCCGTCGATCGAGACGGCGGTACGGAAGCCGTCGGCATCGAGGCGGACCCGCGCGGCGACCGAGTAGTCGTGGCCCACCGTGTCGCGGACCGGGGCGCCGGTATCCGCGTAGCCGCCGGTGCCGTTGGGGAGCAGAGCCCCGCCCTGGGGGTACGTCGTCCAGCCCGCCCCGTCCTTGAGCGCCGCCAGATGCCGGCCGGCGGCGTCCCCGGGCCGCGTCGCCGGTCTTCTCGTCCGTGGGCCACCAGCCGATCAGCGACCACCGCAAGGTGTTCTGCCGCTGTGCCATGGGCCTCTCCTGGTGTTCCAGCGGGTGGGTGGATGCGGTCCGGATGACGGGTCCGCGGGGGAACCGGTTCGCCTGAGCGGGCCCATTACGCCCGAATCGGCGCGCGTTCAGCCCTTGACGGGTGTGCCGCCGAGCGAGTGTCCTTCGGAATCCCCTGCTCATCGCGGATGTGAACCTCCTGTGAAACGGGCTGAGCCGGGCGTGCTCTTCGGTGGAACGGACCGGTCCCACCCGCTGTGGCAGGGGTATAAAAATCGGGCAGGCCCATTCGGGCGGTGGATGCCCGAACGGGCAGGAGGAGGGCGGGGCGTCGTATGCGTTCGGAGGAGCGACACCAGAAACTGCTCACCTTGGCCCGTAAGGAGGGGCGCGTCGAAGTCGCGGTTGCGGCAAGGGACTTCGGGGTCGCACCGGAAACCATCCGGCGTGATCTGAGCGAGCTGGAACGCCGCGGACTCGTCCGGCGTACGCACGGCGGCGCCTATCCGGTCGAGAGCGCCGGCTTCGAGACCAACCTGGCCCAGCGCGTCACCCTGCACGTGGAGAACAAGCGCCGGATAGCCGCGGAGGGGGTGCGACTGCTCGGCGGAGCCGAGACGGTGTTCATCGACGAGGGCTACACGCCGCAGATCCTCGCGTCCCTGCTGCCCACCGACAGACCGCTGACCGTGGTCACGGCCTCGCTGTCGACGGCGGCCGCGATCGCGGAGTCACCCAACACCACGGTGCTGCTGCTGGGTGGCCGGGTGCGCGCCAGGACGCTGGCCACCGTGGGTTCGTGGACCGCGGCCATGCTCTCGGGGTTCGTCATCGACCTGGCCTACATCGGATCGAACGGCATCTCACGGGAGTTCGGCCTCACCACCCCCGACCCGGTGGTCGCCGACGTGAAGACCGAGGCCGTGAAGGTCTCGCGGCGACGGGTCTTCATGGGCCACCACGGCAAGTTCGGCGCCAGCAGCTTCTGCCGGTTCGCCGACGTCTCGGACTTCGAGACGATCATCACCGACACGGGGCTCTCCACGGCGGAGGCGCATCGGTACTCCCTCCTCGGCCCCCAGGTCATCCGGGTCTGACCCACTGGGCCGCTGTCCCGGCCGTCCCGCACGAAGAGTCCACGTACGCCCGCCCGTCACGGGTGTCTGCGGCATGCCCATGTCAATACGAAAGGAACGGCCCCAGTGATGAACAGAAGAAGCACCACCAGCACGGCCGCTGCCCTGCTGTGCGGCACGCTCCTCGCCGCGTGCTCCGGGGCTGGCGGAGCCGGCGGCGGCTCCGCCACCCGCTCGATCAACGTCCTGATGGTGAACAACCCGCAGATGGCCGACCTCCAGAAGCTGACGGCCGATCATTTCACCAAGGACACCGGCATCCAGGTCAACTTCACCGTCCTGCCCGAGAACGACGTACGCGACAAGATCAGCCAGGACTTCTCCAGCCAGGCGGGCCAGTACGACATCGCGACCATCAGCAACTACGAGACGCCGATCTTCGCGAAGAACGGCTGGCTCGCCCCGCTCACCCAACGTGCCAAGGTCGACGCGCAGTTCGACCAGGCGGACATACTGCCCGCCCTCCAGGAGTCCCTCACCGCCTCGGGCGAGATCTACGCCGAGCCCTTCTACGGGGAATCGTCCTTCCTGATGTACCGCAAGGACGTCCTCGCGGCGAAGAACCTGACGATGCCCGAACACCCCACCTGGCAGCAGGTCGCCGACCTGGCGGCCGCCGCCGACGGGGCCCAGCCCGGCATGAAGGGCATCTGCCTGCGCGGCCAGCCCGGCTGGGGCGAGGTGATGGCCCCCGTCACCACCGTCGTGAACACCATGGGCGGCACCTGGTTCGACAAGGACTGGAACGCCAAGCTCGACAGCCCCGAATTCGCCCGCGCGGTCGGCTTCTACGTGGACCTGGTGCGCGCGCACGGAGAGGCCGGGGCGCCCCAGGCGGGCTTCACCGAATGCCTCAACGGCATGACCCAGGGCAAGGTGGCCATGTGGTACGACGCGACCTCGGCCGCAGGCGCTCTGGAGGCATCCGGCTCGCCGGTGGCCGGCAAGATCGGCTACGCCCCCGCGCCCGTGGAGAGGACCAGCAGCTCCGGCTGGCTCTACACGTGGGCCTGGGGCATGCAGAAGGCGAGCAAGCACCAGGACGACGCCTGGAAGTTCATCTCCTGGGCCTCCAGCGCGAAGTACGAGAACCTCGTCGGCGAACAGCTCGGCTGGTCCAAGCTCCCCGCGGGCAAGCGCGCCTCGACCTACGCCAACCCCAAGTACGTCGGGGCCGCGGCCGCCTTCGCGTCGGCCACCAAGGAAGCCATCTCCTCGACGGACCCGCAGAACCCCGGCGTCCAGCCCCGGCCCGCGCCGGGCATCCAGTTCGTCGGTGTCCCCGAGTTCACCGACCTCGGCACCCAGGTGTCCCAGCAGATCAGCGCTGCCATCGCGGGCAAGACCAGTGTGCCGGAGGCGCTGAGCAGCGGCCAGACCCGGGCCGAGGCAGTGGCCGCCAAGTACCGGGGGCGCTGACATGGCTGCCCCACCGATCGCCCGGCCGACCACGGCGGTACGGCGCGGCCGCCCGGCCGGCCCGGTCCGGCGCCGTCCGGCCGGCGCCTGGGCCCGGCGCGCCCCGCTGCTGCCCGCCCTGCTCTTCCTGGTCGTCGTCACCCAACTGCCCTTCGTGGGCACCCTGGTCATTTCCTTCATGCGCTGGAACGCCCTCGACCCGGACAGCCGGGGCTTCGGCGGCCTGACCAACTACCGCGCCGCGATCACCGACCCCGGCCTGCGCTCCGCCCTGCTGACCACCGTCGTCCTCACGGCCGTGGTGGTCCTGGTCAGCCTGCTGCTCGGGCTGGGTCTCGCGCTCCTCCTCGACCGGAGCTTCTGGGGCCGGGGCGTCGTACGCACCATGCTCATCACCCCGTTCCTCGTCGTCCCGGTCGCCGCGGCCCTGCTGTGGAAGCACGCGCTCTACAACGCCTCGTACGGCTTCATCAACGGATCACTGACCTGGCTGTGGGGGCTCTTCGGCAGTGACGGCGCCCCTCAGCCCGACTGGATGTCGTCGTTGCCGCTCGTCGCCGTCGAGGTGTCGCTGATCTGGCAGTGGACCCCGTTCATGACGCTCATCCTGCTCGCGGGACTCCAGAGCCGCCCGCCGGACATCGTCGAGGCGGCCCGCGTCGACGGAGCGGGCACCTGGCAGGTCTTCCGCCACCTCACCTTTCCCCACCTGCGCCGCTACCTGGAACTGTCCGCCCTGCTCGGCAGCATCTACGTGGTCCAGAACTTCGACGCCGTATTCACCCTGACCTCCGGCGGGCTCGGCACCGCCAACCTCCCCTACACCGTGTACGCGACGTTCTACCAGGCCCACGACTACGGCCAGGCGTCCGCCGAAGGGGTGATCGTCGTGGCCTGCACCATGGCCATCGCCACCTTCGCCCTGCGCACGGTGTCGTCCCTGTTCAAGGAGGAGACGCTGTGAAGGCCGTACCGCGCCGCGGCATCTGGGGCCTGGCCGCCTGGGCCTGCGGGCTCCTCTTCTTCCTGCCGTTCGCCTGGATGGTGCTCACCTCCCTGCACAGCGAGCCGGACGCCGCCACCAACCCGCCGGACCTGGGGGCCGCGCTCACCCTCCAGGGCTACCGCGAGTTCTTCGGGTCGGGCGCCGGGACGACCCCCTGGCCGCCCCTGATCAACTCCCTCACCGCCAGCGTCGCGTCCACCCTGCTCGTGCTCGTCCTCGCGGTACCGGCCGCTTACGCCCTGTCCATCAAGCCCGTACGCAAGTGGACCGACGTCATGTTCTTCTTCCTCTCCACGAAGATGCTGCCGGCCGTCGCCGGGCTGCTCCCCGTCTACCTCATCGCCCAGAACACCGGCATGCTCGACAACATCTGGCTGCTCGTCGTTCTCTACACCTCGATGAACCTGCCGATCGCGGTGTGGATGATGCGCTCCTTCCTCGCCGAGGTGCCGGTCGAGATCCTGGAGGCGGCGTCGATCGACGGCGCGGGCCTGTCCACCGTGCTGGTCCGCGTCGTCGCCCCGGTCGCGGCCCCGGGCCTCGCCGCCACCGCGCTGATCTCGTTCATCTTCAGCTGGAACGAGCTGCTCTTCGCCCGGGTGCTCACCGGTGTGGTCGCCGGAACCGCCCCCGTCTTCCTCACCGGCTTCGTCACCAGCCAGGGCCTGTTCCTGGCCAAGGTGTGCGCCGCCGCCGTCTGCGTATCGCTGCCGGTCCTCATCGCCGGATTCGCCGCCCAGGACAAGTTGGTCCAGGGCCTGTCCCTTGGAGCAGTCAAGTGAAAGCCGCCGTGATCCAAGCACCCGGAGTCGTGTCGGTCGAGACGGTCGACGATCCCGCTCCCGGACCCCGCGACGTCGTCGTCGAGGTCGCCGCCTGCGGACTGTGCGGCACCGATCTGCACATCCTCAAGGGAGAGTTCGCCCCCAGCCTGCCCCTCGTGCCCGGACACGAGTTCGCCGGCGAAGTCGTCGCCACCGGCTCCGAGGTCACCGAGCTGAGCCCCGGCGACCGGGTGGCCGTGGACCCCTCCCTCTACTGCAACGAGTGCTACTACTGCCGGCTGGGCCGCAACAACCTGTGCGAGCGGTACGCGGCCATCGGCGTGACCACGGCCGGGGCGGCTGCCGAGTTCACCGTCGCGCCCGCCGCGAACTGCGTCAAGCTCCCCGACCACGTGCGGATCCAGGACGCCGTCCTGATCGAGCCGCTGTCCTGCGCCGTCCGGGGCTACGACGTCCTGCGCAGCTCTCTGGCCAGCCATGTCCTCATCTACGGGGCCGGCACCATGGGGCTGATGATGATGGAGCTCGCCAAACGCACCGGAGCGGCCACGGTGGACATCGTGGACATCAATGACACCCGGCTCGCCACCGCACGGCAACTGGGCTGCTCCCACGCCACCGCCAGCGCCGCCGAGATCGAGCGCCCGCGCGGCTGGGACGTCGTGATCGACGCCACCGGCAGCGAGCGGGCCATCCAGGACGGGCTCGGGCGCGTCGCGCGCGGCGGAACGTACCTCCAGTTCGGCGTGGCCGACTACGCGGCCCGCGCCACCATCGAGCCGTACCGCATCTACAACCAGGAGATCACCATCACCGGGTCGATGGCCGTCCTGCACAGCTACGAACGCGCCGCCGACCTGTTCGCCCTGGGGGTGGTCGATCCGGACGTCTTCATCAGCGACCGCCTGCCCCTGACCGACTACGCGGGGGCGCTCGACCAGTTCCAGGCGGGGCGCGGCCGCAAGATCCTGGTCGTACCGTGACGGGCGGGGCGCCGCCGCTGCTGGTCATCGGCGAAGCGCTCACCGACGTCCTGGTCACCCCCGGAGGCGTCCCCGAATCCCGTCCAGGGGGCAGCCCCGCCAACGTGGCCCTGGGGCTGGCCCGGCTCGGCCACCCGGTGCGGCTCGGGACCCGCATCGGAACGGACCGGCCCGGGACGCAGATCAAGGAACACCTCCGGCGCAGCGGTGTCGCACTGACGGAAGGATCCGTCACCGACGCGCCGACCCCCAGTGCCGTCGCCCGGCTCGGGCCCCACGGCTCGGCGACGTACGAGTTCGACCTCGCCTGGGATCCGGCCCCGTCGGCGGTCGACCCGGCCCGCACCGGTGTCCCGGCCCATACCCACACCGGCTCCCTCGCCACGGCCCTCGCCCCCGGCGCGGCCCTGGTCGTCGCGGCGGCGAAGCGGCTGCGGGCCGTGGCGACGCTCTCGTACGACCCGAACCTGCGGCCCGCGCTCCTGTCGGCCCCGGAGCGGGAGCGCCGCGGTGTCGAGCGGATGGTCGCGCTGAGCGACGTGGTGAAGGCGAGCGAGGAGGACCTGGCCTGGCTCTATCCCGACCGGCCGCCCCATCTGGTGGCCTCGCACTGGGCCATGACAGGGCCCTCGCTCGTCGTCCTGACCGTCGGCGAGGAGGGCGCCTGGGCATTCTGGCGGCACGGGGTGTACCGGTTGCCGCCGAAGGCCGTCGACGTCGTCGACACGGTCGGAGCGGGGGACGCCTTCATGGCGGGGCTGCTCAGCGGCCTGCTGCACCCCGGACTCCTCGGCGGTGCGGGAGAAGCCGGTGTGGCCGCGGCGCAGGCGCGCCGCGCCCTGCGCAGGGCGACCGCCTCCGCCCACCTCTCGGAGGAACTCGCCCAGGCCCTCTCCTTCGCCGCCCGAGTGGCCGCCCTCACCTGCACCCGGCCGGGCGCCGACCCGCCGACCCTGCGCGAGGTGGCGCGACCGGGAGCGCCATAGACGTCCGACGCCGCATTCCATGCGGCGTCGGACGGGCCGGGCTCGGCCATTTGCCGGAGAGCGGTGTGACAGGGTCGGGGATCGGGGCGAGTCTGAGTGGATGGACGACAGCCGCGAGGTGCCACCGGGAGCCGACGACACGGTGGCGACGGTGGGGGTGGAGGAGGAGTACTTCCTGGTCCGCCCCGATACCCGTGCGGTGGTGCCCGCCGGGCCACGGGTCGCGGACCGGGCCACCGCGGACCTCGGCGATCTGGTGGCCCGGGAGTTCACGGATCTCCAGGTCGAGGTGCGTACGACGCCGTGCGCGACGGTGGACGAGCTGCACACCCAGTTGGCGCGGCTGCGCCGGGCGCTCGCTGCGTCCGCGGCGCTGGAGGGCGTCCGGGCATGCCCCTCCGGGACACCCGTGCTCGGGGGCGGGGCCAGGGTACCTGTGGGTGATCATCCCCGCTACCGGGCCGGTGTGGAGCTGTACCGGTCGATGATGGACGACTTCGCGGTCTGCGCACTGCACGTCCACGTGTTCCTGCCGGACCGGGACGTGGCGGCCCTGACGGGCAACCATCTGCGCGGGTGGCTGCCGCTGCTGGTGGAGATGAGCGCGAATTCACCGTTCCACAACGGCCGGGACACCGGATTCGCCAGCTGGCGGTCGGTGATCCGGCTGGGCTTTCCCACCCTGGGGCCGCCGCCGTACGTCGAGTCGTTCGACGACTACCGGCGCACCGCCGCGGCCATGGCCGACGTGGGTGGGATGTCCTTCGCCGAACTGCCGTTCTGGGACATCCGCCCGCACCCGCGCCTGCCGACCCTGGAGGTGCGGTGCATGGACGTTCCCGCCGACCCCGCCGACTCGGTGGCGATCGCCGCGGTCGTGCGTGCGTTGGTGGTGACATCCGCCCGCCTGGTGGAGCAGGGTGACCCCGGCCCGCGGCGCAGCGGCGAGCTGCTCCGTGCGGCCTACTGGTACGCGACGCGCGACGGCTGGCACGGACAGGGGGTGGAGCCGTTGTCCGGGCAGATGCTTCCCGCGACCGAGCGCGCCCGGCGGCTCGTGGAGCACATCGGTGCGGCGCTGGAGGACCTGGGAGACCTCGAACGGGTCACCGCCTTCTTCGACCGGCTGGCCGGCCGGGGAACCGGCGCGCACCGTCAGCGTGCCGCCCACCGGGCGGGCGGCCTGCACGCGGTCGTCGACGACCTGGTGCGGTGGACGACCGACCCGGCACCGCCCCCGCCCGGTACACCGCCGGTACCGGGCCGGGAACGGGCCGAGCCCAAAACTCCGCCTGACCGCGGACCCCCGGCGAGGAGCCCGCCGCCCGGCGCACCTGCTCGGCCGCGCCTCGGCTGTCCGGCCGACTCCACCACGCCGCCACCGAGTAGCCGTGCCACTCTGAGGAACGAACACGGAGCCGCTGTAGGGCGGTTAGGGAGACAGGGGGGAGCCAGAAAGAGCCCGGGGCCACTCCTGGGCGGCCGCTCACGGATGCTGGAGAAGACCATGGACGACCGATCCCCGAAGAGCCCTGCGACCGCAACGGCATCCGCTTCCGCATCCGCCCCCACGGACCGAGCAGCCGGTTCCCCGGGCGCCCGTGCGAATGTGCGCCGCGACGGCTACGCCCGGCTCGACGCCGCCGACCTGGGAGTGGACGCCGAGGCGCTGGCCGGAGACTTCGCCCAGCTCGCCCAGGGCTACCGGGACCTTCCCCTTGACCCGTACGCGCCGGACACCAACCGGTACCGCCGCTACTCGCATGCCGTCCACCTCCCGTGGAACGGGGAGTTGTCGTTCGTCCCCGGCGTTCCCGATCCGGAGTTCGGCACGGTCACCGAGTACTGGCAGGACGAGCACAACCCCGAGTTCCCGCGCGTCCGCCGCAGGCTGCCCGACATCCCGCCGGCACTCCAGCGCAACCGCCTGCTGAACGCCCTCATCCGCGCCGACCTCGACCAGGCGCTGTGGCTGCAAGACCTGCAGCACACGCCCGTGTACGTGGGCGTGCACATGATCACGCTGGCGGTCGGGGGCCGGCAGCAGGTGGCGGTCTCCTCGCCGAACTGTCTGCACCAGGACGGCGGCTCACCCGCCACCTTCACGTTCGCCCACCTCATCGGCTGCCACAACATCACCGGCGGCGACAACGTCATCGCCACCCCCGACAGCGCGGGCCGGGTACCTGACGTCCTACCCCCTGAGGCCCTCCACGCCCGCTTCATGATGACCGAACCGCTGGACGGCTACGGCGTGCACGACTACCGCGTCAGCCACTACGTCGCGCCCGTCCGCCTCGCGAACGGCGCGGACAGCGGCCGACGCGACATCCTCATCATCGGCATCGCCCCCTACACACCGGGGCTGTAACCCCCGCTGCGGAACACCGCGTGCCGCCGGGTCCACGAAGACCGCGGCGCCGGTCCGCGACACGACGGAGACCGAGGTGTTCCAGTCCATCGCCGGGGTGTCCAGGGCCCGCAGGTCGATCACCTGCGCCGAGCAGCCGTGCTCAGTGGCGGTACGCGGCTGTCGCGATCCCGACGAACGACCGGATCAACGGGTTGGTGTCACCTTCCTTCCACACCGCCACCACCCGGCTCGGCTCCATGTCGATGAGCGGCACCACGACGAACTCGGCGGGCAGGTCGTGGCCGAGCGGGGCCACGCCGACCGTGCCGTTCCAGAGCACGGCCTGCAGGCACTCGTGGACGGCGCGCACCACCGGCCCCTCGCGCGGGCGGCCGCCGTTCCAGTACGACTGCCAGACGGGATCGGTGCCCTGCGGGAACTGGAACCAGCGGCGGTCACTCAGCTCGGCCAGCCGCAGCCGGTCGCGGCGGGCCAGCGGATCGTCGGCGCGCAGGACCGCGCCCACCGGATCGGCCCGTAGCGCACGTACCGTCAGGGCCGTCTCGTCGAACGGCGCCCGGGTCACGGCGACGTCGACGAGTCCGGCGCGCAGGCCGCATGTCGGGTCGGTCAGATCGGTGTCGCGGATGCGGATGTCGATGCCGGGATGGCTCCGGCGGTAGGCATCGGCCAGCCTGGACAGTCCGGGGTCGGTGCCGTCGCCCAGGATGCCGACGGTGATGGTCGCGACGCCGGCTGCCGCGCTCACACGTACCCGGACGCGGTCGGCATGGTCGAGCAGGGCTCGCGCCTCGTCCAGCAGCACCGTACCCACCGGCGTGAGCGCGATGCCGGCAGCGGAGCGGGTGAACAGCAGAGCCCCGAGCTCGGCCTCCAACTGCTTGATCGCACGGCTCAGCGGCGGCTGGCTCATGTGCAGTCGGGTGGCGGCCCGGCCGAAGTGGAGTTCCTCGGCGACCGCCACGAAGTAGCGCAAGGTCCGTAGCTCCATGCTGCGACGATACCCGCGAGGTATCGGCGCTGCCGGATAGGTCTTGGACACCGGCAGGGCCCCGGCGGTGCACTGGTGGGCATGACCGAAGAAGCAGAAGCCACCGAGCCGCAGTCCGCCCCCGCCGTAAGGGTGGTGGGTCCCGGCGAGGGCGAGACGATCGTGCTGGGCCCCACGCTCATGCGCGTTCTGGAGGACGGCAGCCACACCGGGCACCGCCTAGCGATCGCCGAATCCGTCCTCGCCCCGCACACCCAGGGACCGCCGCAGCACCGCCACGCCCAGCACGACGAGGGCTTCTACGTTCTCTCGGGATCCGTGCGGTTCACCGTCGGGGACGAGGATCACGACGCCACCACGGGCACGCTCGTGATGGTGCCGCCGGGTACCCCGCACACGTTCGCCAACGTGAGCGACCAACCCGCCGTCATGCTCAGCACGTTCACCCCCGACCTGTACGTGCAGTACTTCCGGGACCTCCAGGAGGCGCTCGCCGGCGGCCGGCCACTGACGCCTCAGGCCAACCTCGACGCGATGAACCGCTACGCGACCCGGCCCGCCACCGACCTCGCCTGAGGCACCCGGCGGAACGGCCCGGGCCCGGCCGGTCGACGCAAACGACGGGCCCCGCGAACCGGTGGCCCACGAACGGGAACGAACGGGGACTATGAACATCGCCTACTGGATCGTCGCGGGACCGCTCGCCCTCTTCTATGTCTACGCGGGCACGCTGAAGGTGACCCGCAGCCATGATCAGCTCCGGCCGATGATGGCCTGGGTCGACCGCGTGCCCTTGGCCGCCCTCAGGGCACTGGGAACGGGCGAAGTACTGGGCGCGGCCGGCCTGGTCCTGCCGCCGCTGACGGGCATCGCGCCCTGGCTCGCCTCAGCCGCGGCCATCGGCCTGGTACTCCTGCAAGCCGGGGCGATCGCCGTCCACCTGACCGGTGGAGACCGCCGGATCGCCCTCAACGTCGGGCTCGCCGCCGCCGCGGCCGTGACGGTCTGGCTGGCCACCGGCATGTGAGGTCGTGTGCCGCGCACGTGCGCGGCTCGGTACCGGCAGGACGCCGCCGCGCGATGGGCGCTGCCTGCGGCGGCCAGCACCCGGGAGGCGATCGCGGTCAGCCGGCCCTTGCTGAGGACGTGGTCGATCCGTGCCCCCCGGGCAGGCGGCCGGCCAGGTGAAACCGGTGACCGCGGCGATGCCGTGGTCCCGCAGCTCCGCCCCGAACCCTGCCTCGGGGGTGACCCGGACCGAGTCCAGGTGCCCCACGTAGACCGCGCCCTCGCCCTCGGAAGGGCGAGGGCGGGTGGGCCCGCGACGGAGCTCTCCGGGGGTCAGCGCTCGGGCCCTGGGGACCGCTGCGTCAGCGCGGCCGCGGCCTGATCGAGTGTGACCTTCTCGTGCAGCAGGGCGGAGATGACCTCCGTGATCGGCATCTCGACGTCGTGGGCGTGGGCCAGGGCGAGGATCGCCTCCGCGCTCTTGACGCCCTCGGTGGTCCGGCGACCGGCGGCGGTGGCTTCGGCCACGGTCAGGCCGCGGCCGAGGATGGTGCCGAAGGTGCGGTTGCGGGAGAGCGGTGAGGAGCACGTCGCCACCAGGTCGCCGAGGCCGGCCAGCCCGGCGAGGGTGGCCGGGTGGCAGCCCAGCGCAGTCGCGAGGCGGGTGGTCTCGGCCAGGCCGCGGGTGATCAGCATGGCCTGGGCGTTGTGGCCCAAGCCCATGCCGTGGGCGATGCCGACGGCGAGGGCGATGACGTTCTTCACCGCGCCGCCCAGCTCGCAGCCGGTCACGTCGGTGCTGGTGTAGGGACGGAAGTAGGGGGCGTGGCAGGCCCGCTGGACGCGGTGGGCGGCGGACTCGTCGGGGCAGGCGATGGTGGCCGCGGCGGGCTGACCGGCCATGATCTCGCGGGCCAGGTTCGGGCCGGAGAGCACGGCGACCCGGGCGCCGCCGATGCCGGTCACCTCCGTGATGACCTGGCTCGCCCGAACGCCGCTGCCGATCTCGATGCCCTTCATCAGCGACACGATGACGGTGTCGGGGCCGATGTGCGGAGCCCAGGCGGCGAGGCTCGCCCGCAGGGACTGCGCGGGGACGGACAGCACGAGGAAGTCCGCGCCGGCCAGCGCGGCGGCCGGGTCCGTAGTGGCAGTCAGCGTGCACGGCAGCTCGAAGTCCGGGAAGTAACCGGGGTTGCGGTGCGTCGTGTTGATCGCGTCGGCGATCTCACTCCGCCTTGCGTGCATGGTCACGCTGGTGCCTGCGTCCGCCATCACCTTGCCGACGGCAGTGCCCCAGGACCCGGCCGAGAACACCGCCGCACGGGCGGAAGGGTGCTGGCTCACTGCGGGTCCCCTCGTCGGGCACGGGCCGCTCGCCGGTCTGGCGGACGGGCCCGTGGTGACTTCTGCTACGCCGCACGGAGCGTACTCGGCCGGGAGGTGCTCCCGGGTCAGACCGGCTGCGGCGACGGCGACCGGCGGATACCGGAAGGCGGGGTTCGGGACGAGGGTCAGCAGAGCCCTGGTGGAGTGGCCGCTCGTAGTCGGGGTTCCTGGGTAGGGCCAGGGGATGAGCTACGTACGCCCCGCCAAGGGGTACTCCCGTGACAGCCGTTACATCACTACCCGGATCACCGCCGACGGACGCGACGGTTTCCCGGTGCAGCCCGGCCGCTACCGTCTCGTGGTCAGCCGCGCCTGCCCCTGGGCACAGCGCGCGACGATCGTACGGCGGCTCCTCGGGCTGGAGGAGGCCCTGCCCATGGCCGTCGCCGGGCCGACGCATGACGTCCGCAGCTGGACCTTCGACCTCGACCCGGGCGGCCGGGACCCGGTGCTCGGGATCGAGCGGCTCCAGGAGGCGTACTTCGCCCGCGACCCCGGCTACGACCGGGGCATCACCGTGCCCGCCATCGTGGACGTGCCGACCGGCGAAGTGGTCACCAACGACTACGCGCAGATCACCATCGACATGTCGCTGGAGTGGACGGCCCACCACCGCGCCGGGGCACCGGCGCTGTACCCGCCCGCGCTGCGGCCGGAGATCGACGCGGTCAACGAAGAGATCTACACGGACGTGAACGACGGCGTCTACCGCGTCGGGTTCGCCAAGTCGCAGGAGGCGTACACCAAGGCGTACGAGCGTCTCTTCGCCCGGCTCGACCTGCTCTCCGAGCGGCTGGAGCACTCCCGCTACCTCGTCGGCGAGACGATCACCGAGGCGGACGTACGGCTGTTCACCACGCTCGTACGCTTCGACGCCGTCTACCACGGCCACTTCAAGTGCAACCGGCAGAAACTCTCGGAGATGCCGGTGCTGTGGGCCTACGCCCGGGACCTGTTCCAGACGCCCGGCTTCGGCGACACGGTCGACTTCGACCACATCAAGAGGCACTTCTACCTGGTCCACAGTCACATCAACCCGACCGGGATCGTGCCCGCGGGCCCCGACCCGTCGGGCTGGCTCGAACCGCACGGCCGCGCCGCCCTGGGCGGCCGCCCGTTCGGGGACGGCACCCCGCCCGGGCCGCCCTCCCCCGCCGAGACCGTCCCGCCCCTCTACGCCCCGTCCCACCCCTGATCCGGCCCCGGGCAAGCATTTGACGTCGAATCAATTCCCATTCGAGGAGTTCTCGCTTGTGTCGTGAAAGCGTCTTGGCGCCAGGCTCCACTGGGGACGAAAGGACAAAGGGAATGACCAAGTCAGGGCGTAGGTTCGGCATTGCCGCCGTGGTGGCCGCGTTGGTGGCCGTGATGATCGCCGTTGTGGGACCGCAGGGAGCCAGCGCGCAGGACCAGGCGCGTCGCGGCTGGGACCACTTCGGGTTCGGGGTGCCGTGGGAGGAGTCCTACGGGTACTCGCAGGCCATCAGAGCCGGTGACACGATCTACATCTCGGGGCAGCTGTCGCACGACGCGGCGGGGAACCTGGTGGGCGTCGGCGACTTCGAGACGCAGGTGCGCACGTCGTTCGCCAACATGGACAAGGTGCTCGCGCACTACCGGATCCCGCGCAGTCAGATCATCAGCATGAAGATCTACACCAAGGACCTGCGGAAGAACTTCGACACGGCAGCGAGGCTGCACAAGGAGTACGTCGGCAACCACCGCACGACCGACACCATCATCGGTGTCACCGACCTGGCGTTCCCCGATCAGCTGGTGGAGATCGAGGCCACCGCGCTGGTGTCGCCGCGCTCTTGACCGGACCGGCCGCGCGGTGACCGCCGCGCGGCCGCTCAGCGCGCACAGCGGCGGTCACTGCTCCGGTGACCGCCTGCCGACCCGTCGGCGCCGGGCCGGTCCCCGCTTGCGCCCCGGCACCCGTGTCGCCGTCACGCCATTCGCGGGAGCGGCTCATCGGCCTGATCGCGGCCCGGTCGACGGGTCCCTTTTCACCTCTGGCAGGGTCAGGCGCATGGATTGCATCTTCTGCCGCCTGATGCGTGACGATTCCGCCGAGTGGGTGGTCCGCGAGCCCCTGGCCACTGCCTTCGCGCCGCTGAACGCCCTTGCACCAGGGCACACGCTCGTGGTTCCCACACCCCACTTCACGGACATCTTCGACACTCCGCCGGAGGTCCTGGCCCACACCATGGAGCTGGTCCAGCGTCTGGCCCGGAAGATGCGGACCGCATTGAACGCCGAAGGCGTGGACATCCTGAGCGCCAGCGGACCCGGCTCCGAACAGTCGGTGCCCCATCTCCACTTCCACGTGGTCCCGCGCTGGTCGGACGACCGGTTCTCCACCTGGCCCGCGCAACGGTCCCGGCACCAGATCGCCGAGGACCCTGTCGCACGGCTCGCCGCCGCCATGACGGCAGGCAACGCGGCACAAGGCGCGTCATAGGAGTTGAGCCGGAGCCCGAGATCGGACGACAGCTGTTCAGCGGTGACTCCGGTCCGGGCGCAGCTCGATGTGGTCCGGGGCCAGGTCGACCGCCACCCGGTGCTCCATGCCCAGTGCCTCCAGGAACTTCGGCGGGAGCTGGACGCGGCCGGAGCGGTCCAGGACGACGTACTCCCGTTCGCTGATCGATTCCTCGCCGTGCTCGTCGGTGACCAGGCGGCGCAGCACCTCGCTGCTGGTGCGGCCGTCGCGGATCGCCACGGTGCGGCGGACCTCGCCCGCCACCATCGGGTCGTGCGTCACGATGACCACCGTCACGCCGAGCTCCTTGTTCACCGTACGGAAGGTCTCGAAGACGGCCGCGGCCGTCTCCGAGTCCAGTTCGCCCGTGGGCTCGTCGGCCAGCAGGACGCTTGGGTCGTTCGCCATCGCCACGGCTATCGCGACGCGCTGCTGCTGGCCGCCCGAGAGTTCCGCCGGGCGCCGGTGCGCCAGGTCGCCGATCCCGAGGGCGTCCAGGATCTCCGTGATCCGCGCCGCGCGGCGGGCGCCTGCGCCGCGTCGGGCGACGCCGCCCTTCAACTGCATGGGCAGGGCGACGTTCTGGGCGGCCGTCAGGAACGGCAGCAGGTTGCGGGCCGTCTGCTGGAAGACGAAGCCGACCGCTTCGCGCCGGTAGCGCAGCCGGTCCCGGGCCGACAGGTCCAGCAGGTCGTAGCCGGCGACCGCCGCGCTGCCCGCCGTCGGGACGTCCAGGCCCGCCAGGATGTTCAGGAGGGTGGACTTGCCGCTGCCCGAGGCGCCCACGAGGGCCACCAGGTCTCCTTGCACGACCGTCAGTTCCAGCCCCTGGAGGGCCTGTACCTCGATGCCGTCCGTGCTGAAGATCCGGACCAGCCGGTCGCAGGCGATCGCGGCGTCCGCTGCCGGGGTGCGGGGCTCGGCGGCGGCCGTCGCCCGGCGGCGCAGCTCCTCGTACGTCGGCTGGTCGGTGGTCAACGCTGGTCTCCCGGCCAGCCGGTGCGGGCAACCGGCGCAGCCCCGCGCCGGTCCCGCCGGCCGGCGCTTGCCCAGACCCCGGTTGCGACGCGGCGCATTGAAAGAAGCTTTTGCGCCGGACGTCAGCAACCAGAGCAACTCCCCCTGCCGACACCCCTTCAGCCGAAAGAGCCGCAGCCGCCCGCATGGCCGACCCGGTCTGGCGCACGGGCGCCGGGGCCGGGGCTCCGATTCCCCGCCGGTGCGTCACCCCCCGCACCCCCCGCATCCCCCCGCCGACTCGTGCCAGCCGCCGCGCCCGCTCCGCTCCATGGGCTCCCTCGGGCGGCGGGTCAGCAGCCCGCTCTCCTCGGTGAACCGGGGAAGCTGGGCGCGCAGCGCCGGGGCGCCGAACAGGGCAACGCTCAGCAGCAGCGCGCCGGCGTCGTCCCGCTCCGTGGCCCGACGTGCCCCGGCGTGGTCCTGGCGCAGCCGGGCGAGCAGCGCCGCGCCGCGCGGCGCGCGGCGGGGTCCCGCCCACAGCGCGAGCGCGGCGACGTCGGCGAGGAGGGCGAGCCACAGCCACACCGCCACCCGTTCACCCGCGGCGGCCCCGACGGGCGCCGCCGTGAACACCGGGAGCAGCAAGGCCCGTACCGCCCACCTCCGCTTGGCGGACACCAACAGCCCCGCACGCTCCAGCGCCCGGGCCGTCTCCCGGAGGGCCCTGCGCACCCTCTCGTCGTCTTGCAGCCGACGGGGGTGCATCCGCCGGTAGAGCGCACCGTACTGGGCGCGGGCCACCGCGGAGCAGCCATGCGGCGGCAGCCGGTCCTCAACACCCCGTACCGTCTGGCGGAACCCCGCCTGCACCGCGCCGGCCAGGTACAGCTCGACCAGACCGGTCTGCGCCGCCCCCCGCACGCCCCCGCGCAACAGCCCCACGTCCACCGGCGACAACGCCCTGCCCGCCTGGCCGACGCGCCCGCCGCTGAACCGCAACACCCCGGCGAGCAGCAACAGGCACCACGCCACACCGGCCAGCACCCCACCCGTCGAGCCCATACGAACCACCCCCGGCTCCAGCCTTCCCCGGCCGCCCGCAGCCCCAAGCCCTCCGCTGCGCCGACTCGGCCACGGAGCCCGATCGCCCCCTCCCTTGGGGGCTGCGCCCCACGCATCGGCACGGGGCGCGAGGGCATCGGCTGTCCCCCGCGGGTGCTCAGAAGTTGCTGGGCGGCAGCGGAAGAGGCAGACCGGGCAGGCCGTCGATGCTCCGTGCGATGTGGTCCTTCTTGGCGAAGTACGCGCTCAGCGAGGCGTCGTCCTCACGCGAGAAGCGCTTGCCGTGCAGGTCGCGGTCTTCGTCGTACGACATGAAGGGCACCCCGTATCCGCAGGAGTCGCGGACGAGTTCGGCCGTCACCACGATGATCGCGCGCAGCCCGTGCAGGGCCGGATCGATGCCCGGGAAGTGCGCGAGCAGTTCCTTGAACCGCGCGTCGTCACGGAAGACGGGCTCCCCCCGGCCGTGCACGCGAACGATGTTGGGCGGCCCCTGGAAGGCGCACCACATCATCGTGATCCGGCCGTTCTCCCGCAGGTGCGCAATGGTCTCGGCAGTGCTGCCGGCGAAGTCGAGATAAGCGACCCGCTCCTCGTCGAGCACCGCGAAGGAGCCCTTGAGGCCTTTGGGCGACAGGTTGACCGTGCCGTCACCGACCAACGGGGCGGTCGCGGTGAAGAAGACCGGCTGCTGCTCTATGAAGGTGCGCAGCCGGCCGTCTATACGTTCGTAAGTCTTTCCCATGTCTAAGAATTATGTAAGAAAACTCTTCGCCTGTCTAACGAACCGCTGCGGCGGAGCCGAGCTGCTCGTCCACCAGACTGAGGAGGCTCTGCCGGTGCTCCACGAGGTAGAAGTGGCCGCCGTCGAAGGCGCGGGTGCGGAAGCGATCCGTGGTCTCGGCGCTCCAGGGCCGCATCAGCGCCGCGTCGGCCGTCGGGTCCCGGGTTCCCCACAGGGCGGTGATGGGCGTGCGCAGCGGCGGTCGGTCCGGCAAGGGGCGGTATCCGTCCACCAGTTGGTAGTCGGCGCGCAGGGCCGGCAGGAACAGGTTCCGCAGCGCCGGGTTGTCCAGGATCACCGCCGGCGTGCCTCCGTGCCTGCGCAGTGAGCCGAGGAGCTCGGCGTCGGTGCGGTGCCGCGGTGCGGCGGTGCCGCCCGACCGCGGCAGTGTGCCGGGAGCTCGCCTCGCGGACACGAAGAGCGCCGACGGCCGGATCCGTTCCCCCTGCGGCTCGGCGGCGAGCGCGAGCGCCGTCTCGTACGCGAGGATCGCCCCCATGCTGTGCCCGAACAGCGCCGTGGGCCGCCCGTCGAAGCCGGTCCGCAGCGCGTCCAGGACCTCGGCGACCACCGCGTGCAGGTCGGACACCGGCGGCTCGCCGAACCGCTGCTCGCGCCCGGCGTAGTGCACGACGGTGACCTCGATGTCGTCGCTCGTCTCCGCCCAGGCGCGGTAGAAGGAGGGGCCGCCACCAGCGTGCGGGAAGACGACGAGGCGGTGCCGGGCGGCCGGGCGCGGCCGCACTGTGAGCAGCGTCATCGGCGGGCCTCCCGGGCTTCCGGCACCGGAGCGTACGGGTCCGCCGCGATGCGGTGCAGGGCGCTCAGCAGCAGGCGGCCCAGCCGGGCGCCCGTCGCCGCGTACGGGCTCTCCGCTCCGAGCGTGACGGCGACGGCGCGGCGGCCGCCGGGCGAGGCGCGGGTGATTTCCACCATGAGCGGGAAGCTGTGCCGGTCGGAGAACCACCAGTCGCGGGTGCGGACGATGCGCAGCGCATCGAGGTCGTCGAAGGTATGGAAATCCGTGTAGTTGAAGGCCACGTGGAAGAGGGGGGTGCCGCGCCCGACGAGCTGCTGCATCGCGGCGAGCGGGTAGCGACGGTACGGCTGCCGCCCACGCTCCGCGTCGAACGCGGCGCCGGCCAGCTCCGCCCAGGTGCCGCGGGCGGTGACATGGACCGGCAGCATGTTCAGCAGCAGGCCGAGGACGCGGTCCGCATCCGTCTCGGCCAGACGGCCGTTGACCTGAACGCCCGTCACCGTGCGCTGCTGACCGGTCACCACGGCAAGGGCGTGGACGTGCGCGGCGAGGAACAGGCTCTTCGCGGGGAGACCGAGCCGCGCCGCTGTCGCGTCGAGCGCGGCGTCCAGCTCCTCGGTCAGTGGCACGTGGAAGGCGAACTCGTCCTCGGCGTGGCCGCCCGGATCCATCGGCAGGTCCGGCACCTCTCGCTCCTGCCGCAGGAGCTCCTCCCACCAGGCCCGGGTCGCGGGGTCGGCCTGCGCCGCCTGCTCGGCGGCGACGAAATCCCGGTAGCGGGCGGTCGGCGCGGGCGGCAGCCCGGCGGGTGCCGATACGGGTGCGGGCGCCTCGGTGGCGCGCAGCTGGTCCTCGTACGCGAGCAGCAGCTCGGTCGTGAGCAGGGCCAGGCTCCAGCCGTCGAGGATCGCGTGGTGCACGGCCAAGGAGAGCTGGAAGCCGTCGGGCCCCAGGCGCAGTACGTGGCAGCGCACGAGCGGAGGCCGCTTCACCTCGAACGGATCGGCTCGCTCGCGCTCCCACCAGGCGCGCAGGAGTCGTTCGCGCTCCTGGTCGCCGGGGGCGGCGGCCGGCGCTCCGTGGTCCTCGACCGTCAGGGGGACGAGCGCGGTCTCGGCCACGAGCTGCATCGGTTCGCGGAAGGCGGCGAGGTGGAAGGATGTGCGCAGGATCTCGTGCCGGGTGCAGAGCAGGGCCAGTGCGCGTTCGAGGGCGGCGGGATCGAAGGGGCCGTCGAGCCGGACGCTGATCAGGTCGTGGTAGAGGCCGGTGCTCTCGTCCTCGGCGTATTCGCACTCGAAGAGGATGGCGAGCTGCATCGCCGCCGTCGGGTACGCGTCGACGGTGCCGGGCGGCAGCGCAGCCGGGTCGAGGTCGGCGACGGCTGTCGACAGCTCGGCGGCCGCGGCCGCGGCCTCGGGTAGGGTGTCCCGCTCGCTCGCGGCGACGGCGAGCGCGGCCACCGTCGGGTGCAGGAAGATCTGCTCGATCGTGACCGGAATCCCGCGCTCGCGTGCCAGTGCTGCCAGCCGCACGGCGCGCAGCGAATCGCCCCCGAGCGCGAAGAAGTTCTGGTCGGTGCCGAGTTCGGGAAGGCCGAGGACCTCTCCCCAGACGTCGGCGAGGGTGCGCTCGGCGGGGGTGCGCGGTGGTGTGACGGACTCCGGCCCGGCTGCGGCCCGCAGGTCCTCGGGGGCGGGCAGGAGGGTCCGGTCGAGTTTGCCGTTGCCCGTCAGCGGCAGTCGGGCGAGCGGCACGACGGCGGCCGGGAGCATGTGGGCGGGCAGCCGCAGCCCCAGCGCCTCGCGCACCTCGCGGGGCCGGATGTCGTGGCCGGGTACGGGGACGACATAGCCGACGAGGCGGGGCAGCCCCGGGACGTCCTCACGCAGTACGCAGGCGGCGGCGCGGACGCCCGGCTGGTCGAGCAACGCCCGCTCGACCTCCCCGAGTTCGATCCGGAAGCCGTTCAGCTTGACCTGCTGGTCGATCCGGCCCCGGTATTCGAGCTCGCCGTCCGCCAGGCGCACCGCGAGGTCGCCGGAACGGTAGAGCCGCTCCCCCGGCGGGCCGAACGGATCGGGTACGAAGCGGTGTTCGGTGAGCTCAGGGCGGTTCAGGTACCCGCGCGCAACGCCGGGCCCGCCCACGTACATCTCGCCTTCGACGCCGGTCGGGACCTCTCTCCCGTCCTGGTCCAGGAGATGCACCCGCAGGTCGGACAGCGGGCGTCCGATCGGGCTGAGCGAGCCCTTGAGGTCGGCCGGTTCGAGCGGTCGGATCGTGACGTGAACGGTGGTCTCGGTGATGCCGTACATGTTGACCAGTCGGGGCCTGCGGATGCCGTAGCCGGCGACCCAGCCGGTCAAAGTGGCCGGATCGAGTGCTTCCCCGCCGAACACGACGGTTCGCAGTTGCAGTTCCGGGTAGCCGGCGTCCTCTGCGGCCGCGGCGAGCTGACGGAAGGCGGTGGGTGTCTGGTTGAGCACGGTGACGTGCTGGGTGCGCAGCAGCTCCAGGAACGCGTACGGGTCACGGCTCGTAAGGTACGGCACGACGACGAGCCGGCCACCGTAGAGCAGCGGACCCCACAGCTCCCACACGGAGAAGTCGAAGGCGAGGGAGTGGAAGAGTGTCCACACGTCGTCCGCGCCGAAGCCGAAGTCGCCCTCGGTGGCGGTGAAGAGGCGGGTGACGCAGCCGTGGGTGACGACGACGCCCTTGGGTTTGCCCGTGGACCCCGACGTGTAAATGACGTACGCGGGTGTGTCCGGACCGGCACCCGTCTGCGGCGCGTGGTCCGGCTCGGCGTCGCAGTCCTCGGCGAGGGAGATGAAGGCGGGAGGTTCGAGGGGCCCGTCGAGCAGCGGTGCGCACGCCTCCGCGTCGCCGAGCACGATGCGGCAGTCGGCGTCGGCGAGGGTGTCGCGCAGTCGGGCCGCCGGGTGACGGGGATCGAGCGGCAGGTAGCCGGCGCCCGACTTGAGGATGGCGAGGACTCCTACGGCCAGATCGACGGTCCGGTCGGCGCACAGCGCGACCAGGGCTTCCGGCTCTGCGCCGTGGGCGCGCAGGCGGTGCGCGAGCCGGTTGGCCGCACGGTCGAGGTCCGCGTAGGTGAGGCTGCGGGCGCCGTCGGTGACCGCCACGGACGACGGGTGCCGGACGGCGGTCTCGGCGAAGATCTCGTGCAGGCAGCGTCCGTCCGCCTCGGTCCGGCCGGACACCCGCTCGGAGGTGGCCCGGCGCGGTGTGGTCCCTTCCGCCTCGGATTCGGCGGCCGGGGCACGCACCGCTGCGCCGAGGATCTCCAGATAGCGGTCGAGCATCCCCTTCGCCCGCACTTCGGTGAACAGGTCCGTGGCGTACTCGACCGTCACCTCGAACTCCGCTTCCGACTCGTGCAGTTCGAAGGTGAGATCGAACTTGGCGGTGCCGTTGTCCACCGGCAACGGCTCGGCGTCGAGGCCGTCGAGTCGGACGTACGGACGGCGGGCCCCCTGGTAGGCGAGGGCCACCTGGGTGAGCGGGGTGCGCGACAGGTCCCCCGCGGGGGCCAGTTCGGCGGCGAGCCGCTCGAAGGGTACGTACTGTCCCTCGACGGCGTCGAGGACGACGGCGTGCGTCTCCTGTACGGCCCGCCGAAACGCGCCGGGTCGTCCGACGTCCGCGCACGGCCTGAGCGGGACCGGCACCGTGGTGGTGAAGAAGCCTACGACGTCCTCCAGGGCCGGATCCGGTCGCCCGTCCATCGGGGTCGCCACCAACAGGCAACTGCGGCCGGTCAGTTTTCCGAGCAGCACACCGTAGGCGGTGAGCGCCACGGCGTACGGCGTGGTGCGGGTGGTGGCCGCGAAGCGGGCCGCCGCCGCGAACAGGCCCCCCGTGGTCCGCCGGACGAGCCGGCGGCCACGGTACGAGCGGGTGGCCGGCCTCGGGAAGTCGGCGGGCAGGTCGAGAGTGGTGGGGGTGCCGGCGAGCCGAGCGCGCCAGCTGTCGAGGAGCCGTTCGGTGTCCAGGCTCTGTGACCAGTGGGCGAAGTCCCGGTACTGCGCCCGGGGTTCGGCAGCATCCCCATCGGGGGCCGCCCCGGCCGCTCCCGTGCGGCGGTGGTAGGCGCGCGCGAGGTCCTGGTCGATGACGTCGAGGGTGCGGCCGTCCGACACGAGGTGCGGCAGGACGAGCAGCATCAGGTGGTCATCGGCGGCAAGCCGGAACAGGGTGAGCCGGGCGAGGGGCGCGACGCCGAGATCGATGTGCCGGGCTGCGCGTTCGGAGGCCCTCCGAAGACCCTCGGCGCAGGGGTCTTCACTGCGCGTCAGGTCGACGACTTCGAGCCGGGCGCGCACATTCGTGGTCGTGACGCGCGGTTCGGCACCGTCGAACCTGAACACGACCCGCAGTTGCTCGTGCCGGTCCACCACGTCCTGCCAGGCGGCGCCGAGCGCCGTACCGTCGAGCGGGCCGCGCAGCCGGGTGAGGGCGGGCACGTTGTACGCGGCGCCCGCGACGGGGCTCAGCTCGTCGAGGAACCAGAGGCGACGTTGGGCCGGGGCGACCAGCGGGCCGGTGCCCGCGGCGGGGAGCACCGCGGGCAGGGCGCCGGAGGCGTCCCGGGGACGGCCCGCGAGGAAGTCCGCCAGGGCGGTGACGGTGCCGCACTCGAAGAGCTCCGGCACCGTCAGGGCGGTGCCGAGGTGGGTGCGGACGCGCGCGGTGATCCGGGCCGCCTGCAGCGAGTTGCCGCCGAGCTCGGTGAAATCGGCCGCGACATCGACCGGCCCGGTCCCGAGCACCTCTCCCCAGAGCCGTGCCAAGGCCGGGCGCAGGCCGGCCGCTCCGGCCTGCGGGCCGTCGGCCGTCACTGGCTGCGCCGGGGTTCGGGCCGTGCCGGACGTTTCCGTGGACATGACTGCGCTCCTGATTCTACGGGCGGGGTGGGCAGACCTGGGCGAGCGAAACCGGGTACGGGGGCCGCCACACGCGGCGGCCCCCGCCCGCTGTGTCAGACCGCCTGGCCGATCGGGCGGACGACGACCGTGTTGATGTCGACGCCGGCCGGCTGGCGGACGGCCCAGACCACCGAGTCGGCGATCTGGTCGGCGGTGAGGTTGATCCCCTCGGGCGCGCCGCCCCCGTTGTCCCAGAAGGGCGTCTCCACCCTCCCCGGGGCGACCAGCGTGACGCCGATCCCGTCGGCGGTGACCATGCGGCGGGTGTTCTCGGCGAGGCCGGTGACCGCCCATTTGGTGGCGCCGTAGATGTTGCCCGGTGTGTAGACGACACCGGCGACACTGCCGATCAGCACGATCCGGCCGCGCGATTCCTTGAGCGCGGGCAGCGCGTAGTGGATCAGCAGGGCCGGTCCCAGGACGTTGGTGAGCACCATGGCACGCCAACCGGCGGGATCGCCGTCGGCGAGCGAGTCATGCGTGGCGTATCCGGCGTTGGCGACGACCGTGTCGACGCGGCCGTACGCATCCAGGGTGGCGCGCAGCGCGGCTTCCACCGACTCGTGGTCGGCGGCGTCGCCGGGGAGCGTCAGGAGGGTGCCCGGTTGTGCCTGGACCTCCTTGGCCAAGCGCTCCAGCCGCTCGGCGCTGCGACCGGTCACCGCGACCCGGTACCCCTCCGCGAGGAGCCTGCGGGCGCAGGCCGCGCCGATGCCGCTTCCTCCGCCGGTGATCAGGGCTACGGGGGCGGGGGTGTCATTGCTCATGGGGAAGTGCTCCTGCTCTGAGTGGTACGTGGTCATGGTCGGCGGGTCTTCCGGCCGCGTGGTCAGTGCGCGTCGCGCGGGAGCTTCCCGGCGATGCGGATCGGAAGCCGCTCCAGGCCGCGGCTGATGGAACTGTCCGCGACCCAGGTCAGTGTCTCGGGCGGCACCGCGAACTCGATGCCGGGAATGCGGCGCAGCAGCGTCTCGAAGGCGATCTGCCCTTCGAGGCGGGCGAGCGGCGCGCCGGCGCAGAAGTGCGGTCCGTGCCCGAAGGTCATGTGCCGATTGGGCGTACGCGTGATGTCGAGGCGATCGGGGTCGGTGAAGACGGCGGGGTCGCGGTTGGCGGCGGACACCGACAGGTGGACGAAGCTGCCCTTGGGTATGTGTGCTCCGCCGAGCGTCAGGTCGCGAGTCGTGGTGCGCAGCGTCCCGCGGTCCACGGACCCTTCGTAGCGCAGGAGCTCCTCGACCGCCGGCTCCATCAACTCCGGACGCTCACGCAGCAGTTCGAGCTGGTCCGGGTGGCTGAGCAGGGCCCAGACACCGTTGCCGACGAGGTTGGCGGTGGTCTTGTGGCCGGCGATGACGAGGAAGATCGCGGTGGAGACCAGTTCCTCGTCGGTGAACATACCGTCCTCGTCGGCGGCACGTACCAGATCGCCGAGGAGGTCCTCCTGCGGCTGGGCGCGTCGTTGGGCGAGGACGTCGGTGAAGTACCCCACCACGTCGTCGTTGACCCGTTTGCGCTGCAACGCGGCCTCGCCCTCCTGGCTCGGATCCTGGCTGAGGACCCTGCCCCAGTCGACGAACCGGTCCCGGTCCGCGTACGGGACGCCGAGGAACGCGCAGATCACCATCATCGGCAGCGGCAGGGCGAAGGCGTCGAGGAGGTCGAACTCGCCGGACTCGGGGAACGCGTCGACGAGGTCGTCCGTGATCTGCTGGACGCGCGGGCGCAGCAGTTCCATACGGCGCGGCAGAAACGCCCGGCCGACCAGCTTGCGCAGCCGGGTGTGCTCGGGCGGGTCGGCGAGCAGCATGTTGCTGGTGAGCACGGAACTGTTCTGCACGGTCTGTTCGCGGAACCAGTCGGGGGCCGCGTCGAGGGACTTGGAGATGCCCGGGTCCCCGAAGGCGCGCAGCACGCTCGCGTGGTCGACGACGACGTACGCGGGATCGGCTGCGCCGGACGGGAAGTCGATGGGGTGCACCGGGCCGCGGTCGCGGAGCCGTGCGACGGACGGGTGCGGGTCGGCGCCCGGGCAGGTGACGTACGCCGCGGGTACGACGGGCTCGTCACCGGAGAACGGGCACCGGGACTCCTCGGAAGGGGCGGACACTGGGTACTCCTCGGTCGGGGGTCGGGGCACGTGTGCTTCGTGCCGCACGGAGGTGAGGGCGGACGTCACGGTGCCGGTTCGGGCCGGGGTTGCGTGGCGGGCGGGTCGGGAACCAGTTCCTCCGGTGCGGGCAGGCGCCGGATCCGCCGGGTAAGGGTGGGGAGCGCGGCGAGCGTGGAGACGACGGCCATGAAGACGAACACCACGCGGGCGCCGCCCAGGTCGAACAGGGTGCCGATCGCGAAGATGCCGAGCGGCTGTGCGACGTACGCGAGGAAGGTCACCGCACCCATCACCCGGCCCTGCATCCGGTCGGGCACGAGTACGGCGACGTACGCGAAGAAGAGGGCGTTGACGATCGGGCCGCGCAGGAAGACCACGCCGAGCACGACGCCCAGCGAGATCACGCCCGGCAAGGTCATGAGCAGTACCGCGGCCAGGGGCCCGAGCCATGCCGCGGCGAGGAACAGCGTGGCAGGGCCGAACCGCTTGAGGGCCCAGGTCGCGAGGGCCGCCCCCACCAGGCCGCCGGCTCCGGCGATGGTGAGCATCAGGCTGATGGACCCTTCGGAGGCGCCTCGGTCCCGTCCGGTGGCGATCAGCGCCAGGAAGGCACCGGTGTGGTTGAACGCCATGTTGGAGCCCATGATCCACACGATCCAGACGAGCAGCACCGGGGTGTGCAGGATGAACCGGAATCCCTCTCTCGCCTTGCCGCTCTCCCCGCCTCCTGCGCTCTTGAGGTCCGCGGCCTGCAACGGTTTGCGTACGAAGAGCAGGGCGACGGCCGCGGCGGCGAAGGCCAGGCCGGTCCCGAGGAACGGCAGCGAGCGCGCCACCCCGAACAGGGAACTGCCGAGCGGCGCACCCGCGACGGTGGCGCCGAGCGGCCGGATCTGGTTCTGCGCGGTGGCCTTCGTGAGTTGCGAGGGCGGCACCACCTGTTTGATCGCGGCCAGCGCGGGTGGTTCGGACAGGCCGAGACACAGCGCCGAGCACGCAACGAGGACGAAGACCAGGGCGACGTTCGCCCGGTCGGCGGCGACCAGCACGCTGAAGAGGACGAGCAGCAGGGCGCGGGCGCCGTCGCACAGGATCATCAGGCGACGCCGGTCCGCGCGGTCGGCGAGCGAGCCGCCCCAGATCGACGCGGCGCCTGCCACCAGGAGCTGGACTGCGCCGATGGCGCCCGCGTAGGCGGCCCGGCCGGTGACGGCGAGGATCAGCAGGGGGTAGGCGACCTCGGCGGCCTCCTTGCCGATGGAGGCGAAGAAACGGCTGATCCACAGGGCCTGGAAGTCACGGTTGCGGATGAGCGGAACCGGCGCGGCGGTCGCCGGCTTGACCTGCTCGGTCGCCGCCGGGGCCGCCTGCTCGGTCGCCGCCGGGGCCGCCTGCTCGGTTGTCGCCGGCGCCGCCTGCTCGGTTGCCGCCGGCGCCGCCTGCTCGGTTGCCGCCGGCGCCGCCTGCTCGGTTGCCGCCGGCGCCACCTGCTCGCCCGCCACGGCCGTTCGCTGTTCGGCCGCCGCCTCGGGATCTGTCACGGGTTTTGCCAGCCTTCCCTCGAATCGGACCGCCCGTGGCGGGTGAGTGCGGCGCCCAGCTCCGCGGCCGCCTCGCGCACATGTGGTTCGGTCAGCATCGACCAGTGGTCGCCCGGCACCGGTCGTACCTCCACCTGCGGGTGGAGCGGGGCGAGTGCGCGTCGCACCCGGGCGACTTCGGCGGGCCCGGCCCCCGCTTTGAGGACGACGGCGGGGCAGCGCACCGGGCGTGGCCGGTGGCGCAGCAGCGCACGGATGCGGGAGAGGAAGACCCGGCGCAGCCGCGGGGCGCGGCGCAGTCGCGCCCCGAAGGCGCCCCGGCCGAGCAGCACTTGGGCCTGCAGGCGCAGTTGGGCCGCCAGGAAGACCGGGGAGGTGGCCGCGGAACGCCCCTTGCACTCGGGTGCGTACCCGTCCAGGCACAGCAGGACGTCCACGCGCTCGCCCGCGTCCGTGAGCTGCCGGGCCGCCTCGTGCGCGACGACCGCTCCGAACGACCAGCCGCCCAGCGTGTACGGCCCTTCGGGCTGCACCCTGCGCAGCGCGGCGACGTGCCGGGCGGCGATTCGCTCGACGGAGGTACCGACGGGCGGGTCGCACTCCAGGCCGTACACCGGCCGGAGCGTCTCCGTCAGCGCGACCAGGTCACGGTAACCGGCGATGCTGTCGAGGGAGTCGGCTGCCAGGAACACGGGCCGGCCCGCCCCGGGGCGCAGCAGGACCGTCCCTGGAGGCGGTGGTGCTCCGACGGCGCGCTCGACGAGGTCGGTCAGCCGCCCGAAAGTCGGCTCCGTGAGGAAGTCGGCCACCGTCAGCGTGGCCCCGAAGCGCCTTCGTACGTCACCCATCAGGGCCACGGCCATCAGGGACTCCCCTCCGAGCGCGAGGAAGTCGTCGCTGTCGGCCGCGGCCGGCACGCCGAGGGCGGCACACCAGAGCTGTTCGACACCGCGACGCAGTACGGCGCCGTCGGACCCGGTCGGGTGCACGGACACCGGAGCCACCGCGCCCCCGGAGAGGGCCGGGCCCCCGGCCGCGCCCGCCCGTGCGGACGCACCGGACGCAGCGGATCCGAGTGTGCCGCCGCCGGCCTCCTGGTCCGGCTCGACCGGCTCGAAGGGCTGCGCCGGCAACGACCTCCGCCTGGGCCGGGGTTCGCCCGTGAGCTCGACCAGGTCGACATCGGCGCCCCGTTCCCACAACACCCCCAGGCCGCGCAGCAACGTGGCTTCGGCGCGGTTGGCGTCGCCGCCGACGAGCGGAACCGTCGTGTGCGTCGGATCCCATTCGTGGTGCCGGCGCAGTGCCCCGCTCATCGAGGTACCGGGGCCCAGTTCGACATAGGTGTCGAAACCATCGCCGAGCAGCACCCCGAGGCAGTCCTCCAGGCGTACGGTGGCGCGCAGTTGCTCGGCCCAGTGGTCGGGCGTCATCAGCCGTTCCGGCGCTGCCCAGGACGCGGTCGCGTTGGACAGTACGCGCAGGGCGGGCCGCTGCGCGGGCACCGCGGCGACGGCTGCGCGCAGCGCGTCGGCCGCACCCTCCATGGCGGCCGAGTGGAATGCCCGGTGGACGTCGAGGAGGCGTACGTCGAGCCCGTCGAGGGTGCCGCTGTCGAGCAACTGGTCCATGGCCGGGCGCGGCCCGGACAGGACGGTACGGCCGGGGCCGGCGACGGCGATCTCGACGCCGGGGTGCGATGTGCCCGTGAGCGCCGCGAGCACGGCGGCGGACGCCGTGACGGCGGCCATCCTGCCGGGCTCGGTGTCGCGCATCGCGGAGGCCCGGGAATGCACCAGGCCGACGGCCTGTTCGGGGGTCCACACCCCGGCGAGCGCGGCGGCCGTGTACTCCCCGATGCTGTTGCCGAGCAGGGCGCCGGGGGTCACACCCAGCCCCATGAGGTGGCTGCCGAGGGCGTGCCCGAGCGCGAGCAGCCCGAGCTGCTGGTGCACGGTGTCCTCGAACCACCCGTCCGGGGCCGTCCCAGGGTCGACGACGGGTGTGAGGTCGACCCCGCACACGTCGCGCACCATCTCGGTCCAGGTGTCGAAGGCCGTACGGAAAGAGGGCAGCAACCGGTACGCGGCGGCGCCCGCCGCGTCGGTGAGGGTGCCCTGCCCCGGCAGCAGGAAGGCGACCCGCTCCAGGGACCCGCCGGGGGCGGACGGCACCGCTGTGCGCAGGGCCCGCGCCGCGTCCTCGGCGCTTTCGGCGACGACGGCCTGCCGCCAGGGCAGTCGGCGGCGGTCGGCGAGCGTACGGGCGGTCTGGGCGAGCAGCTCCGCACCGAGCGCCACGGTGTCGCGCGGCGCCGCGTCACCCGCCACGCCGTGCTCCGGGTCCCGCGCGGACTGCCGGCCGGCTCCGTCCGTGCATCCGCCCTCCGGCGGGGCAATCGCTTCGAAGGTCTCCGCCAGCTCCAGCCGCAGGCCGTCGCGCGACTGCGCCGACGTACCGGACACGGCGAGCAGCCGCGCCGCGTTCCGGACGGCCCTGCGGCCCCGTACCGGGGGCCCGGCCAGCACCACATGGGCATTGGTGCCGCCGACCCCGAAGGCGCTGACGGCGGCGAGCCGGTGGCGGCCCTCGGGCTGCGGCCACGGCACGTGCTCCGCACAGATCTTGAAGGGCGTCCGCTCCAGACCGAGCAGTGGGTTGGGCCGTTCGTAGTGGAGGGTGGGAACGAGCTCGCCGTGCTCCAGCATGAGCAGGGTCTTGATGAGTCCCGCGACGCCGGACGCCGAACCCGTGTGTCCGAGGTTGCTCTTGACGGCACCGACCCAGCAACTGCCGACGGCGTCGGTGGTCGTGCGGAACGCGTCGGTGAGGGCCTGGAGTTCGACCGGGTCGCCCATCTTGGTGCCGGTGCCGTGCGCCTCGACGTAGCCGATGTCCGCCGGGTCGACACCGGCCGTCTTCTGCGCCAGCAGGATCACGTCGCGCTGTCCGGCGAGGGAGGGCGCGGTGTAGCCGATCTTGTCGCTGCCGTCGTTGTTGAGGGCCGTGCCGAGCAGCACACCGGCGATGCGGTCGTCGTCGCGCAGCGCGTCGTCGAGGCGCTTGAGGACGACGATGCCCACGCCTTCGCCCGGTACGGTGCCGGCCGCGCCGGCGTCGAAGGGCCTGCAGTGCCCGTCCGGTGAGAGGATGCCGCCCTCCTGGTGCAGGTAGCCCCACTCGCCCTGCGGCGTCAGGGACACCCCGCCGGCGAGGGCCGCGTCGCACTCGTACGCCAGGAGGCTCTGGACCGCCGTGTGGACGGCCGTGAGCGAGGTGGAGCAGGCCGTCTGCACGGTGACGGCCGGGCCGCGCAAGCCGAGCTTGTACGCGGCCCGGGTGGTCAGGAAGTCGGGGCGGCGCCCGATCATCTGGGCCAGCGGGTCGGCGTCGGGCCGCTCCGGCAGGACCGGTCCTTCGGAGCCCGCGTACACGCCGATCCAGCCGGGGAAGCGGGCCGGGTCGAGCGCGGCGTCGTCGAGCGCGGCGGCGGCACACTCCAGGAAGATCCGGTGCTGCGGGTCGAGCAGGGCGGCCTCGGCCCGGCTGTAGCCGAAGGCGCGCCAGTCGAACCGCCGTGACCCGTCGAGCACCCCGCGGGCCGCCACGTAGTCGGGGTGCCACACCAGGTCGGGGTCGGCGCCCGCGGCCACGAGGTCGTCGCGCTTGAACTGGGTGATGCCCTCGGCGCCGGCCCGCAGCGCACGCCAGAAGCCCCGCACGTCCTGGGAGCCGGGGAACCGGCAGGCCATGCCGACCACGGCGATCGCGGTTTCGCCGTCGTGCGGATACGGGGCGGGGGCCGTATGCGAGAGGGGATGCGTGTTCACGCGCGTCCTCCCGTGCCGGGGCGGCGGCCGCGGCGCCGGGCGGCAACGCGCGCGTCGAGCTCGCTCGAAGCCCGGCGGTCGGCGGTCGACTGCTCCTCCGGGCGTCCGACGAGGCGCGCCATGGCGCCCACGGTGGTGCACTCGAAGAGACGCTGGACGGGGAGTTCGACGCCGAACGCACGGCACAGCTCGGCGTGCAGGGTGACCAGCTTCAGTGAAGTACCGCCGAGGTCGAAGAAGTTCGCGTCGGTGCTGGGCGCCCGGGACTGGCCGAGCCCGAGGACGGCGGCCCAGATCCCGGCCACCCGGCGCTCGGTGCCCGGGTCGACGGGAGCGTACGGAGCCGGTGGTGCGGTGCTGCTCGCGCCCGCCGCGCCCCCGGGCGCCGCCGTGGCACCGGGCATGGCGGTGGCGCCGAGTGACGCCGCGAGTTCCACCACCGTGCGCGAACCGCTCTGCGCGAACGCGGCCAGGAAAGCTGGGTAGAGCCGCGCCAGCTCCCGGACGGTTCCCGCCGGGAGACGGTCGCCCCGGTACACGAACTCCCCGCTCAGCCGCTCGCCGGTGACGGTCAGCCCGACGGTGAGGGTGAACTTGCCGAGGGCCGCCGTGCCTTGTGCACCCTCCAGCGGCAGGAGTACGGCGTCACCGAGCCGTGGCGGGGTCGCCGAGCGCGTCTGCGGGGCGAGCACCACGTCGAGGTACGGGGTCGCGCCCGCGGTACGTGGCGGGGCGAGGGCCTCCACGACGCTGCCGAACGGGACGTGGTGGTCCTCCAGCGCGTCGAGTACGCCGTCGCGTACCTCTTCGAGCAGCTCGGCGACCGTCGTGCCCGCGCCACAGCGAGAGCGGACGACGACGGTATTGAGGCACGGGCCGACCACCCGGGCGAAGGCGTCGCCCTCGCGGGTGTCAACCGGGAAGCCGAACGTCAGGTCGGTGTCGCCGGTGATGCTGTGCAGCAGCGCGGCGAGGGCGGCGGAGGCCACCATGAACCACGACATGCCCAGGCGGTCCTGGAGTGGACGCATCCGGTGCAGCAGCCCGTCGGGCAGGTCCAGCAGCACCGTGCCGTGCGGCTCGGGCGCCGTGGGGGCGCTCAGGCCCGAGCGGCTCGGCGCCCCGCGCAACCGTTCGGTCCAGCGCGCGAGCGCCTCGGCGTCGGTCCGCTCCGTGACGGCGGCCAGCTCCCGGAACTGCGGCCCCGCAACCGCGGTCCCTCCCCCGTACTCCCGCCGGAGATCATCGAGGAACACGGGCAACGACGCGGCATCGAAAACGATGTGGTGGACCGTCAAGGTGAGGACCTGGCCTCCCTCCGGTCGGTCGATCAGCCCGGCGCGCAGCAGCGGTCCGGCCGCGAGGTCGAAGGTGTGGTCGGCGGCGGCGCGCAGCAGCCCGGCGAGCTGCTGCTGGTCGACTGCCCGTTCCGCACGCACCTCGGGCCGCCAGGGCCCGCCGATCAACTGGCGCAGCCCGTCGGGGCGCCGTGCGAACGTGGTGCGCAACGACTCGTGCCGGGCCACCACGCGCTCCAGGCAGTCGGCCAGCCGGTCCGCGTCGAGGTGCCCGTCGACGCGCCAGGCGAACGGTACGTTGTAGAGCCCGGGTTGCGGGCCGAGGGTTTCGGCGAGCCAGATCTGCTCCTGGAACGCGGTTGCCTTGCTCTCCTCGGGGGCCGCGACCGTGGCGGCCGGGCACCGGCCCTCGGGCTCCGTCTGTGCGTCGATGTGCGCCGCCAGATCGGCGAGGACCGGGAGGCGGAACAGGTCACGCAGTCGCAGCCGGGCGCCGAGGCGTTCACGGATGCGCGCGGTCAGTGTGACACCGCGCAGCGAGTGGCCGCCGAGGTCCCAGAACGAGGCGTCCCGCGAGGTCACGGGCGTCTCCAGGAGCTGGGACCACATCTCGGCGAGGATCCGCTCGGTCGGGGTGCGCAGATCCTCCGCTGCCTCGGCCCCAGCCGCGGGGGCCGTCGGTCGGGTGAGGAGTTCGAGCATCCGGGCCCGGTCGGCCTTGCCGGTCGAGCCGATCGGCAGCTGATCGAGCACCAGCCAGCGGGAGGGGACCATATAGCCGGGCAGCCGTTCGGCCAGGCGCGCGGACAAGGCGGCGGACAGGTCGGCCGGAGCGGTCCCGGCGCCGGCGGCCAGGACACAGCCCGCGAGGTTGCTGTCGTCGGTCTTTTCCACGAAGGCCGCCGCTACGAGACCGGTGGCGACGGCGGCGCGCTCCACCTCCTCCAGTTCGACGCGGAAGCCGCGCAGCTTGACCTGCCGGTCGCGCCGCCCCAGCATCTCCAGCTCACCGTCCGGCAGCAGACGTACCGAGTCCCCGGTGCGGTAGAGGCGTTCACCGGTCGTGGGGTCGGTGACGAACCGTTCGGCGGTCAGCTCCTCGCGGTGCAGGTAACCGAGTGCCACTCCCGGCCCACCGAGACACAGTTCGCCGGGCTCGCCGACCGGCACGGGGGCCAGCTCGTCGTCCAGGACGTACGCGGTGGTGCGCTGGAGCGGTCGGCCGATCGGTATCCGTTCCCGTCCGGCGAGGCTTTCCTCGGTGCACAGGAACCACGTGGCGAACGCCGTCGCCTCGGTCGGCCCGTACCCGTTCACCAGGCGCCCGGGTCCGCCTGCGGCAAGCACGCGACGCGCTGCTGCCAGGTCGAGCTGCTCGCCACCGACGACGAGGGTACGCAGGCCGGCGAAGGCGTGGGGCAGCTCCGCGGCAGCGGTGTGGAAGAGCGAGGTCGTCAAGAACATCACGGCCACGTCCTGTTCGCGCACGAGCGCGACCCACTCGTCAAGGGCGAGATCGGTAACGGTGGGCAGCGGCACGACGGTGCCGCCCGCACAGAGTGTGGACCACACCTCGCAGGTCGTCACGTCGAAGGCCGGGTTGCAGGTACCCGCCACCCGGTCCCCCGGCTCGATCGGGCAGTATTCGGCACCCTCCACCAGGCGCACGACCGCGCGGTGCGGCACGACGACGCCCTTGGGCCGCCCGGTCGAACCGGAGGTGTACGTGACGTAGAGCGCGTCCTCGTCCGACGGCGTCGCACCGACCGGCGCCGGCCCGTCCACCGGTCCGCCGGCCGGTCCCTCCGTCACCGCACCGTCCGGCCTCAGCACGGGAGTCGAAGAGGGTACGCGCGTGTGCTCGCCCGCCACCGCTGCGACGGCACCCGACTCGGCGAGCAGGTCCGCCACCCGCTCGGACGGCGCCTGGAGATCCAGCGGCAGATAGGCGGCGCCGGAGCGGGCGATGCCGAGGAATGCCACGACGAGGTCGGCGGAGCGGGGCAGGTCGACGGCCACGATGTCACCGCGTCCCACGCCGCGCTGCGCGAGCGCCGCGGCGAGCCGGCCCGATCGCCGCCACAGCTGTGCGTACGTGAGGCAGACGCCGTTCACCGGGTCCTGTACGGCGGCTTCGTCCGGCCGGGAGCGCACCCAGCGTTCGACCAAGGCGGGCACGCCGGAGCCGGCCGCGAGCCGGGCCCGGTCGATCTTGCCGTTGGAGGTGAGCGGGAACCGTGACACAACCACCACCGCGTCGGGGACGAGGTAGGCGGGAAGATCCCGGCGCAGAGCACCCCGCAGGGACGCGGCGTCGGCGCTCGCGCCGCTTTGGTTCATGACGACGTAGGCGGTCATCCTGGCGCCGCCGTCGCCGTCCTTGTCGACGACGACCGCCGCCTGGGCGACCGCGGGGTGCCGCACGAGCGCCGCCTCGGTCTCGCCGGGCTCGATGCGGAAGCCGTTGACCTTGACCTGCCGGTCGAGGCGGCCGACGTACCGCAACTCACCGGCCGCGTCCCGGCGGACGAGGTCACCGGTGGCGTACATCCGCTCACCGGCGGTGCCGTACGGGTCGGGCCGGAACCGCGCCCGGGTCAGCTCCTCGTCGCCGTCGTAACCGGCGGCGACGTGCGCCCCGGCCACGTACAACTGGCCGGTCCCGCCGTCGGGCACGGGCCGTAGTTCCTCGTCCAGGACATGCACGCGGGTGAAGTCCATCGGCCGGCCGATGGGGACGTCGCCGTCCACCGGCGGGCCGGGGTGGATGCGGTGCCGGGTGGCGAAGGTGGTGGTCTCGGTGGGCCCGTAGCCGTTGTAGAGGGTGACATCGGGACACGCCGCGACGACGCGCCTCACCGCGTGCGGCGGGACCACGTCACCCCCCACCCACACCTCGCGGGCGCCCGCCAGACAGCCCGGGTCGCCGGCGGCGAGCGCCCCGAACAGGCCCGCGGTGAGCCACAGCGCGGTGACCCGGCCGTCACCCAGGAGGCGCCGCAGCAGCGGTGCGTTGATCTCCTCGGGCGTCACCACGACGCGGCCGCCCGACAAGAGGGGCACCCACAGCTCGTAGGTGGAGGCGTCGAAGGCGTGCGGCGAGTGGAACAGCACCCGCTCGTGGGCGCCGCCACGCCACACCCGGTCGCGGGCGAGGGCGAGCACGTTGCGGTGGGTGACCCGTACGCCCTTGGGAACGCCGGTGGAACCCGACGTGTGCATCACGTACAAGAGATCGTCGGCCGTCGGGGCGCCGGTCATCGGTGCACGGGAGCCGGGGGCCCAGCGGTCCGCGTCCTCGACCCCACCGTCCTCGGTGACCCGCAGCGTGGGCCGCCCCGCCGTCACGGGGTGCTCCGAGGTGCTCCCGTCCACCACGAGGAGCACGCAGTCGGTGCCGTCCGCCATCGCGGACAGCCGCGCCCCGGGCGACCGCACATCGAGCGGGACGTACGCCGCACCCGTCTTCGCGACGGCGAGCAGGGTCACCACCACAGCGGCGGACCGCTCCATCAAAACGCCCACCCGACCGCCGGGGCGGGCCCCCGCGGCAATCAGCCAATGCGCCAGCTGCTCGGCGCGCTCGTTCAGCTCCGCGTAGGAAAGCCGCTCCTCGCCGTGCCGCCCGTACTCGACCGCGACCGCTCCGGGGGTCTGTCCGACCTGCTTCTCGAAGACCTCGGGGAGCCCGGCCTCCTCGATCACGACCGGGCCCTCGGGCCCATCACTCAGCCCTTCCATGACAATCTTCCACCTTCCAAGACGTGCGCGTACGGCGACACCGCACGTGGCGAACGGGGGCCCGGCCCCGGCGCGCGGGACCGGACCAGCCGGATGGGAAAAGCCGGACCTCGATGGCAGAGGAATTCGAGGCGGACCGGGGACGACGAACGAGGAACGGTCGCGTCGGACCGACTCTCCTCGAAACTCCCGCACGGGCGGGGCCCGACGGCGGGCCTGGGGCCCAGGAAGCGCACTATCCCTTGCCGCGGCAACCACACATTGCGCGGACCACACTGGCGGACACCTCGACCGCCCTTCCCATGCCACCTCCTCCCGGAGACCCTTTACAAGATCAGGTGGCTCCACGACGCTAGGATCCCGCCTCCCCCGATTCAAGAACCGTCCAGCCACTCTGGCCGGAATTGACTGATCCGGCAGTCCTTTCGCCCCGCCTCTGACCTGCCCCGACGGCAACCCGGTGCAGCTCCGGCGGAAAGTGTGATCCTGTCGGCCCACTGGCTCATTCCGCCCTCTTGATACCTCGACACCGTGTCGCTTACCGGGCGGCAAAGGTGCAACTGCCCACGATTACGGCCGAAGTGCGTGTGCGCGACCGACCCCGGCCTCCTCCCCCAACCGGGACGCCGTTCTCGTACCAGCCCTCGGCCGCCCACGGGAGGTGGCCCGTTTTGACATATGCCGTCACAATTGACCGTGCCTGCTGTTCCACTGCCAGGCTGGAGAGCCGTGAAGGAAGAGGCCTTGCGCTCGATACGCGGTCCCGTCCGTCGTCCAGCCACCGGGTGCGGAGAGACGAGGAGTGGACCATGACCAGTCCAGCCGAGCGCGCACGGATGGGGCGCGCGGTGCGCAAGCGGGTCTCTCGGGCCTCCCACGGGCGGTGGGCGCCCGCCGAAGACCGGACCGATCCCCTGTGGGTACTGGAGCGGCAGGCCGCCGACCGCGTGGCCGAGCTGCTGCCGATCCGCTACGGGCGGATGGCGGTCTCCCCGTTCACCTTCCTGCGCGGCGCCGCCGCCGTCATGGCCGCGGACCTCGCCGCCGCAGCGAACACCGGTCTGACCGTCCAGCTGTGCGGGGACGCGCACCTGCTGAACTTCGGCGTCTTCGCCTCGCCCGAACGGGCCTTGCTGTTCGACCTCAACGACTTCGACGAGACCCTGGCCGGCCCGTTCGAATGGGACGTCAAGCGGCTCGCCGCCAGCGTCGCGGTGGCCGCCCGCGACCTCGGTCACGGCGACGAACGCGCGTGGCGGGCCGCCCGCGCCGCGGTAGCGGCCTACCGGCGTGCCATGCGGCAGCTGGCCGAGCAGGGGGAGCTCGCCGTCTGGTACCAGCGGATCGACCCCTACGCCGTCCCCTCCGTGCTCCGCGGCAAGCGACGTGGACGGGCCGAGGCGAACTTGGCACGTGCCCGGGCGCGCACCAGCCTGCAGGCACTCGACAAGCTCACCGCGATCCAGGACGGCCGTCGGCTCATCATGCACGACCCCCCGCTGCTGGAGGCGGTCGACGAACGCGCGATCCGGGCCGTCGGTGCGATCTTCAGCCAGTACCGCGCCACCCTCCCCGAAGAGCGTCGCATCCTGCTGGACCGCTACCGGTTCGTCGACGCCGCCCGGAAGGTAGTCGGAGTGGGAAGCGTGGGCACGCGCTGCTACATCGTCCTCCTGACCGGCCGGGACGAGCGGGACCCGCTCTTCCTCCAGCTCAAGGAGGCCGTGCCGTCGGTACTGGAGGCCCACCTCCCCGCCGGTGGCCACGATCACCACGGCCACCGGGTGGTCGCCGGGCAGCGGCTGATGCAGGCCACCGGCGACATCTTCCTGGGGTGGACGACCGGACCTGAGGGGCGCCACTACTACTGCCGCCAGCTGCGCGACATGAAGGGATCGGCGGCGGTCGAGACCATGAACCCGTCCCTGCTCCGCCGGTACGCCGCACTGTGCGGCACCGCCCTGGCCCGCGCCCACGCCCGCTCCGGTGACCGCATCGCGATCGCCGGGTACCTCGGCAAGGCCGACACCTTCGACCGGGCCGTCGCCGACTTCGCACTGCGCTACGCCGACCAGACCGTCTGCGACCACGCCGCGCTCACCGCTGCCGTCTCCGCCGGCGGCATCACCGCCACCCCCGGCATCTGACGGGCAGCCCCGGGGCGGTGAGCGAGAGCTGGCGGCCCTTCGGTCAGGAACCCCGAAGGGCCGCCGCCGGATGCCGGGCTCAGCCCGGAGATCGACCACGCCGGCCCGCGGCCACAGCCGTGGGACCGCCACGGCGCTCACCGGTGTCAGAGCGACGCGCGCCGTGCCGAGGCCGAGTGTTCACGCTCAGGTCCGGTACCGGTAGAGGATCCGGCCCCGGGTGAGGTCGTAGGGGCTCAGCTCCACGAGCACCCGGTCGTAGGGGAGGATCCTGATGTGGTTCTTCCGGATCTTCCCGCTGATGTGCGCGAGCACCTCGTGCCCGTTCGGCAGCTCCACCGTGAAGGTGGCGTTGCGCATGCATTCGACAACGGTCCCCTCCATTTCGAGACCGCCCGATGTCTTCGGCAAATCACTCATTCCTTGAAGTCGTTGACGTGAAAGCTGGAACTCGCTGAGATGTGGCGGCGCCTCACCGGCGCACCATCTCCAGGTTCCCGCCCGTGCACCTGGCGCCGACGCCCTCGAAGAGCGCTACGGCCGCGGCATTGGATTCGTCCACCTCCGCCCATGCGGTTTCGGCCGCGGAGCGGTGCAGTGAACCCAACGCGTGAGACAGCAACGCCCGCGCGATCCCGCGGCGCTGCGCATCGGCCAGCACCGCGATCAGCCCGATCCGCGGCCTGCGGGGTACCGGCGCCACCCGGATCAGCCCCACGTAGCGGCCGGACAGTTCCGCCACCGCGTACTTCGACGGGTCCACGATCGTGACCCCGGCCGGACGGGGCAGCACCTCGGCCGGCATCGTCCGCCAGCCGACCGTGGCCTCGACCTCGTCGCGAATCGCCCGGTCCAGTACGCGCAGCGGGCCCTCCAGTGCCCCGCCGGCGGGCACGATCGTCACGGCCGACGGCGGTCGCACCGTGCCGAGCCCGGTCGCCGACGGGTCGGTGGGCACGGCGTACTCGCGCTCACGGCGGCCTACGGTGAAACCGGCCCGCTCCCAACCGGCCCTGGTCTCGCGGTCGGTCTCGTCGACGACCGCGTACAGCGGCATCGGCAGGTCCGCCGCCATCGCAGCGGCGAGCCGGTCGAAGACCGCGCCCTGCCACGCGTCGATGCTGACGAACATCCGCCCGTCGAACCTGCACACGGCGTCGCCGCGACCGACCTCGCGGTCGTCCTCGACGGCGAGCCACTGCGTCTTCGCGACCTGGATGATCGTTATCGGGCGCTCTCCGGCTCCCGAAGTGAAATGCGATGTGTTCATGATGATGGCCTTTCAGGAGTGCCTTGTCGGTGGAGGCACTCCCGAGGACACCTATGTCACTCGCGCACCGTGCGGGAAAGGGGGAGCACCCACTTGAGAACAACGTTCACGGGTCTCACCTCCTAGCGGCCTGTCACGGTGATCCGCACGCTACCAAGCGGTCGGCGTCCGGCCCAAGCCATTTTCACCGGACACCCGCCACCGAGGACACCCACCACGTCTCCTTCGACCCGCATCCGACCGCCGACCGCAAGTGCGGAGCAGTGATCGCCAACGTGCGGGCGGCCCCGCGGCGCTTCCGCCCGGTCGGGGCGGGGGCCGTGCCCTGGGGCCGGTCAACCACTGACACCCCCACACGCGGCGAAGCCCAGCGGCCCACCCGCCCCTCAGCGCCCACCCCCGAACCCAGAGGCGGGCGCCACGCGCACTCGCCGCGCCGGCCCCAGCGAAGCAGCTGGGGCGGGACGCGAACGGGGACGGGAGCATCGACAGCGCGATCCGCACCTTCGTCACCGACGGCACATCACCCATGCACGACGCCCTGGTCAGCACTGGCTAGGGCCTGTTGCGAAAGTGGATCTTGTTCGGTGATGATCACCTGTCGTGGGACGTGGGGATCTGACGAACGGCCAGTGGGCCCGGCTTGAGCCGTTGCTGCCGACGGGCATCAAGCCGGGTCGTCCGCAGGTGTGGACGCGGCGGCAGCTGATAGACGGCATACGGTGGCGGACCCGGACCGGCGCCCGTGGCGTGACGTGCCCGAGCGTTACGGGCCGTGGGACCGGGTCTACGACCTGTTCCGTCGCTGGCAGCGGGACGGGACCTGGGCCCGGATCCTCACCCGGCTCCAGGCCGAGGCCGACGCGAAGGGCCTGATCACCTGTGAGGTTAACGTCGACTCCACCGTGTGCCGTGCCCACCAGCACGCCGCAGGCGCGGCGAAAAGGGGGACCTCCAGAAGGAGCCGCCCGGCGGCATCGCGGTCGAGCCGGCCGACCACGGCGTCGGGCGTTCCCGCGGCGGGCTGACCCGCAAGATCCACCTGGCAGTCGAGCAGGGACAGAAGCCGCTGTCCGTGGTGATCACCGCTGGGCAGCGGGGTGATTCCCCGCAGTTCGAGCCGGTCCCGGAGGCGATCCGGGTGCCCCGGATCGGGCTTGGCAGGCCGCGCAACCGGCCGGACCGGGTCCGGGCCGACAAGGCGTACGACTCCCGCAGCAACCGCTCCTACCTGCGCAGACGCGGGATCAAGGCCACCATCCCGATCCCGGCGGACCGGGTCCGTGACCGGCTGAAGCGCGGCTCGCGAGGCGGCAGACCGCCGAAGTTCGACAAGGACGACTACGAACAGCGGCATGCGGTCGAGTGCGGCATCAACCGCCTCAAGCGCCACCGCGCCGTCGCCACCAGGTACGAGGAACTCGCCGTCCGCTACGAAGCGACCGTGCTGATCGCAGCCATCAACGAATGGCTCTGACCAGCCGGTCTGCGGCAGAAAGCACCCGGAAAGCACGTTGGGGAGGATCCGCCTCACCTGACACCCTGGCACGATGCTGCTCCAACTGACCGGCTCCAGCTGCTCGGGCAAGACCACGCTCGCCAACGCCGTGGGCGAACGACTTGAGAAGGCCGTCGTGCACGACTTCGACGAACTCGGCGTGCCGGAAGGCGCCGACCGTCAATGGCGCAACCGCATGACCGAGATGTGGGTGCGTCGCGCGCTGGAGTACCAGGACCACGGACTCGATCTCCTGCTGACCGGCCAGTCCCCGCTCGGGGAAGTCCTGGCGGTGCCTTCGGCACCGCTGCTGGACGGCATCGCGGTATGCCTGGTCGATGTCTCCGACGAGATCCGGCGCCGGAGACTCACCCACCGCGACCCCGGCCGGTGGGACCCGCCGGCGGTCGACGCCTTTCTAGGATGGGCCGACTGGCACCGCAAGCACGCGCGGGACCCCCGATTCCGGCCCGACGTCATCATCAACGACAGCTGGCCGGAGATGGCCTGGCAACACTGGACCGAGTGGACGGCCGACGACCGGCGATGGTCCACCCACCTGATCGACACCACGGACCAGCCCATCACGGACTCCGCAGACCAGGTCACGCAATGGATCGCCGGACAGCGTGAGGCCCTCCGATCCGGCCGCCTCGCACTGTCACGAGGCTGGCCAGATCAGACAACCTCCGAGGCCGACGCCACCTCTTGATCCACTTTCGCAACAGGCCCTAGGGGCCTTCCGCGGGAAAAAGTCGGGCGGTGATGTCGAGAACCAGTGACCGGCTCCGTCCCCGTACTGAGAGCGGCCAGAATGGGCCGCACCAGTACCGAGGAGAGTCACGATGGCCAAGTACTTGCTGCTCAAGCACTACCGCGGCGCTCCGGCTCCGGTCAACGACGTGCCGATGGATCAGTGGACGCCGGAGGAGATCTCGGCCCACATGCAGTACATGAACGACTTCGCGGCCCGCCTCGAGAAGACCGGCGAGTTCGTCGACAGCCAGGCGCTCGCCCCCGAGGGGACCTTCGTCCGCTACGACGGCGAAGGGCGCCCGCCGGTCACGGACGGCCCCTTCGCCGAGACCAAGGACCTCATCGCCGGCTGGATGGTGATCGACGTCGACAGCTATGCGCGCGCCCTCGAACTGGCCGGGGAACTGTCGGCCGCCCCCGGAGCGGGTGGAAAGCCGATCCACGAATGGCTCGAACTGCGTCCGTTCCTGGGCTGCCATCCCACCATCACGGAGTGACCAGGCAGGTGACTCCGATGGACGAAGCCCTGCTCCGGAACCTCACCCCGCACGTGCTCGCCGTCCTCGTCCGCCGCGGAGCCGACTTCGCGGCGGCCGAGGACGCGGTGCAGGACGCGCTGGTCGAGGCACTGCGCGGCTGGCCGGCCGGTCAGCCGCGGGACCCCAAGGGCTGGCTGGTCACCGTCGCCTGGCGCAAGTTCCTCGACGCGACCCGGGCGGACACCGCCCGCCGCCGGCGTGAGGACCGCCTCGACGAGGAACCGGCGCCCGGACCCGCGCCCGCGGTGGATGACACGCTCCAGTTGTACTTCCTGTGCGCCCACCCGTTGCTGACGCCGTCCTCCGCGGTCGCGCTCACGCTGCGCGCCGTCGGCGGGCTGACCACCCGCCAGATCGCCCGGGCCTACCTGGTGCCCGAGGCGACCATGGCGCAGCGGATCAGCCGGGCCAAGCGCACCGTGGCCGGTGTGCGCCTCGACCGGCCCGGCGATGTCGCCACCGTGCTGCGCGTCCTGTACCTGGTCTTCAACGAGGGCTACTCCGGCGATGTCGACCTCGCCGCCGAAGCCATCCGGCTCACCCGGAAACTCGCGGCCGCCATCGACCACCCCGAGGTGGCGGGGCTGCTCGCCCTGATGCTGCTCCACCACGCCCGGCGCGCCGCCCGGACCACACCGGACGGCAGCCTGGTACCGCTCGCCGAGCAGGACCGCAGCCGGTGGGACACGGCCATGATCGCCGAGGGCGTCGCCATCCTCCAGGCAGCCCTCGCCCGCGACCTGCTGGGCGAGTTCCAGGCCCAGGCCGCCATTGCGGCCCTCCACGCCGACGCGCCCACCGCCGAGGCGACCGACTGGGTCCAGATCCTCGAGTGGTACGACGAGCTGGCGCGCCTGACCGACAGCCCGGTCGTCCGGCTCAACCGTGCGGTGGCCGTCGGTCAAGCCGAGGGACCGCGCGCCGGCCTGGCGGCACTCGCGGAGCTGGACGCTTCTCTGCCCCGCCACAGCGCGGTGGCGGCGTACCTCCACGAACGCGACGGCGACCTGGCGACGGCGGCCCGGCTCTACGCCGAGGCGGCCCGCAAAGCACCCGACCTCGCCGAGCGCGACCACCTGACACGCCAGGCCGCCCGGCTCAACGCCCGCCGAGGTATTCGGCGTTGATGCGCTGGGCTTCTTCGAGTTGGTCTTCGAGGATGACGATGCGGCAGGCGGCCTCGATGGGGGTGCCGTGGTCGACGAGCTCACGGGCGCGGGCGGCGATGCGCAGCTGGTAGCGGGAGTAGCGGCGGTGTCCGCCCGGGGAGCGGAGCGGGGTGATGAGGCGCGCTTCGCCGATGGCGCGGAGGAAGCCCTGGGTGGTGCCGAGGATTTCGGCGGCGCGGCCCATGGTGTAGGCGGGGTAGTCGTCGTCTTCGAGACGGTCGAACGAGGCGTCTGCTGTCACTTTCACCTTCTGCGTGGAATGCCAATGCCTTTGGAATGCGTGGAGGGGCCCTGGTGCCGTACGGCACCAGGGCCCCGAAGGAACTGCTACACCATCTGCCGGCCCTGATACTGCGCCGGCTCACTGTTTCCGCCTGCCCGACCGTGCTGCTGCCGGAGGTGCGGGGATCGCGGTTGCTTGACCGGAGACCACCTCACTATCGATGTCCTGCGGTACCCGGGCTCAACGCGTACGCCCGGGCGATCCTGATGGCGCTCGTTCCTCCGTTCTTCCCTCTTGATCAACTACTTACCTACCGGAACTGCCTACTGCTGGTGATGCGCACTGCTCAGTGGCCTGTGACAGCGCCACTCCTCCGGCAGCCAGCCCCGTCGCCCATCCTGCGTCTGCTCTGGCTCAGAACCCCACTGCCGGACTTCCCGGTGCGCGCGCCCGCAGCCGACGCCTTCACCAGGGGTACTGCTCACTGACTCCACTGCGGTACTGCTGCCCGGCAGTTGCGTCTCTGCCAGGCCCTTCTGACTTCCCGTTACGAGAGAAACCATAACCACGGCACGGTCCAATGTCTACTCCGACCAACGCAGATTTTTGCGTGTTCGACAGGGAGGTAATCGGACTCGAACAGCGAGGGGCGCATGACGGCGCGGCCGACGCCTTGGCCACCGCCGTCCACCGGCCGGCGGACCGCCATCGGGCCTGGTACGAACGGAGCAGACACCGGCCGGCCTGCCCGGAGACTAGACACGGCTCACCGAGCTCCCCGGGGATCACGGGGCGCGTCAGGGGCAGGCGGGGGTGGGGCCCCGCCAGGTCGGCGAACGGGGAGCGGCGGCGTTTGCCTACGGCCCGCACGGCCGGCCAGTCCACCTCCGGGTGGTCGGTGGGGATCCGGTCGACATCCGCGCTCCGGTAGAGCGGGATCCGTACCGTGCCACCCCGTGCCGCACCGAACTCGACCCGCACCGGTTGGGCGCTGGTGACCCAGCCCAGCCGTACCAGGTGGTCGAAGTCGCTTTTACCGACCTCTCGATCGACCGGGACGTCCGCTAGCTTCGCTGACGCGTCACGTACGTCTTAGCAATGGGAGAGTTGTACACGACGGTGCACGCCAGAGCGCCACCAGTTCCGATGGCGTAGTTGCGGGGCCCATGCGCCAAGGGTCTTGAAGGCCGCGGGCGGACCCCCCACACCAGCGCCCGGAACGGCACCTCGTCGGCGCCGACGGTGAGCGTGGCGTGTGCACGATCGACGTCGGGGAGAGTAGTAGGGCGTTGGCTGTCCTGGCCCCGTGATGGAGACGAAAACGCGTTGGCTGGCTGCCGCCGAGGTGCGAGGATACGGCTGTTTCTTATCCGGAGGGCCTTTGATCGTTTTCGTCTGTACGAGGTGCGATGCCGAGCTGACCGTCCCGTTGTCCCAGGTCGCCCTTCCGGCCCACGCCCGTCAGAGTTACGGGAACGGGGTCCAGCTTCCGGTGCTCCTGGAGTCGGGGACGTTCGCCGTGGACCCGGCCCCCTGGGGACGACCGTGGCGGATGTGGGACGAGGTCGATCCGGGCGAGGCGGAGGCACGCGGCATCTACGCACCGGTTTACGCCCTGTCCGACAGCGCGCCCGACGCGATTGTCATCGCGCCCGGTGATATCCGCGGAACCTGGCTGATCCCCGAGCAGCGCGGCGGTGCTTGCTGTGGCCTCGACGGGGCCGACGGCCCCAACTTGGCCTGCGTGGCGTGCGGCCTGCCTGTGGCGACCAGGATCGACGACTGCTCGCTGTGGCAGGCAGTGCGGCTCAGCTCAGACGCCGTGTACCGCGTCCTCCTTGACGGTGTCGACGCTGCGCCGCTCTCCTGGGAGGAACTGACGCAGAAGGGGAACAGCACGCCCCCGTTCGAGCCAATTGCCACGTGGGGCGGACGGCTCGGGTCGAGCCACTACTGGTCATGGAGTCCGCAATGGGAGGCGGCAGCTGGCCAGGCGCTCGCCCACCTACTGGCGGCCTCCGAAGGGCAACCGGTGAAGGTCCCGGGCGGTCTGACGGGGGACGTGTTCCAACGCGCGCTCGACGCCCTGCTGCCCGCGGGCCCGCCGAAGCGGCGCGCCGTCCTGGCCGGACCGGGACGGCCCGCCCCCGACGCGGGCGTCGACATCCTCCTGGTACCGGTCCATCCGCAGACGGGTCAGACCTGGACCCCAGCCGGCCCGGCTGCATCGGCATACCCCGTGCCGCTGCCGCTGGGGGTGTGGCTGTGGTTGGTATCCCCCCAGCCGTACTTGCCGGTTCCCGCGTCGGGCGGCATACCCCAAGACGTCCTCCGCGACGACCCGCTCCCGCCGCGCCCCAATTACCTGTTCCGGGCCGACCGGGGAACGTTCCAGCACACCCTGGTCCGGCTGCCAGCCGTGCGCAGCCCGTGGCTGCGCGAGATCCTTGCGAACCTCACGCAGTACACGTCCGCCGGCCTTTTTTAGCACCATCGTCCGGCGGTCAGTGGGCTCCCCTGGTCGGGCAGGAGGGCTTCGAGGAGCTCGGCTTCGAGGTCGGCGATTCGCTTGTCGGCGAACCGCAGGTTGGAGCGGGCGCCTTCGAGTCGTTCCTGCAGGGTGCGGTGTTCTCGGGTCAGCTGCTGGACGCGGTGCTTGAGGGTGATGTTCTCGGTGACAAGGGCCTGGACGGACTCGCCGGGAACCATCTGGTCGAAGTCGCGGAGGCGGCCCATAAGTTCGCCAATCTGCTGCCACTGGGTGAGCACCTCCTTCTGGACTCGGGTCAGCTCGGCTTCGGCGTTCAGGGCCGGCTCTCGCCAGGTCGCCTCGATGTGGTCGTGCTCCTGCTGGGCCTGGCGGTCGTGACGGCTTCGGCTGTCGGTGACCGCGTGCTGGACCAGCGCGCGGGCTTCGCTGTTCTCGTAGAGGAACGTGGCCGAGACACCAGCCCGCTGGGCGATGGCTCGGACCGTCAGCCTTGTGCGTTCACGACGGAGCTGGCCGATCGCGGCTGTGACCTGCTCCAGTTTCTGCTCAGTCTGTCGGCGGCGTGCAGCGATGGCCGCTGCGGTGGATTCCGGTTTCACGCCGCCTCGTCCCCCGCTTCGTGTCGGGCGAGTTCCTGGGCGCGGAAGGCGGTGCTCCAGACCCGGCCGAAGTAGTCTTGCGGCCGGCGGAGGTCGAGCGTGAGGGCCTCGTCCAGCAAGCCGACGGCGTCCAGGGCCTTCTCCAGGCCGGAGATCGCGCGGGCGGTCGGCTCGAACACCTCGTGCAGGAAGTCGGCGGTCGCGCTGTCAGGCGCGCGCTCGACCAGGGTCCGCCACTGCTCGCGCTTGCGGAGCCAGTAGACGAGATCGGCGCCGACATGACGAACTTGTCGCAGTTACGGCAGTCCATGTTCCAGCGGCAGGCGTCGCCGTTGACGACGGGCTGGAACGTGCAGAACCCGCCCTCGGCCGGCGTGGACCGGCGGGTGAGGTCGATGGCCAGCGCTTCGGCCTCCTCCCGGCTCATCGGCTCGCCGCTGGAGAGCAGGACGCCAGGCTCGGCGGAGCCGGGTCCGGCGACCCAGAAGGCGTTCAGCGCGTCGTTGAGCTGCGGGTCGGTGTTGGCCAGGTGGGTGTAGTGCTCGGCCATGCGCTCGGATACCTGCCCCAGGTAGCGCTTGACGTGGGAGAGGTTCGCCCCGTTGCGCAGGAGGTTGGTGGCCAGGGTGTGCCGGGCCTGGTGCGGGACGCAGTGCGCAATGTCGAGCGTGTCGACCCAGCTGCGGAACGCGCTGTGAACCAGTTGTGCGACACGCTGTGCGTGCCGTCGCAGTTGGTGGACCGGCGGGGGAACAGCGCGGGGCGGGGCCGTTCCTCGCTGGTCGGCGGGCGTCCGTGGTTGTGGACGAACCTGGCGAGTGTCTTGGCCTGGCGCTTCTCGATCCGCTCGTAGAGGCGTTCGGGGATGCGGATCGCCTGGTCGTAGTGGCCCACCTTCGTCTGGTCGTGCCAGAACATCGGGATCCGGTTGAGCTGCCCGATGCAGTCCAGGCGGACTTTGGAGACCTCGGTGCCCCGGCGGCCGGTCAGGACCAGAGCCTCCCAGATGTCCCGCAGGCCCCGGTCGTCGAAGTCGAAGGTCTCCAAGCGGGCCAGGTTCGCCTCGTTCGCCAGCGCGCGGGCGACGTTGTCGGGGAAGGGCCGACGGCGTCCCGCTTTCGCGGTGTAGATCGGGAAGGTGACGATGAACGCGCGCCCCAGGCCGATCCGCTCGGCCTCGCCCAGATCCAGTGCGGCCCGGAGCACCCGGCGGACGTGCTTCGCTCGGCGGCCTGAGTTCGCTGCTGGCCGCCGGGGAGACGCCCGAGGCGGCGATCCGCGCCCTGGTGCTCGTCGACGTCGCCCATCGGCCGGATCCCGGTGGCTCCGACCGGATCGTCGCGTTCATGCGCGGCCGTCCGGCCGGATTCGCCGACGCGGGCGAAGCGGCCGCGGCGGTGTCCGCCCACCTGCCGCACCGTGCCCCTCCGTCGGACCCGGAGGGAGTGCTGCACAACCTACGTCGCCACGGCGGCCGTTGGGTCTGGCACTGGGATCCCCGGCTGCTGGACAGCTTCGAGGGCCGGATGGACCCGCCGGGCATGGCGGAACGTCTCCTCGCCGCCGCCTGCCGCGCCGGCGTACCGATCCTGCTCGTTCGCGGCGGGCTCAGCGACGTGGTGCGCGGGGACATCGCCGACCAGTTCTGCGACCGGGTCCCCCTTGCGCGGCGCGTCGATGTGGCCGGCGCGGGACACATGGTGGTCGGCGATCGCAACGAGCACTTCCTCGACGCGATCGTCCCGTTCGTGGAAGCGATCAGGAGGCGGGCGTCGACGAGATGACCGGCCATGACGGCGGTGGGCCGTCGGTCGCTACGGCCCGACGCTGCGCCCCACGCCCGGCCGTGGTGGGCGACGGAGAAGTGGCGGGAGTCGGCGCGGTCCGGCCGCCGGCCGCCGGGGCGCGGGGCCGGCCGTGCATGTCATCCGCCGCGCGGGGTCGGACCGGGGCCGGAAGCCGGCCGCCGCACGGCTGCCGCCAGGCGTGATCCAGTTCGTCCGCCGCCTGCCGCATGCGCAGCCACTCGGACGCCACCCATCGCCCGGGATCGTGGTCGGGCACCTCGAACCGTCCGGTGAGGTGTACGAAGGGCGCCGCGCGGCGGATGCCGGTCAGCGCGGTGCCCCGTCGTGCCACGCCCGGGCGGCCCTGGCGAGCTCCGCCAGATCGTCCGTCCTGCCATCGATGACGACCGCGCCCTCGACTGACTCGGAGCCGCATATTGACCAGCTGCGCTCGTACCGCGATGCACTGATCTGCAAGGCAGCTGACCCGGCGGAGGCCTTCGCCGACTGCCGGGCTCATGGGAAGCCCCTGGCCCCGGGCCGGGAGAACGACCCGAGCCCGTCGACCGGCGACTGCGCCACCGCCGGGCTGGAGCCCGACGGCGCCTGCAACCAGACGGGCGATCCCTTAGGCGGACCTGCGGCGCAGAGCTCGGCGGACCCCGTACAGGACCACGAGCAGCACGATGACGACGACCACGACGATCAGGAGCTTCTTGAACAGGCCGCCCTTCTTCTTGCTCTTCTTGCTCTTCTTGATCCCGGTGGTGGCCTTGACCTGGGACGATGTCGGCGCGTGGAAGCCGCTCACCGCGCCGGCGCCGGCGCGGAGGGCGTGCTCCGGGAGCGCCGCTGCGGCGGGGGCCTGCCGGACGGTGGTCGCAACGGCTGCCGTGGCGGTTGCCGCAGGGCCCAGCAGCAGTCCGGCGAGTACGAGAAGCGGTATGAGTGCCGCGGTCGCTGTAGAGCGCTTCATTGGAGTGCCGTTCCTTGTCACTGTCTCCCCTGTTCTCCGATGCCCTGACCGGGCCCGGTGGAATGCGGGCGGCCGGGGCCTTGGAGCATCGTCGACGAGTTCGACCGCGCCGGCAAGAACATGAGCTGCTCAAGACATGGAGCGGCAGGGTCAGGCACGGCGAGGCATCGAACTGGTCAGGACCGCCGACGGCTGGCGGATCGCCGCCTCGGCGCTGCGGGTGGTGTAGACCCGGGGGGCGCCCCCGCGACTTCCGGACGGACTGCTTCCGGCCTCTGCGGCCCAGGAGCAGGCCGGGCCGGGTGTTCGTACAGCGCCTGTGGTGAGAGTGCTGGGCACAGCCAGCTGTTGACGGCTGCGCCCAGCACGGTCGCTCAGGGCGGACGGCGTCGCCAACTACCGGTCAGGTTCCGTCCCCCGAGCGCGCCGAGCAGTTCCGGCGGCGTCGGCCGGTCTCAGCGGAACGCGGCGATATTGCGGGCGGCCCAGTCGGCGAAGGGGCGCGGGGCGCGGCCCAGGACCCGCTCGACGTCCGGGCTGACACGCAGCTCGGCCGGGCTCGGGGAGCCGAGGATGTCCAGGGTGTCGTCGGCGAGCTCCGCCGGCATGCTCTGGGCCATGGCCGCCTTGGCCTCGTCCCGGGTCAGGTCGTGGAACCGTACGGGCGAGCCCAGCGCGGCGGCGATGGCCTCCGTCTGCCGGCGCGGCGTGATCGCCTCCGGACCGGTCAGCTCGTACACGCCACCGGTGTGCCGGTCATCGAGCAGGCAGGCCGCCGCGGTCTCGGCGATGTCCGCCGGGTCGACGATCGGCACCCCGATGTCGCCGAAGGGCGCGGCGACGACCCGCCGGGCGCGGATGGACTCGGCCCACCACAGGGCGTTGGAGGCGAAGCCGCCCGGCCGCAGGATGGCCCACTCCAGGCCGGACTCGCGCAGTACGTCCTCCAGCGCGCGCATCGCGATCCGCGTCGGGCCGAAGGGCCTGGTCGCCACGCCCTGCGTGGAGAGCAGGACGACCCGGCGGACCCCGCTCGCCGCGGCTTCGCCGATGAGGTCGGCCGGGCCGGCTCCGGTGGCGTGCAGGTCGCCGGACAGCAGCAGGAACAGTGCTTTCGCCCCGGCCAGCGCGGGCCGGAGGCCTGCTGGCTCGGCCAGGTCGGCCGCCACGTGGCGGACCCCGTCCGGCACCGCTGCGGCGTGCCGTGACACCGCCGTCACCTGCTCCCCCGCCTCGGCCAACGCCCGTGTCAACGGCCGGCCGACATTCCCGGTGGCCCCGGTCACCACGATCATGATCAGCTCCTTCTTCGATGTCCCTTGTGCACTTCACGCTAGGAGCTGGGCTAACTTTCGGTAAGGACATACCTGGAGGTAAGCTCAGCACGTGACGGGAAGCGCGCAGGACACAGGGGCCGAGACGGGGAAGCGGTATGAGGTGTTTCACACCGACTGCCCGGCGCGGGACGTGGTCGACCACGTCACCAGCAGGTGGGGCGTCTGGGTGTTGATCTCCTTGCAGAGCAACGACCTCCGGTTTTACGAGCTGCGCGAGAGCATCCAGGGCATCAGCGAGAAGATGCTCGCCCAGACCCTGCGCGCGCTGGTCCAGGACGATCTGGTCTGGCGGGAGGTCGAGCCGACGACGCCGCCCCAAGTCACCTACGGGCTGACCGAGTTCGGTCGGGACATCAGCGAGCCGCTGGCGCAGTTGTTCGACCGGATCACACGGCAACTGTCGCCGCACCACGCGGGATAGCGCAGTGGTGGCCGACCGCAAGGCCCACGGCGTTCCGTCACAGGATCTCTGACGGAACGCCGTGGGCCTGTCCGGAGGAGGCCTCAGCGCTTGAGCGTGAAGGTGAAGTCGCCGGAGAGTTTGCCGCTCAGCCGGACTGCCGAGACGAGGTTCCCCTCCGTGATCAGCCTCTCGACCTCGGCCCGCGAAAGACCGCACCCCTCGGCGATCAGCCGCACCGGCCGGACGGGGATCCGCGCCGCAAAGCGGACGCAGACGTCGATCACCTCGCGGTCCAGGTGCTCCGATCCGCCGGTGTCGAGGCGCCAGGCGTCGTCCCAGTCCAGGGCGATGCGATTGCGGCGCCGCACGACCGGATCCTGGAGCAGCTCCGCGGCCAGGCCGAGGTCGTTGGCATGCAGCCGGTGCAGCAGCTGAGGGCGTACGGAGCGCACGTTCATCCGTTCCAGGACCGTGAGCTTTGCCGTTTCCCCGCAAGCGGTACAGAGCGCGAGGAGCCAGGCGTCGAGGAGCTTGTGGTGCGCGTTGACGCGGAACTTACCGTTTGCCCGGAAGCGCTCGGACGCGCAGGCGTGGCAACGGCGGAGGACGAGCGGCAGGCAGGTGGGCATGACCACCCAGTTTTCGAGCACAGAAGTACACCGGTTCCAGTGAGAAGACCGCAGCAAAAAGGAGCGCGGCGCACATGCGGTGCGACGCGCGACGATTCATCGCTCGGGAGGTCTCACACGGTGTACAACGGAACGTCCTTGGCTGGGCGGCTCGGTCCGGCAGCACGGTAGTGGCGCAGAGCGGCGCTGCTCCACTGGTTTTCGAGCGCCTCAACGCCGGCTTCCGGCCCTGCGGAAGATGGACGGTCCGCACGGACGGCCGGGCGATCGCTCGCGCCGGCCGTCGGTCTCAACCCCGGATCCGACTCACGGGCCGCGCCAGAGGTTGGCGAAGGCCGCCTTTTCGATGGTCCGCCGCTGGTGGACGGCCTCCAGCTCCATCACCGCGTCGTGGACGGCGGCCACTACGGTCGTCACCGCCTCGTCGTCGAGGCCGGGCTCGTCGTCGAGGCCGGGCTCGTCATCGGATCGCCCGCCGTCGATGCCCACGGCCGAGGCGAGGGCGGTCAGGACGGGCTCCTCCGCCTCCCAGCGGTCGGCTGCCCGGCGACGGCTGGGCGTATCGACCGGTTCCACGTGTTCCGGGCCGAAGGACAACCGGCCAGTGCGCTTTCGCGTCAGCTCGCCGTCCTCCTCCAGTGCGGCCTGGTACGCGGCCGCGAGGTCCCGGCCGCGGCGCCACAGCCAGTCCTCGATCCGCTCGTAAGGCGGTTGCCGCGTGAGCCGTGCCGCGGCCTCGTCCAGGAGCCGATCGTCCGGCCACGGCGGGGCGCCTGGCACGATGCGGTCCCCGTCCACCGTGACGGCACCCGCACCGATGAGATCGATCAGCTCGGCTCCCGCGAGTGCGAGCGACAGGTCGCCCTGTCCCACGACATGCTCCGGCCCCGTGTCCATGGCGGTGATGAACAGGTCTCTCGCCGTGGTCATGAACGGCTCCCCTCGGAGGCAGCGACGAAGGTACGTCCCCACCGCCCCGGCCAGCATCCGGAGCCGGTTCGGCGGCGACGTGACTGTCACCACCAGTATCGCCTCCGCCCGGGCCGCCGGGCCTGCTCGCAGGAGACCGGCTGTGGCTACTCGGCCCGGAGCGCCGCCAGCCGCCGTTCGAATGACGTCGTCGTGAAGCCGGCTGCCGGATCCACCGAGGTGATCGCCCCTGTCAGCGAACGGGGTGCGACCGCGGCGGCGGTGTCGACGTCGGGGGCGGTGTCCCGCGTGGCGCGTGTCATGAAGTCAGCCAGTTCCGCGCCCGCACGGGCGATCCGCTGGGCCAGCCCTTCGTCGCCCCAGTCCGCCGAGGCCGCGTACACCGCGGTCGGCAGGACCAGCGCACGCAGATAGCTGAACAACGGGCGCAGAGCGTGTTCGGTGACCAGGGAGTGCCGGGCGGTGCCGCCGGTCGCGCCGAGGAGCACCGGCTTGCCGGTGAGGGCGTCCTTGTCGATGACGTCGAAGAACGATTTGAACAGGCCGCTGTAGGACGCCGCGAAGACGGGTGACACGGCGATCAGGCCGTCGGCGGCCGCCACCGCGTCGAGCGCCGCGGCCAGTCGGGCTGGTGGGAACCCGGTGACGAAATGCTGGGCGATCTCTGTGGCCAGGTCTCGCAGCTCGATCACTTCGGGCTCGGCGTCGACGTGCCCCAGCGTCGCGGCCGCCAGCCGGTCGGCGAGCAACCGCGTCGAGGAAGGCGAACTCAGACCCGCCGAGACGACGACGAGCTTCATGCCTGCACCTCCTCCTTCATGGCCTCCTGCGCCGCCGCCACCCGGGCCGGGTGGGTCGGCGCGTCCGGCACGCCGGCCGGCCGCAGGTTCGCGAACTCCTTGCGCAGCACCGGCACGACCTCCTCGCCGAGCAGGTCGAGCTGCTCCAGCACGGTCTTCAGGGGCAGGCCCGCGTGGTCCATCAGGAACAACTGGCGCTGGTAGTCACCGGCGTACTCCCGGAAGGACAGGGTCCGCTCGATGACCTCCTGGGGCGAGCCGACGGTCAGCGGGGTCTGGGAGGTGAACTCCTCCAGGGACGGACCGTGGCCGTACACCGGCGCGTTGTCGAAGTACGGGCGGAACTCACGCACCGCGTCCTGCGAGTTCTTGCGCATGAACACCTGACCGCCGAGCCCGACGACGGCTTGCTCGGGGGTGCCGTGCCCGTAGTGGGCGTACCGCTCCCGGTACAGGTTCACCATCTGCTTGGTGTGGGAGGACGGCCAGAAGATGTTGTTGTGGAAGAAGCCGTCGCCGTAGTACGCGGCCTGCTCGGCGATCTCCGGCGAGCGGATGGAGCCGTGCCACACGAAGGGCGCGACACCGTCCAGCGGGCGCGGGGTGGACGTGAAGGACTGCAGCGGCGTGCGGAACTTGCCCTTCCAGGAGACGACGTCCTCGTCCCACAGGCGGCGCAGCAGCGCGTAGTTCTCTATGGCGAGGTCGATGCCGTCGCGGATGTCCTTGCCGAACCAGGGGTACACCGGACCGGTGTTGCCGCGGCCCATCATCACGTCGACGCGGCCGTCCGCGACGTGCTGGAGCATCGCGAAGTCCTCCGCGATCTTCACCGGGTCGTTCGTCGTGATCAGTGTCGTCGACGTGGAGAGGATCAGGTTCTCGGTGCGCGCGGCGATGTAGCCGAGCAGCGTGGTCGGTGAGGAGGGGACGAAGGGCGGGTTGTGGTGCTCGCCGGTGGCGAAGACGTCGAGGCCGACCTCCTCGGCCTTCTGCGCGATGGCGAGCATCGCCTTGATGCGCTCGTGCTCCCCGGGCGTACGTCCGGTCGTCGGATCGGCCGTGACGTCGCCGACGGTGAAGATGCCGAACTGCATGGCTCCCCTTCCAGGATTGTTGACGATTCAACTATACCTCGGAACGAGCGACCTGATCGGGCTATTCCCACGCGGTGCGGGGCCGGTGCCCCGCGCGGCCCGGCCGGCGCACAGGGAGCCGGACCGGGGCGGCCGTCGATCGTTGGAGGTGAGCAGGTCCCCTGCTGCGTCACGACGACCGCCCCGGCTGCCCCCGGATACCCCTCGTACCCGTTTTCACCCGTTACCGGCCGGTGTCCGCCTTCCGAAGCGCCGACAGGGCGGTGGCCCGCCGCCCCCTCGGAGTGAGGGAACGGCGGGCCACCGCCCTGCATGTCACTGCTGCGCAGCCGCCGTACGGCTACCAGCGGTACCAGCGGCCACTACCCCCCTTCGGGCGGGCGACGAAACCGATCAGCCACAGCACCAGCACGGCGATGGCGACCCACCAGAGCACCTTCACCGCGAAACCGGCACCGAAGAGGATCAGGGCGAGCAGAAGAACGAGAAGCAGGGGAACCATGGTTATCAACCTCCGAAGCGCCTTCTGCCCGACCGCACTCCGCCCATGCATTCGATTTTTATGCGTTTCTTACTCCGTCGCGTGGGCAAGAGAATGCGCCGGCGACGGAGCGCTGGAGCGCCCGGACGAGCAGGTCACCAGTAGTGCTTGCGGCCACCGACAGCGTGTCCCATAGCGCCCACGATCCAAAGAACGATGCCGATGACGACGAGGACGATACCGATCGTCCACAGAATGCTGATGCTGGTCAGGAAGCCGATGATGAGCAGAATGACACCGAGGACGATCATGGTGCCCTCCAATTTCGTGGGGTCACGGTTTCGGTTCCGGAGTGCTCCCCCACCCCAGCGCTCCATTCTCCGCAAGGCGCATACCCAGCGCTGACATGATCACCCCGCTGTAGCACGCGCGACATTCCGCCCGCTACGCGGGGCCGCGCTCAGCGCCGCCGCCCGCCCGGCGGCCCGTCGCCGGGCCGAAGGACGAGAACCTGATCGAGGTAGCCGGGGCCCGACGGCGGCACGACCTGTGCTGCGGTGCGGTAGCGCAGGGTCTCGGTCTGCCAGGCGTGGTAGCCGCTCATCCAGGCCGTCATGACCTGGACGTAGCGGCCGACGGCATCCCGTTCCCCGCCGGAGAGGGCGAGCTGGGCGCAGACATCGGGCACCTGTCCGGCGAGCCCCTGGAACCGCAGGACACGTCGGTCCACCTCCTGCCGGGCGGCGATGAGGGCCTCGCGGCGAGTGAGGTGCCGGGATCGTTCGAGGACGAGGACCAGGTTGTCCATGTCGCCGCGGGCTTCTTCCTTCTCCAGGGAGTACACGTCGTTGCACATCAAGGTGACGTCGATGGCGGCCCGGCGCATGATGCGCAGCTGCGGGCTGTGGAAGGCCGCCGCCGGCACGGTGATCCCGGCGGCGCGTTCGCCGAGCGACAGGGGCAGGTCGGTGGCGGCGACGCCGCGACGGACCTGGAGGTAGGTCTCCATGTCGGCGGGCGTGCCACGGAGGCGGCCCAGCGCTTCGTGGGGGTGTGCGGCGAAGTAGTACTCCCACTCGTGCGCGGTGCGCGCGGTCCAGGCGGGGTGCGCGCCGTCCGTGCTCCGCGCCCTGATGTCGGCGAACGCCGCCGTGCACGGATCCGCGCCGTCCGGTGCCGGGGCGCCGTGCGCGATGTCGATCAACCGCCCGCACACCCGGGCGGTTCCGGCGGGATCGCGGCCGAGCGGGCCGTCGAACTGGTCGTCGAAGACGAAGAAGAACCCCATCGCGTCCGCGCACAGGTCCAGAGCGGGGCCCCGGGCGTGGGGGAAGCCGAGCGCGGCCAGGCGCGGCATGTCCCACGAGGCGTACCAGGTGAGGGACCTGTCGTCACGGACCAGGCCGAAGCGGCGCACCCAGTCCAGGTTGTGCCGGCGGGCGTCTTCGAGGTCGGGGCTGACCGGCATGACGGCGGGGAGGTCGAAGTCGACGTCCTGTGGCACGTGCCCTCCCGGAGTCCTGATGGTCGAGTGCGACCGGCCGCCGCCCCGGTCGGGCTGCCGAAAGGATTCGGCGGATGCGTCTCATTCCCGGGCGGCCGGGGTCGTGAGGTCGAGGGCGAGCGGCTGGGCGCCGCCGGAGCCCAGCCGGGCGAGGGAGAAGGCCATGGACTCGCTGACGCTCCCCGGCGTGCGGAACGTCTCGGTGCTGCGGATCCGCGGCAAGTCGGCGCGGACCATCTCGGGTGTGGGGTCCTCCTTCCAGACGACGCCTTCGGTGGCGCCCAGGAAGATCCGGCCGACCCGGCGGCCGGCCGCGTGCAGGAGTTCTCCGCTGCACGGAGCCGTCTCGTGGGCCAGCACCGCGACCACGGACGCGACGTGCCGGGCGGGGAACAGGTCCGTGAGGAGCGCGGTCATCTGTGCGTCGCCCTGCACCGCCTCCAGGGACATGCGCGTGGCGGCGACGGGAACGACCGCGTTGACCTTGATGCCGACAGCGGCTCCCTCGGCGGCCGACGACGTGGTCAGCCCCAGCACGGCGCCCTTCCCCGCGGCGTAGACGCTCAGCCCGCTGTCGCCGAAGAGGGCGTCGGAGCAGGTGTTGACGATCCGCCCGTACCCGGCCGCGGCCATGGGCGGCCAGACGGCGCGCAGCATGTTCAGCGTCCCGCCCACATGCGTGTCCAGCACCCGGCGGCACTCCGCCTCGGAAAGCTCGCCCAACGGGCGCAGGATCGATACCCCGGCGTTGTTGATCAGGACGTCCAGTCGGCCCCACTGCTCCAGCGCGGCTCCGGCCAGGGCCTCGGCGCCGGCCGTGGTGGCGACGTCGTGCACATCGGCCACCGCTTCCCCGCCCGCCGCCCTGATCTCCTCGGCCACCGCGTGCGCGGGCGACGGCGACGCCCCGCGTCCGTCGGTCCCGGTCCCCAGGTCATTGACGACGACCTTCGCGCCCCGGGCCGCGAGGAGCACCGCGTACTCTCTGCCCAGCCCGCGGCCCCCACCGGTCACCACGACCACCCGATCATCGAAACGGACCTCGTCCACCCCGCCCACCCCTCCCGACGACGCCGCGCACGGCCTCCTTGCCCCGGCAACCGCCCACCCTGCCCCGGTAGTGGGCATCGGCACAGGGAGCGTGCGGTTCGACCCGACGCAACCGTGTGCGTCGTGCGTGCCGTCGAACGCCCCCTACGCTCCGGCGCGCGCCGTTGCGCCATCGGCGACGACGGACGCCCGGCCGGGAGATCCCGAGCCGGGCGTCTGTCTGTCTGAACTGTCGGCCCGCGGGGGGACATCGGGGCCAGGATCAGCCGGATGGCTCGTCGTGGCCGGGCCGGCTGCCGGGCTTCTGGCCCGGGTCCTTGTCGGGCTGGTTCCCCGGGGCCTTGTCCGGCTCCTTGCCAGGGCTCTCGTTCTTGTCGGGGCCCTGGTTGTTGTCGGAGCCGTGGCTCTTGTCGGGGCCCTGGTTGTTGTCCGGGCCGTGGCTCTTGTCCGGGCCGTGGCTCTTGTCCGGGCCCTGGTTGTTGTCAGCACCCTGCTTCTTGTCGGGCTGGTATCCGGGGGCCTGGCCGGGTTCCGGGGCAGGGCTCTGGCCCTTGTCCTTGTCCGGCTGGCCCGGCTGGCCCGGCTGATCCTTGTTCGGCTCCTGGTCGGGGCCGTGGTTCCTGCCGGGCTCGTTCCCGGGAACCGTTCCGGGTTCCTGGGCGGGGCTCTGGGCCGGCTCGGTGCCGGGATGGTCTCCCTGGTCCCTGTTCGACTCCTTGCCGGGGCTGTGGCCCTTCTCCGGCTGGTACCCGGGATCCTGGTCGGGGCTGTGGTGCTTGTCCGGCCGGTTCCCCGAATCCTTGCCCGGTTCCGGGGCGGGATTCCGGCCCGTCTCCTTGCCGGGATGGTTCTCCCGGTCCTTGTGCGGCTCCTGCGCGGGGCTGGAGCCCCTGCCCGGTTCCTGACCCGCGTCCTGGCCCGGGTCCTTTTGCTGGTGCACGTCAGGGGACTTCTCCACTGGTTCCCGATGCGGCGCGGGCAGGGCCGGGTGCGGCGACTCGGGCTCCTGGTCCTTGGGGGCAGCGGTCTCGTGGTCGTGCCTGCCCCGCACGTCGCCGCTCGGGCGCTCGTACCAGCCCTTGCGCTCCTGATCGAACATCGTGACGGTCTTGACCGGCTTCTCGGCGGGCTTGACCGCGACGATGTCGGTGGACTGGAACGACGACCACTGGCTGCCGCTGTACGTCTGCTTGCCCTTGACGGCGACGGGCGGAGCCAAGGGGTTGCCGCAGGCGCAGCGGACGCGGGGTACGCCGCGGTCGTCCACCAGGACGGGTGTGCCGGCCTGCAGGACCGCCTGGAAACTGGTGGTCGCGCCGTCCCGGTACCCGTGGTTGGTGACCCTGGTGTCCCAGCCCAGCCGAACGGGCGTCAGTGACCGGAGGTAGGAGGGGACGTCGGACTGCTGGATGCCCAGGGGGTCGGCGAAGGCCTTCCGCTTGTCCGTGTGCTGCGTCAGGAACTCGATCTGCTTCTCGACGTCGCAGCTCGCGACGTCACGCGTTCCTCCGTACAGCCCCGGTTGCGCGCCACTGACCTCAAGGGTTCGCGTACCGTTCCTGCCGATCTTCGGCCCGCCGGCCATCGCGGGCGTGGTCGGGGTCTCCTCGGACCGCGTAGCCGTCGAGGGAGTGAACGGATCGGGGCCGGCCGCCGAGGTGGCCTGGAGGAAGACCTCGCCGCCGCTCGCCTTGTCGCCGCCCATGACGGTGAAAGCGAGGACCACCGCCGTCGCCATCACCACTGCTGCGCCGGCACCCAGTACGGTTCTGCGCGACCGCCATCGGTGAGCCGGATCGCCGCTGCCGGTCGGCGGGCCCGGTGCCCCCGCCGCTGGCGGGGGCGGTCCCGCTGGTGGCGGAAGGCCTGGCGGCGGTGGCTGCTCCACCGTCGGCCGAGTGGACAACGGGCCCGACGGGGGGCCGGTGGGGCGATCCGACGAAGGGGGCAGGGAGCTCATGACGCTCTCCCCTCGTCGTGGGACATCGGGGAAACGACGGTCGTCCGCATGTGCCTACTCCTTTGCTCATAGCTGACGCGAGGGGGCCACTCGCTGCGGTGGCCCTGGTCTTTGAGTAGGCCGGTGGCCTCGGGCCGCGTCATGGCGCGAATTCTCGGGGCTTGACAGGCGCCGGTGGGCCCGACCCGGGCGGCGGGCGGCTTGAGGCCGGCACACGGCTGGTCGCGGGTTTCACGCCGCTTTTACCCGAGCCTTATTACGACGTCAAGTCCCGAGTCCTCGGAACATGACCCCCTCGGGCCGGGGCGGGCTTACTTGAAGCACGGACCTCGCCGGGAAGGCGAAAGGCAGAACGACAGGACGGAATTCCGCACCGGGGTTCTTCCTCTTCGAATCGCCGCCCCCCGAGACGGTCCATTGATTCACCTGAATTCGGCACACTCACCGCTAGGAGAAACCCATGATCCGCAACGCTCCCACCAACGACAACGCCCGTCCCAACCGGCGGGGATTCCGCCTCGCGACGATTCTCGCCTCGGGCGCCCTGCTGTCCGGTGCCGCCATCCTCCCGGCCACCGCCGCAACGGTGTCCGCGATGCCCGCCACGCCGGTGGTGAACGTCGTCCAGAGCCATGACGGGCACCACGACGACCACGACCACCACCACTACAACGACCACTACGACGACGACTACGAGCATCACCACCACCACTACGACCACCACTACTACTACGAGCACGAGCACCACCACGACCACCACCACTACGACGAGCACCACTGATCAGCGCGCCGGGCGAGTCATCGAGTTCGCCGGCCTGACGAAAAGACCTCGGAAGGATTCCGAGGTCTTTTCGGCGCGCCCAGCCGCTCCGTGACCTCCCCGCACCTGCCGGAGTCCCGCTCAGGAGCCCGGCGGCCGAAGAACGCGACATCGCCCGGCAGCGCTCGCCGTCGCGCTGCGTTGGTGCTCCTCGCCCCGCCGGATGATGCTTGTCAGTGGAGCCCCGTGCAGGTTCCCGGGGGCAGCCGGCAGGACTGACGAGGGCGAGATGAGCGGCGATGGAGCGACTTCCCACCTCTCCCGGTGAGCGCCCGGAGAAGACGGACGCCTCCCCCGAACCGGCATTCTCGGCCACGGCCGGAATCAACGAGCAGGGCACCGTCACCGAGTGGAGTGAAGGCGCCCGTCGACTGCTCGGTTACGCCCCCTCCGAGGTCGTCGGCCTGCCTGCCGCCCGCCTGCTCGCCGACGACGTCAGCGGTACGCCGTGGCGCATGCCGCCCGGGCAGGAACGGTGGAGCGGCACCGTGGCGCTGCGGCACCGTGACGGCGGACGGCTGGAACAGGGACTGCTCGCGCACCGCTGGACGTCCACCGGCGGGACCACCAAGTGGTCCGTGGTGTCCGCCGTGCCGGGCGGGTTCCGCACCCCGTCGGACGGAGCGTTGACGGAGTGGGCGTTCACCCAGTCCCCCTGCCTCCTGGCGATCTTCGATGCGGAGCTGCGGCTGGTACGGGCGAACGCCGGCATGGAGCACACGCTCTCCCTCACGGAGGCCGAGATGCGCGGGCTGCGGCTGCCCGAAATCGCGCCGGATCCCGTGAGCGACGAAACCGAGCGCTGTATGCGCCTGACGCTGGAGACGGGTGAACCGCAGTACGTGGATGCCTTCATCCGTCCTCCCGGCGGGGGCACCGAGAAGCGCGGCTGGGCCACCTCGCTGGCCCCGCTACGGGACCCGGACGGCCGGATCCTGGCCGTGTACCTGGCCGCGCACGACCGGGCCGCCGTCGAGGCCGACCGGCCGGAGATGCTCCTGCCGGACCACGCGGACGCCGTCGTCGGCACCACCCCGGACAGTGCCCGCACCGCGCAGGAACTGGCGGACATCGCCGTTCCCCGGCTCGCCGACTTCGCGGTCGTCGACCTGTTGGAGCCGGCCCCGCGCGGGGACGACCCGTACCCGTCCTCCCGCCCCATGGCCGGGCCCGTCGCCGTGCGCCGTACCGCCGTGCGCTCGATCCTCGCCGGAAGTACGGATACCCAGGTCGCGGTCGGCGAGACGGCCGTCTATCCGCCGCTGTCACCTCCCGTGGAGTGCCTGGCCGCGGGCCGTGGCGCCGTGTACGGGAGAGCCGACCCCGGCATCGCCCGGTGGGCGTCCCAGGACGCCGGAGCCGCCCGGATCAGCGGGGACGGGACCCACTCGGTGATGGTCCTGCCGTTGCGTGCCGACGGCGTCACGTTCGGCCTGGCCATCTTCAGCCGGCACCAGCACCGGGAGCCGTTCCAGCCCGAAGACCTGTGGCTGGCCGAGGAACTGACGACGAGAGCGGCGGTGAGCATCCACAACTCGCGCCGGTTCTCCCGGGAACACACGACCACCATGACGCTGCAGCGCAGCCTGCTCCCCCACACGATGCCCGTGCAGGCCGCACTGGAAATCGCCTCCCGCTATCTGCCCGCCGGTACCGGGGCCGGTGTGGGCGGCGACTGGTTCGACGTCATCCCGCTGTCCGGCGCACGGGTGGCGCTGGTCGTCGGCGACGTCGTCGGCCACGGCATCCGTGCCACCGCCACGATGGGCCGGTTGCGCACCGCCGTACGGACCCTGGCCGACGTCGACCTGCCGCCCGACGAACTGCTCACCTATCTCGACGACCTCATCATCCACCTGTCCGCCGACGAGGCCGGCCAGGACGCCTCCCAGGAGGCCGCCGGGGGCATCGGCACCACCTGCCTGTACGTGGTCTACGACCCGGTCACCCGCCGCTGTACCGTCGCCCGGGCCGGGCACCCCCCGCCCGTCGTGGTCTCCCCGGAGGGCTCGGTCTACCTCCTCGACGTTCCGGCCGGCCCGCCGCTGGGCCTTGGGGGCCTGCCCTTCGAGGCGGCCGAGGTGGAGCTCGCCGAAGGCAGCACCCTCGCCCTGTACACCGATGGTCTGCTCCGGGCCCGTGACCACGACATCGACGACGCCCTGGACAGCATGTTCGAGGCCCTCATCCGTCCCGCCTCCACGCTGGAGACGGTCTGCGACCGCGTCCTGACGGCCATGCTGACCCACCCTCCCGAGGACGACGTCGCGCTGCTCGTCGCCCGCACCCGGGCCCTGCACGCCGACCAGGTCGTCGTCTGGGACCTGGACTCCGACCCCGCCGTCGTCGCCGAGGCCCGCCGGTACACCACAGACCAGCTGGCGGCCTGGGGGCTGGAGGAGGCCGGCTTCGTCACCGAGCTCGTGGTCAGCGAACTGGTCACCAATGCCATCCGCTACGGAGTACCGCCCATCCAGCTGCGGCTGATCCACGAGGGCAGCACCCTGATCTGCGAAGTCTCCGACGCGAGCAGCACCGCCCCGCACATGAGGCGGGCCCGGATCTTCGACGAGGGCGGCCGGGGCCTGCTGCTGGTCGCACAGCTGGCCCAGCGTTGGGGCACCCGGCACGCCCCCGTCGGCAAGACCATCTGGGCCGAGCAGTCCCTCGTCGGGTACTGAGGCCACCGCAGCGGGGAAGATCGGCCGGGCCACGTGTCTCACGGGCGGAAGAAACGTTCCCTGTGACACGCCTGTGACAGTCGACGGACACCCTCATGACGTCGGGCGAACAAGCTCTTTAACAGGGACAAAAAGCAACATTCCGCTACATGTCCCCTGCTTCCGAGGGCGCGAGCAGCGATGACCGACCCGATCCGTCGGAGGAAATCCCATGAGCCTCACACTCGCCACGCCGGACACCCGAACCCCCGCACCTGCGGCCGCACTGGCCCCGCGTGAGGAGGAGGCGCTGCGGCACATCGCCGCCGGGCGCACCTACCTGCAGACGGCGCGCCACATGGGACTCTCGAAGCACACGGTCGACGCCTACCTCCGCCGCATCCGGGCCAAGCTGGGCATCACCAGCACGGCGGAAATGACCCGAATGGCCATCGCCCTGGGCCTGTGACCCCGGCCCCGGCGCCCGCGGAACAACCGCCGACGAGCCACCCCCAGCCTCCGTATCCGTCCCCGCCCCACCCGCATCCGGGTGGGGCGGGGACGTCCGTGCGAGCGCAGCCGTACGGCGGCCGCCCCGGAAGTCACCGGAACACGGGCCGCGCCCAAGCGGGCGGCTGCGGCGGCGGCGCGATCTGCGCCGCCCCGCCGGGCCGGGGACCGGCCGGTGACGACGCATCCGCGTCTTTGACGGCCCCGACGCCCATTGCGGCGCGCAGGGCCGCCAGGAACTCCAGGCACGAGCCGTACCGGTCCTCGGGGATCTTCGCCAGAGCCTTCGCCATGACCTCATCGGCGGCCGGCGCGATCCCCGGCCGCCGTTCGGTCAGCGGAGGAGGCGGGTCGTACTGGTGGGCCCACAGCAGCGCCACCACGTCACCGTCACGCTCGAAGGGCGGCCCGCCGGCGAGGGACTCGTAGACGACGCAGGCGAGGCTGTAGAGATCGCACCTGCCTTCCACCGGCCGGCCGGAGATCTGTTCCGGCGCCATGTAGTCGACCGTGCCGACGAACTCCCCCGCAGTGGTGAACCCGGTGAGCGCCAGTGACCTCTTCGTCAGCCCGAAGTCCGTGAGGTAGACGTGTTCGGGGTGGTCGCTGTCGGTGCCCGCGGTGACCAGGATGTTGCCGGGTTTGACGTCCCGGTGCACCAGGTCGTGCTGGTGGGCCGCGTCGAGTGCGGACGCCACCTGGGTGCCGATGCGCAGGGCGGTCGCGACGGGGAGCGGGCCGTCCCGGTCCAGCAGGGCCCGCAGGTCCAGACCGGCCACGTAGCGCATGGCGATGTAGAGGACGCCGTCGGTCTCGCCGGCTTCGTAGATCGGCACGATGTGCGGGTGGTCGATCTGTGCGGCCACCCTCGATTCGTGGGTGAAGCGGCGCCGGAACGTGTCGTCGCGGGCGCGCTCCGGGGCGATCAGCTTGAGCGCGACCGTGCGGTCCAGCCGCAGATCCTTCGCGCAGTAGACGACGGCCATGCCGCCGCGGCCGATCATGCGGTCGACCCGGTAGCCCGCGATCTGCTTGCCGATCAGACCGGAGGCCCGATCCGCGTACATGCTCACGTCAGATCCCGCGGCCATCAGGCGCCCCCGTCACCCGGTCGGACCGACGGGGCCCGGCGCCGCTGCGGTGCCCGTGGGTGAAGGTGCCGATCATGCCGACCCGTCCTCGATGGTCCGTGACCGGCCCGGCACGCTCGCTCCGCGTCGCACCGCCGGTCACGAGCGTCGCCCAGCGGACGACGCTGCCTACCCGAAGTCTATCCAGTGATCCATACGTGTGCCGGGTGGTACGGGCGGCCGTGGCCGGCAGCGGGCCACCCGCGCGGTGGTCAGCCGGCGCCGCCGTTGCCACCGCGGCCGCCCTGACCGCTGGTCTCGCAGCCGACGCCGACGCAGATGCCGCCGTTGCCGCCGCGGCCGCCGTTCCCGCCGTCGCCACCGGGGGGCGCTGCCCCGCCGTTGCCGCCGTTGCCGCCGTTGGCGCTGCCGCCGCACACGCCGGCGCAGATCCCGCCGTTGCCGCCGTTCGTACCGTTGCCGCCCGGGCCGCCCTCGGTGCCGCTGCCGCCGTTGGCGCTGCCGGTGCAGAGCCCGGCGCAGATGCCGCCGCTGCCGCCCTTGGTGCCGTTGACCGATCCCGTGCAGTTGCCCGCGCAGACCCGGTCACCGATGCGGACGCTGCCGTTGCCCACCTGGACGCTGCCCTTGCCCAGTTTGACGTTGCCGAGCACCGAGCCGCCGGACTGGAGCCGGCTCCCGCCCGGGCGGCTGTCGCCCGTGCCGGACGGAGGGGCGTGGGAGTGGCCGACGGATACCGCGGCCGGCCGGTACGGCTGGGCCGGCGCTGCCGTGGCGGCCGGCGCCATGGCACCGGCGCCGATCAGGGTCGAGGAGATGACCAGACCGAGACGGAAGTTCCAGGAACGCACACGCATGACTTTTCACCCTTGCCTTGGAGATCGGATCGCTTTTCCGTTACGCGGTCGCGCTCGTTCGCTGCCCGCGCCTTTTGTCAGCGGAGGCCGGCGGTTCGACCCGCCGGCCTCGTGTCTTCCTCGGGGCTTTCCGCCCCTGCTCGAACGCCCTCGCTCCGTACGGGTTCAGGACGGGAAATCGCCGTTCATCAGGGCGAACCAGTTGCCGTCGAGGTAGTCCTGCTTCCAGGTGTCGAGCTGGTCGTGCGATATGTCGTACTTCTTGGCGATCTTCTCCTTGGTCGCGTCCGAGTCGTCGCCGAGCAGCACCATGACGATGTAGACCTTGTCCACCACCGACAGCTTCGACTTCGGCTTGTCGGGCAGGTCATCGAACCGGAGGCACCCCGAGCGGCCGGGCTTGCCGGGCTCACCAGGCTGACCGGGCCGGCCGCCCTTGCCGCCTTCCCCGCCCTCGCCGCCCTCTCCGCCCTTGCCGACCGCGGCGCAGGGCTTCGGGTGGCCGGCGACGGCCTGGGAGCTGATGCCGGCCGGGCCGTGGGGCACGGACGCTTGCGCGGCGCACGCCGTGCCGGTGAAGAGAGCCAGCGAGGCCGCCGCCAGGACGAGCGGACGCTGCCAGGTACTTCTGAACATGGGGGTTCTCCGTTTCCGTGAGGCACGGGTGTTTGCTTACGGGCGCTGCGTCCCGGAGTCGCCGGTCGGCGGTCGGGACCGATCAGTGGAAGGGATGGGACGGGGGTGTGGGGGGGTGGAGGCTTCGGGGGCCTCCACCCCTGGGAACCGGGCCGGGTCAGAAGATGCTGCCGCCTCCGGCGCCACCGCCGCCGCCGAGGCCTCCGAAGATGCCACCGCCGCCCTTACCGCCCTTGCCGCCGTTGCCGCCCTGGAAGACGCCGTCGCCGCCCTTGCCGCCCTTGCCGCCGTTACCGCCGACCAGGACGCCGTCGCCGCCGCCACCGCCGCCACCGGCGTTGCCGCCGAACAGGCCGCCGCCGCCGTCGCCGCCCTTGCCGCCGTTGCCGCCGATCACGCCGTCGCCGCCGCCACCGCCGCCACCGCCGCCGCCACCGGAGAGGACACCGGTCCCGCCCTTGCCGCCGTTGCCGCCGTTGCCGCCGGTACCCAGGACGCTGCCGCCACCGGAGCCGCCGGAGCCGCCGCCCCCGCCGATCAGGCCACCCCCGCCGTCACCGCCGTCCCCGCCGGCACCACCGGCGGTCGGGAAGGCCGCAGCCACGTGGGCGGGCACCGGAGCGGCCATCGCGGAGGAGGCCGGAAGGGCGATTCCTCCCGTGATCACCGCGGCCGAGGCGAACAGCGTCGCGAGGCGGAAGCCCCGGCGGTGGGGACGGGCGACATTGTTGGTGCGAATCTTGCGAGTCATGGCTTTCTCCTACTTGTGATGAGGGATGATTTCCGCTCCCGGAAGTCCGGGACGAATGCGGTGACATCGGTGCGGGAAAGAATCCGCTGAGCGGAATTCGTTCCTTCCCTGTCGCCTCGTTCCTTTCTCGGTGAGGCCCGCACCACAAGTAAGCGCCGACCGGCACACCCCGGTCATGTTCCGGAATGTCGGGACTTGTCAGGTCCGGCAAAGCGGGCTATAAGACCCGCCCGCGCCCCTCCTAGCCGCGCGTGTCCACCACCGCGAGGAGTTTGCCGCTGGTCGGGCTGCGGTCCAGCGAGGCACCGTCGACCGCATCGACCGCCAGGTCCAGCAGCCGTTCGGTGACTGCCGAGCGGAGCTCCGGGTAGCCGGCCAGGAACACCTCCCGCAGCCGCTCCGGGTCCGTCGCCGCGCCCCGCTCCACCCGTACGGTCAGCCGCTCGCGCGCCTGCGTGGCGTCGAGCCGGATCTGCAGCTCGCCCCGGTGGCCGCCGTGGTCCTCGGCCAGGTCCAGGAAGCGGCGGTGGTTGAGGAAGTAGGTCGCCACCCGCATCACGTCACCGGTACGCCCCCGCAGCTCGAAGCGCGGCGCGTGCCGGCCGCAGGCGCAGCGGCCGGGGATTTCCCGGCCGAGGTCGCCGATCAGGTACCGGCCCAGCCGCTGCCCGCGCCGCGCGTGCGTGGTGAAGACCAGCCGGCCCGTCTCGCCCGGGGCCACCGGCCGGTCCTCGGCCAGGTCCAGGATCTCCATCGTGTGCAGGTCGGCGTGCAGGTGGTGGACGCCGCCGGAGCTCTCGGTGCACTGGTAGCCCAGCGGGCCGAGGTCGGTGCTGCCGTAGGTGATCGAGCGGACGGCCGTGATGCCGAACCTGTCCTTCAGGGTGCGTTGCTGCTCCTGCGTGAAGTGTTCGCCGCCGTAGAAGACCTTGCGCAGGCCGCCGTACGCGCGCAGCGCGTCCGCCTCCGCGTGGAGCAGCTGCCAGAGGTAGGAGGGCATGCCGAAGAGGGTGTCGGCCCCGTGCTCGATGACGGCGCGGGCCGTCGCCCGGTGGTCCGGGCCCGCGGACAGCGGCAGTTGCACTCCGCCGAGCCGTTCCAGTACGGAGAAGAAGCTGATGAAGCTGCCGTACATGGCGCCGCAGTAGAACAGGTTGGCGGTGCGGTCCCCCACGGGGTCGTAGCCCGCGGCGAGCAGGCCGCGGGCGGCGGCGTGCATCTGGGTGTCGTAGTCGTCGTAGCTGAAGATCGACAGCGCCGGCGCGCCGGTGCTGCCGCCACTGCGGAAGAACAGCTCGGCATCGGCCCGGGCGACCTGCCGGCCCCGCTCCTGTACGTCCTCCTTGTCCAGCAGCGGGCCCGAGGGCCGCGGCAGGACGACCGGCCGGGCCAGGTCGTCCAGGCAGGCGGTGGTGGCGAAGCGGGCCGGGTCGGCCTGGACGGCGACGCGGCGGCTGTAGCGCTGCAGGGCGTAGACGCCGTCGTGCGGCTCGCCCGCGTAGCTGTCCAGCATGGCGCCGACCGGTGTGACCCGGGTCGCGCCCGCGGCCAGGACGGTACGCGCGAGCTCGGCGATGTCGGTCCGGCTGCCCGCCAGCCCCGCCGTCTGCAGGTAGCGGCGCATCGGCCGCAGGGTGGCGATCAGCCGCTCGCGGGGCAGCGGCTTGACCCACACGCTGCGGTTGAGCGGCGAGGCGGTGAGCGGGGACCGGGTGTCCGCCATGACCCGCCACGAGCCGTCGGGCGCGGCGAACACCCGGGTCAGCCCGAGGTGCTGCTCCAGCCGGGCGACCAGCTCGGTGGTGGTCAGCTCGGCCTCCTCCGCGGGATCCGGCTCGGCGGCCGCAGCGGCGGGCACGGCCGGCGGCCGGGCGGCGAGGACCGCCGCGAACCGTTCGGCGAAGGCGAACACCTCGCTCTCGTCCTCGGTGTCGAGGTACACCACCTGGGGGCTGGAACACGCCTGCTGCTCGTGCAGGCACACGTCAGCCGCGAGGGCGTCGAGCGTGCCCGGATCCGACCAGGCCTCGCCCGTCAGGTAGGCGAAGGAGATCCGGTGCCCCCATTCCACCAGCCGGCAGCCGGCCGGCACATGGGCCCGCACGCCTTCGACGGCGCCTTCCCCGCCCCATACGGCGACGGCGTCGGCGGGCGCGCACATCAGGCGCAGCCACTCCTGCCGGGTGGAGGGGAAGCGCAGGACGACGACCCGTGCGGCCAGTGCGCCGCTGGGGTCCAGGGCCGCGAGCTCGGCCATCAGGTGCTGGCTCAGCAGGGTGTCGGCACTGCTGGTCTTGAGGATGTTGACGTTTCCGGCGAGCAGTCCCTCGACGAGGCTCAGCGGCGCGACGGTCGCGGCGTTGCCCGGGGCGATGTGGGCGACCAGGCCGACGGGCGCCCACGCCTCGTAGACCGTCTCGCGCGGATCGGGCCGGTTCAGCCGGCCGGGAGTGGCGCCGCCGAGTTCCCGGCGGAGCTTGCGGGTCAGCTCGCGCCTGCTGAGGAGGCGGCCGAGTTCGCCCAGTACGGCCGGGTCCTCCCCGGCGGGCAGGTGCGCGGCGAGCCTGGCGCGTACCGGATGGGCCGGATCGCACAGGGCGGCGGCGAGGGCGTCGCAGGCGGCCAGCACGGTCTCCGTCTCCAGCACCGTGGCCAGTGCGGCCTCGACCGTCGCCGGCAGGCCGGCGAGCCGGCGGCCCGCCTCCTCGTCGCCGATGAAGGCGCCCTGCCAGTAGTTCTGCTTCTCGGTCTGGGCCACGGTCACGCCATTCCCTTCATCAGTTCCGCTGCGGCCACCGCGCAGCTTCGGTTGCGGCTCACTCCGGCCCGGCCGTGGACGGTGAACCAGGGGGTCCGCAGTTCGCACCCACAGGCCTCGCCCGGCTGGAGGGAGGCGAGGTCGCCCATGACCACGCTCTGCGCCGGTACCGAGGTGATGTACGGAGACACCAGGTGCAGGTAGCCCCGCTCCCCGTACGGCAGGGGTTCGAGCGTGCGGGTGGAGCGGATCGTCACCCGGGACCAGACGGGGGCGTGCAGCCGGTGGTGGTCGCACTCGATGTACGGGATGCAGTGCTCCACCGACCCGAAGGTGTCCCGGATCCGCTCGCCCGGGATGCCGAGCTGCTCCGTGACCCGGGCGTACAGCTCCTCCTTGCCGATGCGCCGGTCGGCGTGGCCCTTCCAGCCGCCGCCGAGGACGACGAGGGAGCCCTCGGGCAGGCGCAGCGGCGGCAGCCCCATGGCCCGCATGCGCTCCAGGGTGAAGAAGAGGAAGGCCGGGAAGCCGAGGATGCGGACCGGGGCCTCCTCCCGTTCGAAGCGGCGCAGCGCGGCGATGCAGCCGAAGGGGTCGAACTCGTGGTCGCCGCCGGTGTGGCGCAGGGCGTACTCGACGCTGCGCGCCGGGGCGAAGTCGCACAGGTAGTTGTCGGTGAAGGCGGTGCCGAGGTTCAGCGAGGGGGACGGCTCGTAGCTGTACAGCAGGTAGTTGACTTCCTGGTCGGGGGTGATCCAGCCGTTGCGCTCGAAGATCCTGGCGACCATGCGCTGGGCGGAGCGGATCGTCCAGTTGTCGAAGAACATCTGCGACTTCTGGCCGGTGGTGCCGGAGGAGGTCAGGTGCAGCTCGATCTCCTCGCGCGGGGCGGAGAGCACCTCGTGCCGCTTGAAGAAGTTCGCGTGGACGAGCGGCGCGCGGTACGGCTGCGCCGGCGCGGTGGCCTCGTACAGGGAACGGAAGAACGGGGAGCGTTCGGTGTGCCAGGCGTTGATCTCCGCCATGGCGACGGCGAACAGTTCGTCTTCCGCGGGCCCGCAGGCGTACGGATCGGTCAGGTCGCACAGTCGTTGTACGTGGGCCAGTTGGGCCGGGTCCGGTACGGCGACCGGCGCGAGATGGGGGTTCATGGGGCAACCTCGGAGGGAGTGGGCAGGTGGGTCGACGCCCAGGCCGACGCGTAGCAGTCCAGGTAGGGCTGGAGGGGCGGTTCGACGGCGACGCCGCGGAAGTCGATCCGCTCGCTGGAGCGGGACAGGACGGCGTAGTCGTGGAAGCCGTCGCCGTCCGCGCGCATCGCCGGGTAGAGGGCACCGGCGACGAAGCCCTGGGCCAGAAAGGTGGAGAGGGCCTCCTGGTGGGCGAGCGGTACCAGGGCCTCGACGTAGCCGGCGCCGGCCCGGGCGAGGGCCCGGGTGACGGGTTCGAGGTACCCGGCCGCGGCGGCCGGGTCGGGGTGGGCGGTCAGCAGGGCGCCGTAGCCGCCGGCCCGGTTGAGGTAGGCGTAGACCTCGAACCGGCCGTCTTCGGGGGTGAGCAGCACGTTCGGGGTGTGCAGCGGGTAGAACCAGCCCTGGGTGTCGGGGAACCGCTCGCGGAAGCGGCGGCGGACGAAGGCCGGTGCCTCGATCAGCTCCAGCCGTTCGACGGCGCCTTGGGGGGCGGGGGCCGGTGGTGGGCCGGCGGCGGCGCGGACCCCGGGGTAGCCGATGCCGAGCGCTGCCCCGGCCGTACGCAGCAACGGCAGCAGCGGGGAGGGTACTTCGGGGACCGGGACCCGGCGGTCGAGCACACCGGCGGAGTGACGCGCGTAGAGTGCGAGGCTCTCGCGGCTGCGCAGATCCACGGCGTTGGGCAGGATGCCCAGCGGGCGGAAGCCGTTGCGCGCGACGACGCGCTGCGGACCGGCGCTGACGGTGCGCACGGTCGCGTACACCGAGTCCAGTCGGCCCGTGTCCAGCATCGCGGCGCACAGTGCCCCGGTGAGGGCGGCGGCCAGGCCCGCCGAGCGGTGCCCGGGGTGTACGGCGATGCCCTCCAGACGGCCGATGCGGCTGCCCGCCTCACCGCGGATGGCGGCGGACGCGGTCAGCGCTCCGGTGGCGGGGCAGCGGCCGACGAGCCACAGGGAGTGCGGGTCCTCGATGAGCCTGGCCATCTCGGCCGGGTCGGTGCCGAGGGCCACGGGGTAGTGCGGGCCGTAGACGGCGTAATAGAGCTGGCGCAGTTCCGCGATGTCCGCGCAGGCGGCCGCAGTGATGAGGGGGGTCACCGGTTGCCTCCGACGAGTTCGGCGCCGCGGCCCGGTTCCGTCTCCGTGTCCGCATCCGTACCCGGACCGGCTGTGGCGGGCGCGGGTGTGCGGGACCCGAGCAGGGCAAGCGCACAGGCGGCGGGGACCAGGCCGACGCCCTGCGCCAGGCACAGCGTCCTCGGCGAGAGGAAGTCGCCCGCGGAGCCGAACACCAGGGACGCCACCGGCAGCGAAGCACCCAGCACGGCCTGCATCACGGCGAAGAAGCCGGGCTTGTCCGCGGTCGGTACCAGCCGCTGGAACAGGGCCACGAAGCGGACGCTGACGGCCCCGGCACACCAGCCGGCCACGGCCAGACAGCCCGCGAAGACCAGCCGGTGCGCGACCAGCCCGGGCAGCGCCAGGGCCAGGGCCATCACGCCCAGGCAGCAGGCGCCGGCGACGGTGGGACGTCCCGGCACGCGGGCGCCGGTGAAGGCGCCGACGAGCGCGCCGGCGCCCAGGGAGGCCTCCAGCAGTGCCACGGTGCCGCCACCGCCCAGGAGGACCGAGCGGGTGTAGAGGGGGATGACGACGAACACGGCGGTGGTGAAGAGGTTCGCCGCCGTGAAGCAGAACAGGATCCGCCGTACGTAGGGCAGTTCGCCGAGGATGCGGCGGAGCGGGCGCCGCTGGGGCGCGGCCTCCTCTGCGCTCGTGGTGGTCGCGGCGGTGCGAAAGCGTGCGCCGGCGACGAGGAGGGCGGCGCCGAGGTAGCCGGCCGCGCAGCCGGCGGCCAGGGCGGCCACGCCGGCCCGGTCGACGACCAGGGCACCGAGCAGGGCTCCGCCGAGGCCGGCCAGGGACTGGGTGGACAGCTCGAAGCCGGTGGCCGTCTCGATGTCGGCGTCGGCGACGAGTTCGGGCACGGAGGTGGTCAGGCAGGGGTCGAAGAACGCCTGGCAGGTGGCCAGGGCGAGCGCGGCCGCGTACACGGCGGCGAGCGGCGGGCCGTCGCCGTGTGCCCACAGGGCGAGGGCGCCCGACGCGGCGCCGGCCAGACCGGCGGCGGTCCGCAGGACCGAACGGTGGGCGAACCGGGCGACGGCCGCGGCCACGAGGGGAGCCAGCGCCACGGCGGGCAGCGTGCAGGCCGCCATGAACAGCCCGGAGGCCAGGCCACGGGCGTCGCGCACGGCGTAGGCGACGATCCACCACGACACGCCGACCTGGAACATGCGTACGGCGGCCTGGGTGAGGACCTGGCCGAGCCATACGGCGCCGAAGGCGCGGTTGCGCAGGATCAGCGGGGCGCGCCGGCGGCCGGGGCGGGGCGGGCCGCCGCCCTGGGTCTCGTGCGCGGGCACGGATGCGGCGGTCATGCGGTCGGCCTCTCGTCGAGGACGCGGACGAGCTTGCCCGAGCGCGGGTTGACGGCCAGGTCGCGGTGGCGCGCCCACTCGACGGACAGCGGATGCACGAACCCGGCGCGGACGCTGTCCGGGTACAGCGGCCGTACGGTCTCCAGCTCGGCGACGACGGCCGCGGCCAGCGCCTCCCGGCGAGCGGTCACGTCGTCGCGGGCGGCGTCACCGGGAGCCGTGGCCAGCCGCAGGACGAGGCCGTCGCGGCCGTCCCAGCGGCGGACGACGAGCTGCATGCCGACCACGTCGCCAGCCGTGTCGGCCGTGGTCACGGCGGACTGGGCGTCCTGGGTGTACAGGGACACCGGGCCCACCCGTACGCCTTCCTCGGCGCGGCCGAGGATCCGGAAGTGCCCGGGCCCGGTGCCGGTCCACTCCGCCCGGTCGCCGGCGGGATAGCGGATGATCGGCATGAGGCGGCGGAAGAAGCTGGTGACGACGACCCGGCCGGGGCGCCCCGGTTCGGTGATGGGCTCATCGGTGGAGTCGTCGAGGATCTCGACGGCCGAGTACGGGGTGAAGGCCCGGTGCACCCGGGCATCGCCGCCCGGTACGGGGCGGCCGAGCAGGCCGGCGTCGACGCTGGCGTATCCGACGGAGCGGACCTCGGCGCGCGGGAAGGCGGTGGCCAGCAGGCGCCGCTGATCGTCGAAGAGGGCCTCGCCGCCGAAGAGCAGCAGTTCGACCGCTTCGAGCCGGACATCTGAGGAGACGGCCTGTTCGGCGAGCCGGCACAGGGTGGTGGGTGTGCCGGCCAGTACCTGGGCGGCGAGGTCGCGCAGCGTGGGGATCGTCGACTCCAGCGGCGCGCCGCCGCCGATGGGGAGGCGGACGTTGTCCACGGGCGCGTGGGCGAGCGAGTCGAGGACGAAGAGGAAGCTGGCGTACAGCTCCCCGGCGTAGAAGAGGTCGGCGACCCGGTGTCCCGGGCGGAGCCCGGTGTCCACGAGTCCTTGGCCGAAGGAGGTGACGAACGTGCGCCACTCGTCGCGTGTGTAGACGGAGAACTTGGGCGATCCGGTGGTGCCGCCGGTCTTGTAGAGCGTGGCCTCGCTGAGCGGTCCGGTCAGTACGCCGCTGTCGGGAAGGGTATTGGCCGCCCAGAATTCCTGCTGGTCGACCACCGGCAGGTCGGTGAGGCGGTCGACGTGGGGCGGCAGGGAGGCGTAGAGGTCGCGGTAGAAGGGCGAGTTGTGGCGGGCGAAACGTATGAGGTCCGGAAGTTGCTGGGCGGACATGGGCCTTTGCCTAGGTGACGGGAACGGGAACGGGATCGAGGGAGTCACGGCAGGTCGCGGCGAGAGCGATGACTCGCCTGCGTGCTCGACCGGTGTGAGCGGGGGCCCCCGGCGCCCCGCCTCCTCGACACACGCCAAGAACTGACGTGCAGTCACAATGATGAAACATCAGTGCGCTTGTCACCAAATTGGGTAAGGATTTCCGGCCAGAGCGGCCATGAAACGATGATTCGACGCAGGACCCCACTCCGCTTCTGTTCACCGGTGTGCCCGGCCGGGCCGGGGCAGCGCCGTCCGGGTGGCGTCGCCCGTTCGCCCGCTCGAAACGAGCGGGGGGCGGCACGTGGCGTGTTGTGCTGCCGCCATGGCCGTACGGCCGCCAGCGGGGCCGGCCCGGTTTGCGGGCCGGCCCATCAGACCGTAGAGGAAGACCGATGTCTCGTTTCCAAGACAGCCGACGCACCGGAAGCACCGTCCTGGCCCTGCTCTGCGCCGTGCTCCTGTGCCGGGCAGCCCTCACCGATCCCAGCGCCCATGCGGCCACCGGCTCCTCTAAACCCGGCGTCAACTGGGATGCGATCGCCCAGTGCGAGTCGGGTGGCAACTGGCGTGCCAACACGGGAAACGGACACTACGGCGGTCTGCAGTTCACCCAATCGAGCTGGAAGGCCGCCGGCGGCCGCCGGTACGCCGCGCGGGCCGACTTGGCCACGAAGAACGAGCAGATCGCCACTGCCGAGAGGCTGGCCACCATGCAGGGCATGGGCGCTTGGCGCTGCGCCCGCCGGTAGGAAGCGCGGTCGCTAGCGTGCGGTGCGCAGGGTGAGGACGTACGTCGCGGTGAGCGCGACGGCCCGGTCCTCGTCATGCGTCAGATCTGCGAGGGCGCGTGACGCCCTGATCCCCGGGATGTCCGCGAGCGCCTGGGTCAGCCGTTGCCGCGTGGCCGGTTGCACGGCGCCGCGGGTGAGGCGGTCCACGAGTCCCGCAGCGATCCGGTCCGCCAGCGCGGGGTCACCGGCCAGCGTGCTCAGCGCATCGGCCGCGTCGGCGTCGTTCCGCTCCTCGACGATCATGCCGATGAGGGTCGGGATCGCGTCGGCCACTTCACGTGCCCCGAGCGCCAGAGCCGCGTATCCGCGGACCACGGTGTCGGGGTGCGTGAGGGCCTCCCGCAGCAGTGCGGTCGCCGCAGCGTTCTCGATCTCGGCGATGGACCGGACGGCACGTGTGCGCAACTCGGCGGCGGGTGAGCCGAGGCCCTCCGCCAGCAGTTCCAGCCCGGCGCCGCCCGATTGCGCCAAGGCCCAGCGCAGGGCCCCGGCGACGCTCGGGTCCGACTCGCTCAGCACAGCCTCGACCAGTGCTTCCACCGGCACGGGAACTTCCCCGGCCGCGGACAGGGCCGCGCGTTGCCGCGTCGCCGCGCTCTTCGACCCCAACGCCTGGAGGAGCGCGACGATCTGGAGGACGTCCCCCCAGTCGGCGGGTTCCGCGGCACCGATCCGGCGCAGTCGCGTGAGCAGCTCCGTCTCCGCCGCGATCCGCTCGCGCGTCCGGCGGACGAGGTCGTCCACGAGCCCCGCGGGCGCGAAACCGGGATCATCGAGGGCGCGCCCGACGTCGCGCAGCGGCAGCCCCAATGAGCGCAGGCTCTCGATGTGGAAGATCCGCCGGATGTCCTCCCCGGAGTACTCCCGGTAGCCGGAGTCGGTACGGCCCGTTGGCCGCACCAGGCCGAGCGCTTCGTAGTGCCGGAGCATGCGGGCACTGACCCCGGACCGTCGCGCGACATCACCGATCAACACTGCCTACTGCCCCTCCTGGCCGGCCCCGCCGAGAGCTACGGTGCGCTTCGCCTCCTCGACCGCGAACTCGAATCCGGCATCCGGGTCGCGCCACAGCCGGTCCGTGGCGATCGCGTGCGCCCGCACCCGAGGGTCCGCATCCGTCATGGCGGCGCCCAGTGCGGGCAACATCGCCTCCCCCAGCGCGACCAGCGCCCGGCTGAGGCTGAGCTGCGTCTCGCGTTCGCCGCGCCCGAGCTGCGTGGCCAACACTACGGCCAACTCGGGCGCTTCACCTTCGGGTACGAGCACCACCGCTGTCCGCCAGGCGCTCCGGGCCACCTCGTCGTCGGCGTCGGACAGCAGCGCCGGGGTGATCGCGGGCCACGCCTTCCGGTCCCCGATCTTGGACAGGGTGTGCAACGCCTGGCTCCGCGCCTGCGGACGGTCCGAGCACAGCTCGTCGAGGAGCAGCGGGACCGTCCGCGATGTCGCGTGGCGGGTGAGCGCCCAGGTCAGCATCTCCCGTACGGAGAAATCGGGTTCGCTCGCGCACCGCTCGATGAGCCTGCCGATGAACCCCGGGTCGGGGGTCGTACCGGCCATCAGCGCAGCCCGCAGCCGGACCGACGCGCTGTCGTTCTCCAGCCCCTGGAGAACGCGCGCCGTGTCCGCGTCCGCTTTCAACATGGTCATGAGGACCACCTCCTCGGCCACAGTGAAGGCCTTGTCACCGTGTCAAGGTCAAACGGATCCATGCCGCCGGCTGGTAGCGGTGTGCGAGGCCGTCGATCCTCAGGGCGACGGTGAAGTCGAACCGGTCGTGGCCGTCCCCGGAGGTGAGCTCGGCCGCGCGGCCGGCGAGCAGGATGGCCGGCATTCCTTCGCTGACGCGCACGGTCCCAAGGGCGCTGGGGGCCATGGCGAGCGCGGCGCGGGAGATTCCGGGATACCTCGGGTTCCTGCTGCTCGACCGCACTCCGGACGGCGCCTTCGCCCGGCTGGCCCCGGCCTGGGCCGGGCGCGTGACCGGCGCGCGCGGCAACCACGCGACGCCGACCGGGGTGCTGGTACGCCCGGACGGAGCGGTCGCCTGGGCCTGCGACCTCCCCGGCATCCCGGCCGCCGCCGGCCTCGAAGCCGCCCTGCACCGCCGGACCGGCGCGCCGTCGTCGTCGGCTCCGCGCCGGGGCCGTGACGCATCTCACCTTCGAGCACCTGCCACGGCCCCCTACCGGTGGCCCGCCCGGCAACGGGCCGCTCCTCGGGCCGTTCGGCGGCAAAAGCGGCGGAAAGGGATGACCTAGCCTGGATCGGCAGCTACGCGAGGCCTGTGAGCCGAGTGCAGCCGAGCCGAGTGCAAAGGAAGGGCGCGTCCATGGGCACCACCAGCAGTTCCGTACGTCGTCGGCGGGCGGGTTCCGCGGTTGCGGCGGCCGTCCTCGGTCTGCTGACGGCAGCGGTCGCACCGGCCGTAGCCGCCACCGACGGCTCGGCCGGCCGCCACCCGGGCGCACATCACGCGGAACCGGACCGGAGTGCCTCGCGGATCCCGCTGGAGATCTCCCGGCTGGCCGAGGGCCCGGGCCATGACGTCGCCATCACCATCGACGACGGCCCGGACCCGCGCTGGACCCCTCAGGTGCTCCAGGTGCTGCGGGAGAACCACGTCAAGGCCACCTTCTGCATGATCGGGACCCGGGCGCAGAAGTACCCGGAGCTGGTGCGGGCGGTCGCCGCGGACGGGCACCAGCTGTGCGACCACTCCGTCGACCACGACGTGACGATGGACCACAAGCCCGTGGCCTACCAGCGCCAGCAGATACTCGACGGCAAGGCCATGATCGAGGCGGCCGTGCCGGGCGTCGCCGTCACCTACTACCGGGCGCCGGGCGGTGCCTTCACCCCCGACAGCCGCGCGATCGCCGCCGCGAGCGGGATGCGCCCGCTGGGCTGGAGCGTGGACCCCAAGGACTGGAGCCGTCCGGGTCTGCCGGCCATCGTCGCCGCCGTGGAGGGCGAGCTGCCGCAGCAGCCGACCGTCCTGTTCCACGACGGGGGCGGCGACCGCAGCGAGACGGTCGCGGCGCTAAAGGAGTACCTGCCGTGGCTCGCCGCGCGCGGCTACACCTTCACCTTCCCGGCCCGCACCACCCCGTAGCACCGTCACGCACGGAGCCGGACACCCGCCGAAGGCCGTCGGGCGGCTGGTGGAGCGGCACGAGCCGTGATCAGCACGATCGGTGCGCGCGTCACTGCTGCGCGAAGCGGCGCTGGAGCCAGGTGAGCAGGGCCGCGAACGCGGGCGTCATGGTGGCGTCCGACTGCTTGAGGACCGTCGGACGGCCGCCGCCCTCCACCGTGATCGTGTAGCTCATCGCGTCCCTGGCGCGGCCGGGCGGGTCCACCGGGGGCGGCTGGGCGGCGGCCGCCGCCTCCACCAGCCGGGTCAGCTCCGCGGCGGCGTCCTCGGACAGGGTTTCCGTGTCCAGCACCTTGGGCGGGAGGCGGAGGTTGGCCCCCGCCGCGAGCCCGCCGTGTGTCGCCAGAGTCACCTTCATTGCGCGAGCCTCGTCACGATGGGCACGGGACCGGCCGACGGCCGGGTCCGGCGGTGGTCACCTGCTCCGCTTCAGCGCGGCCAGGTCCTTGGCCAGCCCCGTCATCTGGGCGCCCAGTTCGCCGACCTGCCTGGTCAGGTCCGCCAGGCCGTCCTGCCGGCCCACGCCACCGTTCCCATGGGCGGCAAGGCTCCGTGCCCGGGCGATCCCGGTCGGAACGCCACTGATCCGGATTTCCACTTCCTGCCACGCCGCCAGCACGGCCGACTGCTCGGCGCCGCCGACGCCGAACAGTTCTCCGGCCTTCTGGAAGGTCGTGTCAGCGAAATCCTGGAACGTGGCCTCCTTGCCGGACGCGATGAGCGATTCGAACCAGATGCGCCCGGCAGCCTCCCAGGCGAATCCGCCGATGCCCACAGCCGTCAAGAAGAACGCCTTGTTCGGAATGCCGGAGTTCAGGTGCACCCCGCCGGAATCCCCTTCCTCGGTGTCGGGCAGGTGGACGAACTTGCTCATGCGGTCGGGCTGGGGGTCCTTCCCGAACAGCTCATTGTCGTACGCGTGGCCCGGGGCCTTCATCGAGCGCAGGGCGTCGGCGTCCACTCCCGGGGTCCACACGTCAGCCCCGATCAGCCAGTCCGCCTCCTCGGCCGACTGCTTCAGCGACCACTGCTTGACCAGCGATCCGAAGACGTCCGACATCGACTCGTTCAGGGCCCCTGACTGGTTGTGGTACTCCAGTCCCGAGGTGTGGTCGGTGACTCCGTGCGTCAACTCGTGGGCGATCACGTCCAGGGATCCGGTGAGGTTGGCGAACATCTTTCCGTCCCCGTCGCCGAAGACCATCTGCCGTCCGTCCCAGAACGCGTTGTTGAACTTCACACCGAAGTGAACGTATCCGTCCAGGCGCATTCCCCGGCCGTCGATCGAATTGCGCTGGAACACCTCCTGGTAGAAATCGCGCGTCAGGCCGAGTCCGTCGAATGCCCGGTTGACGGACGCGTCGCCGGACTCCGGCCCGTCTTCGGTCCTGGCCAGGACGCCGGACGGCAGGAAACTCCCCTGGTCGCAGTCGAAGACGGTGCGCCGGCCGTTGGCGGGGGCGGTCGCCCCGGCGAAGGACGCCCGGATCGATCGTTCACCCCGCAGCCGGGCAGTGGTCAGCATGGTGTTCAGGGCGGCTTGGCGCACCTCGCTGTTTTCGCTCTCCAAAAGCCGCTTGAGAAGGTACGGGGGCATGATGCAGTGGGGTCGGGAGGTCCTGCTCATGGGACACCTCCTGGATAAGAGGACCGATGGTCAAACATTCATCAACGCGCGGAAGCTTCCCGACGTTCGGGTGGCCGTACGCAGCGTTGACCGGCCTCCGGGAGGACCTCGCGGACGCACGGCAGGCGCGCACTGCGTGCGGCGGCAGCGGAAGAAGCGTTGGCGACGACCAGCCCCGTTCCCAGAGGCGGAGCCACGCTGATACCACCAGTCTCCGGCCGCCCGTAGTGCCTGGCAAACGCAGTGCGAGGCGATCCGACGCCGATCCGACGGCGCCCTGGGGAACACCCGGAGCCCGCCCGCTCTCGGGTGCCCCTGATGACACGCCACCGGATGGCCCATCCCGGCCCTGGGCAGCACATCAGGTCATAACGTACGAATATGAAGAAACGTCATATTCTTTATTGCGCGGGCGCCGCGGTGCTCTGCGCGACGGGGCTCGGCGCCGCGCCGGCCACCGCAGGGCCTACGGTCCACGTCGTCCGGCCCGGGGACTCGATCCAGCGGGCGGTGGACGCGGCGCACCCGGGCGACACCGTCCTGCTGACCTCGGGCACCTACCGCCAGAGCGTGCGGCTGACCACCTCCCGGCTCACCCTGCGCGGCACGGGGCCCCGTACCGTCCTCACACCGGCCGCCGGAAGGGCCGCCGACGCCTGCGCCCAGGCCGGGACCGGCATCTGCGTCGAGGGTGCCGACGGCCGGCCCGTCGAAGGCACCACCGTCGCCTCGCTGACCCTGTCCGGCTTCGCCAAGAACGGGCTCTGGGCCTCCCGGACCGACCACCTGACCGTACGGAACGTCACGGCCGAGAAGAACGGCCAGTGGGGCATCGCGCAGGAGCGTTCCACGCGCGGCGTCTTCACCGGCAACACCGCACGCGGCAACGGCGACGCGGGCCTGTTCCTCGCCAACACCGTCGCCACCGAGGCGGGCGCCGCGGACACCTCGGGAACGGTGGTGGGGCACAACCGGCTGCGGGACAACCGCATCGGCCTCACCGTGCGCCGCCTGCGCAACCTCGACGTCGGGCACAACGACATCACCGCGAACTGCGCCGGGCTGTTCGTCGTCGGCGACGAGAACCTGCCGCGCGCCGGCCACCTGACCGTGCACGACAACCGGGTGGTGGCGAACAACAAGTTCTGCCCGAAGACCGCCCGGCTGCCCTTCCTCCAGGGCTCCGGGATCGTTCTGACCGGCGCCGAGGACACCGAGGTGACCGGGAACACGATCACGGACAACAGCGGCGCCTCCCCGCTGTCCGGCGGCGTCGTCCTCTTCAAGAGCTTCGTGGGCGCCACGAACGAGCGGAACCGGATCACCGGCAACACGCTGCGGGGCAACGCCCCGGCGGACCTCGTCGACGCCAACGTCGGCCGGAGCAACGTCTTCAAGGGCAACACCTGCGGGGCCTCGAAGCCCACGGGACTGTGCTGACCTCCCACCCGTACCGCACGCACGAGAAAAGGAAGGGCGGCACATGACGACCGCACGCACCTCCGACCCCAGCACGAGGCCGGTGCCCCCGCCGTCCATGCGGCTGCGCGAGCTCGTCTTCGGGGCGGCGTGCACCGCCGCCCTCCGCGCGGCCGTCCGGCTGGGCGTACCCGACGCCCTCGGGGACAGCCCGATGAGCGTGGCGGACCTCGCCGCCGCGGTGAAGACCGAGGCCAAGCCGCTGCGGCGGCTGCTGCGGGCGCTGTCCTGCTACGGGGTCTTCGCCGAGGAGCCGGACGGGACGTTCGCGCACACCGGCACGTCCCGGCTGCTGCGCGAGGACGACCCGCACAGCCTGCGCGCCATCACCCTGTGGTGCACCGAGCCCTGGACCTGGGCCGCCTGGCCGAAGCTGGACGAGGCGGTGCGCACCAACCACAACGTCGTCGAGGACCTCTTCGGCAAGGAGTTCTTCACGTACCTGAACGAGGACGCCCCCGAGTCGGCCGACGTCTTCAACCGCGCCATGACCACCTCCAGCCGGCAGTCGGCGCAGGACGTGGCGGAGTTCCTCGACCTGTCGGGGGCCTCGTCGGTCGCCGACATCGGCGGCGGCCAGGGGTACGTGGTGGCCAGCCTGCTGGAGAAGTACCCGGCCATGCGGGGCACCCTGCTCGACCTGCCGCGCGTGGTGGAGAACGCCGACCCGCGGCTGCGGCCGGGAGGGGCGCTGGCCGACCGGGTGCGCATCGTGCCCGGCGACTGCCGGGTGGACATCCCGGTGCAGGCCGACGTGTACATCATCAAGAACATCCTGGAGTGGGACGACGCCAGCACCGCCCGCACCCTGCGCAACGTCATCGGGGCCGGCGGCCCGCGGGCGCGGGTCGTGGTGATCGAGAACCTCGTGGACGACACCCCGTCCATGCAGTTCAGCACCGCCATGGACCTGCTGCTGCTGCTCAACGTCGGCGGGGCGAAGCACACGACCGAGAGCATGGTCGGCCGGCTGGAGGAGGCGGGGCTGGCCGTGCACGACATCCGTCCGGTCAACCCGTACCTGCACGCCTTCGACTGCACCGTGGCGGGCTGAGGCCAGCCGGCCGTCACCCGTACGACGCCGGTCGCCGGGTCCGCGAGGTGCGGGCCCGGCGACCGGTGGCGGTGCGGCGTGCTTCAGGACCGGGAGTCGCGCTCCCAGCGGTAGAAGCAGTGCGCCATGGCGTCCTTCGGCGAGCGCCAGGTGTCGGGGTCGTACGCACTGACGTACGCGGACAGCCGCCGGCTGACATCGACGAACTCGGGGTGCCCGGTCACCTTGGCGATGGCCGGACCCGGGTCCTGCTCGGACTCGATGAGGTGCAGGTACACGTCGCCGAACTGGAAGAGGCTGCGCCGGGCGACCCCGACGAGGTGCGGCAGCTCCCCGCGGTCCGAGGCGCCGAAGACCTCGGCGATGCCGGGGGCCGACCCGGGTGCCATACGGGCGACGATCAGGGACTGGTGCATCGGGTTCTCCGTCCGGCTCAGTCGGTGAGCACCTGCGCGGGCCGGCGCTCGGCGGCGGCCTGCTCGATGCGCTCGCGGATCAGGGCCATCTGGACCTTGGAGTTCCGGTTGATGTTGTCCGTCATCCAGTCGTCGTCGACGGGCGCCTCCGGCTTCATGGCGAAGTCCTGCGTCCACACCATCCGGGTGCCCTGCGGCACCTCGTGGTATTGCCACCGGATGTTCATGTGGGCGAAGGGGCCGGTCTCGACGCGGCGGGCGGTGACGCTGAGCCGGTCGCGGTCGGTCTCGCGCTCGGACACCCAGCTCCACACGGTGCCGTTCTCGTCCGGGTGCATGGTCAGCCGGAAGGTCGTCTTGTTCCCCTCGACGGAGAGGATGTCGGCGGACGCGTACTCGCTGAACAGCTGCGGCCAGTTCGCCACGTCGTTGGTCATGTCCCAGACCAGGTCGACCGGCGCGGCGATGGTGATCTCGTTCTGCGTGTGGCCGGCCACGTCACGCTCCTGCCACGAGGCTGCTGTTGACCAGGTCGAGGAACTGCCGGGGGGTCTTGCAGCGCTCGGCGTCGGGGGGCATCGGCGTACCGTGCCGGTTCTCCAGCTCGCCGACGATGCCGAGCAGCCCGAGCGAGTCGAGGCCGAAGGTGTCGAAGCCGGAGTCGCTGCGCTTGTCGAGCTCGGCGGGGTCGACGGTGACCCCGGCGGCCTTCTTCATGAGTTCGGCCAGTTCTTCCACGGTGATGCGGTCACTCATGGGATTCCTCTCCTTGGGTTGCGGAGTGCCCCGCTACGGGGCGTCCGGGGCGCCGCGCCGGAGCACGAGCGCCGAGTTCGACCCCATCAGTCCCCGGCTCAGGACCAGCGCGGTGCGCAGCTCGGCGGCGCGGGCGCGGGTGGTCACGAGGTCGAGGTCATGGCAGATGTCGAAGATGTTGGGAGTGGGCGGGATGACGCCGTACTCCATGGCCAGCACCGCGGCAGCGGCGTCCAGCACGGGCGCCGCGCAGTAACCGCGGCCGATGCCGGTCTTGGGGGCCGTGACGGGGACGCGCCTGCCGTGCCGGCCCAGGGCGTCGGCGATGGCGAGTGCCTCGGCGCGGTCGGCCTCGGGGACGCCGAGCGCGTCGGCGAAGACCACGTCGACCTCCTCGGGGGCGCAGCCGGCCTCCGCCAGGGCCCCTTCGATGGCCCGGGCGAGCCCTTCTCGGGAGGCCTCCCAGCAGGAGGCGCCGGTGAACGTCGCGGCGTGTCCCGCGACGACGGCGCGCACCGCGGCGCCCCGCTCGCGCGCGGTGTCCTCCGCCTCCACCACGAGCATCGCGCCGCCCTCGGCTGGTACGAAGCCGCAGGCCGCGGAGGTGAAGGGGCGGTAGGCCCGGTCGGGGTCCGGTTCGGTGCTCAGCTCCGGGTAGCCCAGCTGGCAGACCATCGAGTACGGGGCCAGGGGCGCCTCGGTCGAGCCGGCCACGATCACGTCGGTGCCGCGCCGCACGGCCCGCGCGGCGTGCGCGAGGGCGTCCAGGCCGCCGGCCTCGTCGGCTGCGACGACCGAGCAGGGCCCCTTGAAGCCGCGGCGGATGGAGATCTGGCCGGTGCTGGCGGCGTAGAACCAGGCGATGGACTGGTAGGGGCCGACGAACCGACTGCCCTTGCCCCACAGCTGCTGCAACTCGCGCTGGCCGAACTCGCCGCCGCCGGAGCCGGCGGCGGTGACCACGCCCACGGAGAAGGGCGCTCCGTCGGTGGCACTCTGTCCGAGCTGGGCGTCCTCCAGGGCGGAGTCGGCCGCGGCCATCGCGAAGTGCGTGAACCGGTCGGTCTGGACGAGGAAGCGCTCCTCGACCGCCGTCGCCGGTTCGAAGGCGCGCACCTCGCCGGCCACCCGCAGCGGCAGGTGGTCGCAGCCCTCGCGGGTGATCCGGCCGAGGACGTTGATGCCTTCCCGGGTGGCCTTCCAGAACGCGTCCGTGCTCAGTCCGTTGGGCGCGATCACGCCGATTCCGGTGACGGCGGCGCGCCGTGGGTTCGGTTGGCTCATCGTGTCCTCTAACCCTTCCGGTTCAGGACCACCGCGGACTGGAAGCCGCCGAACCCGCTGCCCACGGACAGCACGCCGTCCAGCTTGCGTTCGCGGGCGACGCGGGGGACGTAGTCCAGGTCGCACTCGGGGTCCGGCGTCTCGTAGTTCGCGGTCGGGGGTACGACCTGGTGGCGCATGGCCAGGACGCAGGCCACCAGCTCGATCGCCCCGATCGCGCCGAGGGAGTGCCCGACCATGGACTTGATGGAGCTCATGGGCGTGGCGTAGGCGTGGTGGCCCAGGGCCCGTTTGACGGCCGCGGTCTCGTGGCGGTCGTTCTGCCGGGTGCCCGAGCCGTGGGCGTTGACGTAGTCGATGGCCGAGCGGTCCATGCGGGCGTGGTCGAGGGCGTTCTCGATGGCCCGGGCCATTTCCAGGCCCTCACCGGTCAGCCCGGTCATGTGGTAGGCGTTTCCGAAGGTGGCGTACCCGCCGACTTCGCAGTACACCTGCGCGCCGCGGGCCCGGGCGTGTTCCAGCTCCTCCAGCACCAGGACCGCCCCGCCCTCGCCCATCACGAACCCGTCGCGGTCGTTGTCGAAGGGCCGGGAGGCGTGGGCCGGGTCGTCGTTGTTGGGCGACGTGGCCTTGATGGCGTCGAAGCAGGCCATGGTGATCGGCGAGATGGGGGAGTCCGACGCGCCAGCTACGCAGATGTCGGCCCGGCCCTCCTCGACCGTGTGGAAGGCGTACCCGACGGCGTCGAGTCCGGAGGTGCAGCCCGTGGAGACGGTCTGGACCGGGCCGCGGGCGCCGAAGCGCTCCGCGACCGTGGAGGCCAGGGTGCTGGGCGAGAACGCCCGGTGCAGGTGCGGCTGCGCCTGGCCCGGGTCGACGTCCCAGCGTTGGCCGCCGTGGCTGACCAGTACGTAGTCCTGTTCCAGGCGGGTGGTGCCGCCGACGGCGGTGCCGAGGGAGACCCCGACCCGCCAGGGGTCCTCCCTGGCGAGGTCGAGGCCCGCGTCGCGGACCGCTTCGTCACCGGCGGCCAGCGCGAACTGGATGTACCGGTCGGCGCGGGCGACCTGCTCGGCGTCCAGGCCGTGGGCGGCCGGGTCGAAGTCGCACTCGGCGGCGATCCGCGACCGCAGCCCGGCCGGGTCGAAGAAGGTGATGCCGCGCGTCGCGGTGCGCCCGGCGGCGAGCAGGTCCCAGAACGCCGGTACTCCGATGCCGCCGGGCGCGACTATGCCGAGGCCCGTGACGGCCACCCGCCGGGTCACGAGCGGACCTGGGAGAGGTCGGCCGGCGGGGCGCCGTCCACCACGGCCTCGGTGCCCTCGGTGTCGACGTGGCCGAGCGGCGGGGTGGGGGCCAGCGGACCCAGGTGGAAGACGATGCGGGCCTCGGTGTCGCCGATGTTGCGGAACCGGTGGCGCACGTTGATGGGGATCAGGAGCCCCTGCTCCGGCCGCAGCGCGTGCGCCACACCGTCCAGGTCCACCTCCAGCCGTCCGCAGACGACGTACACGAACTCCTCGGAATACGGGTGGTAGTGCTCGGCGATGCGGTCCCCGGGCTGCACCATGGCCACGCCCATGAAACCGCTGGTCGAGCCGACCGTGGCGGGGGTGAGCAGGGCGCGCAGGTCGCCGCCGCGCCGGCAGTTGGGCTCGACGTCGCCGAGTCCGACGATTCGGGGCTTGGAAGTGATCACGACGTTCCTCCGTTGTGTGCCGCGCCGGGCGGGTTTGGCCGCGGCCCGTGGTCCGGTCAGGCCTCAGGCGACCGGCGGTCAGTGATGAGTCGCATGCGCGCGAGCCCCAGCAGGCGCGCGTAGTCCTCGCTCCGCAGGGCGGACAGGTCCGCCCCGGCGGCGCCCTCGAAGAGCGTGGTCAGCTCGGCCGCCCCGGCCGGATCGGCCAGGCCCAGGCAGAGCGCGGGGTCGGCGTCGTCGAGGTCGCCGCGCACGTCGACCAGGCGCACCACGACCTCGTCACGCTGGAAGATCGTGCTGCGCAGCACCGGGCTGCGCGGGTCGTCGGCCGCCGCCTCGTCGTGCTGGGCGAGCAGCTCGGCCAGCCGCATGCCGCAGTCCGGGCGGGCCTCGTAGTACAGGGCGTGCCGCTCGGCCTCGGGGTGCTCGTGCCCGGCGGTGACGTGGTGCAGGGCGGGCAGGGCCGCGCGGGTGAAGAAGACGCGGGCCGACTCGGGGTCGTTGAGGTCCCGGTCCTGCTCCAGGTAGGGGTTGATGGCTTCCTCGACGGCCCGTACCTCGGGCTGCCGGGCGACGTGGCGCAGCGCCGCGAGCAGGTCGCCCTTGACCTCGACGGCGCGCACCACCCGGTTGCCGTACATGAACAGGGAGGTGCGGCACAGCCGGGTGGTGTCGTCGACCTGCGGATCGGGCGAGGCGTAGCCGGCGAGGATCTCGGCGACGGCCTCCTCGCTGCCCGGCTTGACGGTGAAGGTGAGGGCGTGGCGGACCACGCCGTCGCCGATGCGCGGGGAGGTCTGCAGGCGGCGCTGGTCGGGCTCGGTGTGGGCGGCCGGGCCGCCGGTCTCCCGTACGACGTGGAAGCGCAGCGACCTGGTGTCCCGGACGCAGCCGTGCAGCGGGGACACCATCCGTACGTGCTCTTCGCTGTTCACCCAGGCGAGGAAGGGCGGGGCGCTCTCCCATTCGCTGGTGATGAGCCATTGGGATGGATTTTCGATCGACTGGCACAGCTGGTCGCTGACGTGTCCCGGAACCGACGAGACCTGGGTGCAGAGTTGTTCGTAGGCCTCCAGGAACTGCTGTTGGGCGCCGTCGTACACATCCACCAGCAGGACGACACGGAGCCTGGAGCCGTCGAACACGGACTGGGAGACACGCTTCGGCATCTGTCGCTTCTGCGGTTCTGAAACACGTTCAGACGTGGTGGTCATCCTGCGCACATCTCCTTCGAGGGCAGAGGTGGACGCCGGCCGCGCGGTGTCGCGACGTCAGCGTGTCTCGATCCTGTGCCCGCCCAGGGAAGTGCGCGACCCGCATGAACCACGCGGGTGACGGGCCCGCGGACCCGCTGTCAAGAAGGCGCGGAACTTCCCGCGCCCCACCCCGAACGCCTGCCTCTGGAGGCATCGATGCAGCACGAAGTCGACCACCGGGTTCCGGTCCTCATCGTCGGCGGCTCCCTGGTGGGCCTGTCCACGTCCCTGTTCCTGGGGCGCCACGGGGTACGGCACACCCTGGTCGAGCGGCACGCGGGGACCTCGATCCACCCGCGCGGACGCGGCAACAACGTCCGGACCATGGAGCTGTTCCGGGTGGCCGGCGTCGAGCCGGACATCAAGACGGCGGCGTCGCTGCTGGCGGACAACCACGGCATCCTGCAGACCCCGACCCTCGTGGGTGATGCGGGCGAGTGGCTGTTCAAGGACATCGATCCCGGTGGCGGGCTGGCGAAGTTCAGCCCGACCTCCTGGTGCCTGTGCAGCCAGAACGACCTGGAGCCGGTGCTGCTCGACGGCGCCCGGGAGCAGGGCGGAGACCTGTGGTACTCGCACGAGCTGGTGTCGTTCGAGGAGGACGCCGAGGGCGTCACCGCCGTCGTGCGCGACCGGATCACCGAGCAGCGCCACACCGTCCGCGCGGACTACCTCGTCGCCGCGGACGGTCCGCGCAGCCCGGTCCGGGAGCGGCTGGGCATCGGGCAGAGCGGCCCCGGTGACCTCTTCCACAACGTGAGCATCACCTTCCGGTCGCGCCGGCTCGCCGACGTGGTGGGCGACCGGCGGTTCATCGTGTGCTACCTGACGTCCCCGGACGCCGACGGCGCGCTGCTGCCCGTCGACAACAAGGAGAACTGGGTCTTCCACGCGCCCTGGCACCCCGAGGACGGCGAGACCCTGGAGGAGTTCACCCACGAGCGGTGCCAGGAGCACATCCGGCGGGCCGTCGGAGTCGCCGACCTGGACGTGGAGGTGACCGGCAAGGCGTCGTGGCACGCGGCGGAGCGGGTCGCCGACCGGTACGGCGCCGGGCGGGTGTTCCTCGCCGGCGACTCCGCGCACGAGATGTCCCCGACGGGGGCGTTCGGCTCGAACACCGGCATCCAGGACGCCCACAACCTGGCCTGGAAGCTGGCCGCGGTGCTGGGCGGCTGGGCCGGGCCCGGGCTGCTGGAGACGTACGACGCGGAGCGGCGGCCGGTGGCGCTGGCGACCAGCGCCCGCGCCTCGGCGCGCTCGGTGGAGCACAGCCACCCCGGCTTCGCGCCGCCGCCGGGGATGGGCGGCGGCCGGCAGGGCGGCATCCTGAACGTCGTGCTGGCCTACCGCTACCCGCGGGGCGCGGTCGTCGGCGCCGACCCGGGGCAGGAGGTGGTGCCGGAGGGGGTACGGCTGACGGGACAGCCGGGCAGCCGGGCCCCGCACATGTGGCTGCGGCGCGGCGAGCGGCGGCTGTCCACGCTCGACCTCTACGAGCGTTCGATGGTGCTGCTCAGCGGTGCGGGCGACGCCGCGGGCTGGCATGCGGCCGCGCGCCGCATCGCGGACGCCGGCGGGGTGCGGCTGGAGGCCTACCGGATCGGTACGGGCCCCGCTGCCGATCTGGTGTACGACGGCGACGGCGCGCAGGACGGGGACGCACCCGCCGACTGGGCGCAGGTCCACGGCACCACGGCCGAAGGTGCGGTTCTGGTCCGCCCCGACGGGTTCGTGGCCTGGCGGGCCGAAGGCGCGGCGGCGGACCCGGAGGCGGCGCTGCGCCGGGCCCTGGCGGCGGTCCTGCGCACGGACTGAGCCTTCCCGGGGGTTGCGGGGCGCGTCGGTGTCGTTCGCCGGCCGCCCCACGCACCTACGCGTCCGCGGTCTCGCGGGAGTCGACATCGTCCATGAAGTCCAGCATCCGGGCGTTGACCAGTTGCGGGTGGTCGATCTGCGGTCCGTGCCCGGTCGCGGCGACGATCTCGGCGCGGGCGCCGGGGATCAGCCGCGGTACGCGTTCCAGCTGCCGCTTCGGGTGCACGAGCAGGCTGCGCTTGCCCATGACCAGGTAGAACGGCGTCCGGATGGAGCCCAGCTCGGCGTCGGACAGCGGCAGCGGGGCGGGGCGGCGGATCCGGAAGGCCCGGGCGCCCGCATGGATCCACTTCCGCAGCTCGGGGACGACGATCACCGGTTGCTCCAGCCAGGCGGCCAGGCGCGGACGGAGCGCTTTGGGGGCGAAGCTGGCGAAGAGGCTCACGAACACCCAGGCGAAGAAGCGCGCGCCCACCTTCTCCAGGCCGCCGGGGTCGAGGGCGGTCACCGAGGCGAGTCGTCCGGGCCGCAGGTGCGCCTGGTTGATGACGAGCCAGCCGCCGTAGGAGGAGCCGACGAGGTGGACCTTGTCGAGGCCGAGCGCGTCGAGGGCCTCGTCCATCCACTGGGCCGCGCGCTCGGGCTGCCACATGGGCTCGCGGTGGACGCTGCGGCCGGCGTCGCCGGGGGTGTCGAGTGCGTAGACGGGGCGTTCGGCGCTGAGCGCGGGGGTGTTGGGGTACCACATGGCGGAGCAGTAGCCCGCGCCGTGGATCAACACGACCGGCGTGCGGGATTCGGCGGCGGGGTCCGTGGGTCCGTACCGGTACACGTGGGTGGTCCCGAAGCTGGTCTCCACGTCCGTTTCGGAGCGCAGCGGCGCGCCCATCGCGTAGACGGCGTCGCAGGCGGCGAAGTACCGGTCGCGCAGCTCGTCGTTCACATAGCGGCCGACGTCGCGGCGCACTCGGGTCGTGTTCTCGGGCACGGGGCACCTCCGGTGGGATCCATTCTTCGTGATACGACCGTATCATGACGTTGATACGACGGTACCATGAAGACGGCCCGGGACAGCCGGACCGCGAACCCACCACCGGAAGGCGGAAGCACGGCACATGCCGAAGCACGTGGACCACGAGGAACGGCGCACCCAGATCGCCGAGGCCCTCATCCAGGTCGCCGGCCGGCGCGGACTGCACGCGGTCGGCATGCGGGACGTGGCCGCGGAGGCCGGAGTGTCACTCCGCCTCGTGCAGTACTACTTCCAGACCAAGGAGAAACTGCTCTTCTACGGGCTCCAGCACCTCACCGACCGCTTCACCGCCCGCGTGGGCGCCCGTCTCGCGGCCGCGGGCCCGGACCCGGGCCCGCGCGCAACGATCGAGGCACTGCTGCTGGCCTCCCTGCCGACCGACCAGGAGGGCCGGACCTTCCACCTCCTCTACACCTCGTACTCGATCCTGTCCGTGACCGACGAGGCGCTCGCCGCCCAGCCGTTCATCGACAATCCCGACGCCGCGGAGAACGCGCTGACCGGACTGCTCCTCCAGGCACAGGAGACCGGGCTGGCCGATGCCGGCATCGACGCGCGCACGGAGGCGATCAGCCTGCTGGCGATGACGGCGACCATGGGCACCAGCATCCTCGTGGGCCAGCGGACGCCGGAGTCGGCGATCGCGGTACTCCACCACCACCTCGACCGGATCTTCAACGGCGGCCGGCCCACACCACCCGTATGACCCGTGCCGGACGGGTGCCGCCGGGCCGGCCCCGGGGGTAGGGCCAGCCGCATGCCCGCCCGGGGGCCTGCCCCATCGCTCCCCCGGGCCGCACGGGGCCAGACTGTTCCCGTCCGTCACGGGCCCGGTACGTCACGGCCGGGGCCACCTGGGCCGAGTACCCGGCTACGCCAGCTGGGAATACCCGGACAGCACCGGAACCCGCACCGCGTCCGTCTTCGAGTCGAGCGTCTTCGACCTGGCCGACCCGAAGGCCGGGACCGCGGTCCAGACCCTCGTGACCACCGCGGTCTGCACCATGCTCGGCAAGCCCGTACCGGCCGCCGGGCCCGGGACCGGCTGACCGTCAGCCGCGTCCGGGCTCCGGGGCGACGGCGTGGGCCCCGCGGTCTCCGCGGTGTCGCCCCCGGCGTCGGTGGTCACACGGTGTCAGGGGCGACCGGGGCCCGGTCGGTGTCGCGGTGGACGGGGGTGCGCGGCGGGCCGGGGGCCGGGCGGGAGCCCGTGGTGAGGATGGCGAGGGCCAGGACGGCGGCGCCGCACCCGGCGGTGATCCACCAGGAGGCCGACCGTGCCCCGGAGGCGACCGCGGCGCCGGTGACCGCGATGCCGAGGGCGGAGCCGACCTGCCGGCTGGTCGCGGCGATCGCCGCGGCCACCCCGCCCTGGGCCCGGGGCAGGCCGGCGACCGCGGTGTAGGTGACGGGCGCGTTGACGAAGCCGAAGCCCAGCCCGAACAGGGCGTACGTCAGGGCGAGGAGGGCGGCGGACGGGTGCGCGGAGCTGGTGACCAGCGCCGCGAGCGCTCCGCTCGCGGCGATGCCCGTCCCGGCGAGCAGGAGCGGGACGCGTGGTCCGTGGGCGGCGACGATCCGCCCGGACAGGGGCGGGCACACCATGGACAGCACCGCCATGGGCAGCAGCCGCAGCCCGGCTTCGAGTGCGCTCAGGCCCAGTTCCTGTTGCAGGTAGAGGGTGTTGGCGAAGAGGAAACCGCCGAGTGCGGCGAACGCGCAGACCGCCGTCGCGGTGGCCCCGCTGAAGGACGCGCTGCGGAAGAGCCTGGGGTCGATCAGCGGCTCGGCGCGCCGGGTCTCGTACGGTACGAGCCAGGCCAGTGCGCCCACCGCGGCGCTCAGGCAGACCACGATGGGCGGCGCGGTCCAGCCCCGGGCGGGCGCTTCGATGACGGCGTACGTGAGCGTGCCGAGCAGTACGGTGACCAGCACTTGCCCGACCGGGTCGGCCCTGCGGGGGCGGGCCGCCCGGGACTCGGGCACGTAGAGCGTGGTCAGGACCAGCGCGGCCGACCCGATCGGCACGTTCACCCAGAACACCGACCGCCATCCGTACCCGTGCACGAGCAGGCCGCCCAGGACGGGCCCGGCGGCCATGCTGAGGCCGACGACGGCACCCCAGGCGCCGATGGCCCGGGCCCGCTGCCCGGGCCGGGGGAAGGTGTCGGTGAGGATGGCCATGGCGACGGGGGTGAGCATGGAGCCACCCGCCGCCTGCAGCATGCGGAACAGGACGAGCCAGCCGGTGGTCGGCGCCAGGCTGCACAGCGTCGACCCCGAGGTGAACAGCACCAGCCCGAGCCGGAAGACGCGCCGGCGCCCGAGGCGGTCGGCGGCGGATCCCGCCGACATGAGCAGCGCGGCCAGCACGGTCGTGTAGGCGTCGAGGGTCCACTGGAGGCCGGCGACGGAGGAGTGGAGATCCTGCCGGATGGCGGGCAGGGCGATGTTGAGGACGGTGGTGTCGAGGCTGACCAGCAGCACGCTCAGGCAGCAGATGGCCAGGACGAGTAACTGCCGCCCGCGGACGGGCTCGGTGGCGGCGGGGGTGCTCTCCACTCAGCGCCGGGCCCCGGTGAAGTCCGCTATGGCGGAGACGAGTTGGCGGGGGGTCTCGATCTGGGGCATGTGGCCGCTGTCTGGGAGCAGGCGGAACTCGGCGTCGGGGAAGGCCGCGGCGTAGGCCCGCCCGTAGTCGGCGTCGACGACCTGGTCGGCAGCGCCCCACAGGACGAGGGCCGGCACCGCCACGGCGGCCAGCCGTCCGCGCAGGGTCGGGTCGGCCATCAGGTGCGGGCCCGCGTACACCTCCAGGGCGGCGCGGTTGGCGGCCATGACGGTGCGGGCGGCCTCGGGGAGAGTGCTGGGGTCCACGGCGAACCTGGCGGGGTCGTGGAAGGCCAGCTCCGACAGTTCGGCTGGGGAGAGCGAGAAGGTGTCGGCGATGGGGTGGCCGGGGACGTCGATGCCGGCCGCGTTGACGAGGACGACGGCGCCGATCCGGTCGCTGCCGAGCAGGGCCATCTCGGCGGCGATCCAGCCGCCTATGGAGTTGCCTATGACGGTGACGTCCGTGAGGCCGAGCTCCTCCAGCAGCAGCGCGTAGCCCTCGGCCAGGGCGGTGACGTCGGTCAGCCAGTCGGGGCGGCGGGTGCCGCCGAACCCGGGGTGGACGGGGGTGATGACCCTGGCGCGCTGTTCCTCGGCGAGCAGTGCGGCGAAGGGCGCGACGGTCTGCGGGCCGCCGCCGCCGTGCAGCAGCAGGTAGGGGCGGCCCCGGCCCTGGTCGTCGACGGTGAGGTCGAGCGGGCCCGAGGGGTGCGGGACGGTGTGGCCGGTGCTGGTCATGGGGGTTCCTCCTGGACGGTACGCGGGGTGCGGGGACGTCATGCGAAGTCGGTTGCGGGGACGGTGGCGTAACGGCTCATCGCCTCGACGGTCGCTTCGGGGGTCAGCTGCCCGGCGCCGGCGATCATGTCCCGCAGGTCGCGGAAGTACTGCACGTAGAGGTCGGGCGTGAAGGTGTTGATCATCACCGCCGGCTCGTCGCCCGGGTTGGCGAAGGTGTGCGGGGCGCCGGGCGGGATCATCGCGAGGGTGCCCGGCGGGGCGACGTGGACCGTCTCGCCGATGGTGAAGTGAACGGTGCCGGAGACGACGTAAAAGCCCTCGTCGTGCGCGGCGTGCCGGTGCTGCGGGGGTCCTTCCGTGTGGGGGGCGAGGGTGATCTCGCCGATCCCGAGCCGGTGGCCGGTGGTGGTCCCGTCTTCGAGGATGCGCATCTGGGTGGGCCCGAGGCGGATCGTCTCGCCGCCGTCCGGGCCGACCACGGAAACCTCTGTCATCGTCGCTCCTTCGTGAGAGTTCGCTCTCACGAGAGTAAGAGAGAAGGCAGTTATTATGCAAGTACACACTCATAACGAGAGGGCAGTGATAGCGTAGACCTCCACATACACGCGGAAACGGGGGCGTACCGATGGCGACAGGAGCCGGGGCAGGCCGGAGCAACCAGAAGCAGCGCACACGGACGGCGATCATCCAGGCCGCCCGTGAACTCATCGGGACGGGCGCGGAGGTGACCATGCCCGCCATCGCCCGCGCCGCGCTGGTCTCCGAGGCCACCGCCTACCGCTACTTCCCGGACCTGCCCTCACTCATCGGCGAGTCCCTCGCCGGAGTCTGGCCCGCCCCTGCGGATGCGTTGCGGCCGGTCGCGCAGTCCTGCGACCCCGTCGAACGGGTCGCCTTCGCCTGCGAGTTCCTGCTGCGCGGCATCCTCGCCCGCCAAGGGGCCGTCCGCGCCATGATCGCGGCGACCGTCACCCGGCCCGAGACGGCCGCCACCCGGCCCGGTGTCCGCTTCGGCCTGATCGACCACGCGCTGATCCCGCTGCGGGACACGCTGGCGGTGACCGACCCGGAAGCGTTCGCTCAGCTCAAGCGGGGTCTCGCCGTCGCCGTGAGCGCGGAAGCCCTCTTCTGCCTCATGGACCTGTGCGGGCTCGGCCCCGACGAGGCCGTGGCCAGTGCCGTGCACACGGCGAGCGCGCTCACCAGGGCCGCTGTCCGCGAGGCGGCCCGGCGTTGAGGGCGCCGGGCCGGGCAGTACCCGGCCCGGCCCGGCGCGCCGTCAGCCGCGTACAACGACCTTGCCGCGGAGCCGGCCCCGCTCGCAGCGGGTGTGCGCGGCCGCGAGGTCGGCCAGGGAGTACACGCCGTCGACGCGGGTGCGGAATGCTCCCGAAGCCACCAGGGGAAGCACGGGGGCGAAGGGTTCGGCGGTCGGGGCGCGGCTGCCGGTGGACATCCGCAGCGCGAGAACTCCCCGGGCCGGTGCTCGATCACGCCTGCTCCGTCATCGGGATCCGCTCCCCCGAGATCTGGTAGGAGGTCTCGTCCACGTCGCAGTTGCGGTGGTAGAAGGGCTGGCGCTCGTCGTGCAACGTCTGCCGTTCGACGCACCCGCGCGTTCTCGTACCCGCCGCGCGGTACCGCGAACGGCAGGCGTAGGGGCTGCCGGGGGAAGTGCACCACCGTCAGCGGTGCGTGGTCACGCCGCGGCGTGACGGGCAGCCGGCTGGGGTGGGGTGGCGCGAGCAGCAAATGCTCGTCCCGTTCCAGGACGCGCTCCGGCTCGTCTGAGCTGATCAGGCTGAGCAGTTCGGCCGCGTTCGCGCGGATCAGCGAGGTGCTGGGCGTCTCGGACCGCACCCTGGCGCGGCGCTACGCCGGGATGCGCGTGAGCGGTCTGGTACGCGTGGTCGAAGTGGTCGACGCGGGCCGGCTCGGCGGCTCCGAGTGGACCGTCCGCGCGCACTGCACACCGGGAACGGCCACGGAGGTGGCCCTCGCCCTGGCCCGCCGTGCCGACACCCGCTGGGTGAACCTGCTCCCCGGCGGCATGGAGATCTGCCCGGGCCTGCGGTCCTGGTCACCCCGGGAACGCGACGAACTGCTCCTCGGCCGTCTCCAGCGCACCGCTCCGGTGCGGTCGGTGACCGCGCACAACGTCCCGTACGCATTCGGCGGCGGCACCCCGGGGCCGGAGGGAGCGGGGGCCCCGCGCCCCGGGCAGACCGCGCTCCTGCATCCGGAGCACCGGCACCCGGACGGCCGGGCCACCACCCTGGACCCCACGGACCGGCCGCTGCTGCGGCGCTCGCCCAGGACGGCCGCGCTCCCTACCCGGTGCTGGCCGACGCGACCGGCCGGTCCCCGTCGAGGGTCGGCCGCCGGATCGACGCGCTGCGTGCCGCCGGACTGCTGCGCTTCGACGTGGACGTCGAAACGGAACTCCTCGGGTACCGCGCGGAGTCCCGCCGGTGGGTGTCGGTGCCGCCCGCTCACCTCACCCGCACCGGCGCGGCGATCGCCGCCCACCCGGAGGTGGCGTTCTGCGCGGCCACCACCGGACGCACCAACCTGCTCGTATCGGCCGTGTGCCGCGACAGCACGGACCTCTACCGCTACCTCACCGCCCGCCTCGGGCGGCTCCCGCACATCCGGGACATCGAACGGCCCGGATCATCCGCACCATCGAACGCGCCGCACCCGCCCGGTGATCCGGACGGCCCCGGACCTGCGTTTGTCCCCGGGGCCCGCCGTGGATGCGGCCCGAGCCGCTCAGGCCTCCGTCGGGTCCCCGGGGATCAGGTGCACTTCGACCGGTTCGCTGCCGGGCTTCCCGCCCGGTCCGGGGCAGGCCGACGCCCGGGCGGCGATCTCCAGGGCCCGGTCCTCGCTCTTGACGTCGACGACCCAGTACCCGGCCAGGATGCGTCCCGCCTCGGCCGGCCCGGCGGTCACCTGCGGCCTCCCGTCGCTCCCGGCCCGCACGGTCTTGACGAGTGTGGGGCCGCCGAGTCCCCGCCCCTCCACCCACTCCCCCGCGGAAGTGAGCTCGCTGTTGAGGGCGTTCATGTGGGCGAACATGGCCTCCATGTCGTCCTTGGAGTAGGACGACATGACGGCGTCCCACTGGGCGGCGGGCACGTTCATCTGGATCATGTACTTCATGTTCCTCACCCTTCCGGGGTGGCTGCTTGGCTGCTCGGGCCGGTCAAGGGGTAGACCGCCGGCCGCCACGGAACTCATCGGCTCCCGGGCACCCGCTTCGACGCAGTCCCCTGAGGACCGGGTTCACCCGGTGTCGGCGCCGCTCCTCAGGAGGAGGCGCCGAGGGCCTCGTCCTGGTTCGCGAGGATCTGGTGCCAGGCCGCTTCGTGCCTGTCGCGGGCGGCTTCGTCGTAGAACCCGGCGTGGGTCAGCCGGACCCGGGTGCCGATCGGGTGGGGGCTGAGCTCGACGGTGACCACCGTCTCGGCCCCCGCCGTGCCGGCCCGGCCGGTCACCCAGGTCAGCTCCACCAGCCGGTCGGGCACCAGCCTCAGGAAGCGCCCGTAGTGCGGATACCGGGCCGCGGGAGCCCCCGGCTCCTTGGCGAACTCCGTTTCGAAGAAGAACGGCGCGTTCACCTCGGCCGTCATCACGACCGAGCCCGGCGCCGCGAACCAGCGGTCGAACCCCTCCGTCCACGCCGCGTACAGCGTGTGCTCGGCGGCGATCATCGCGCGCTCGACCATCAGCCGGTGGGGGCGCTCCGTCAGGTCGGGCAGCCGGATCGGATCACTGGTCATGGACCCTCACCCTAGTTCCGGACGGCGCGTGGCGCCGTGCCACGCCACGCCGTGCCCGCGGGTGGGTCAGCGGGCGCGGCGGATACGGATCGGGCCGCGGGCCTCGGTCGGCTCGACCGGACGGCCGCCCTGGGTGATCTCCACCTCTCCGGAGGCGACCAGCCGCCGGGCCGCCCGGCGGGCCGGTTCCATGAGCGCGCGCCAGCCGTCGTCGTCCCCTCCGTACACCGCCCGCGCCGCGTCGGAGGGGCAGATGGTCGCGGTCGGGCCACGCCGCTCCAGCAGTTCCAGGATGGCTCGCTCCAAGCGTCGGTCCGGCTGCCGCTCGATGCCCGTCACTCCGCCAGTGTCCCACCCGGTGATGGGCCTCGCGGCCCTCTCAGCCGGTGTGCAGGATCCGGAAGCGACCGGGTTCCGCCGGGTCCCGGTCAACGACCTGGACGGGCGGCCAGGCCCACTGCCACACGCTGATGCCCGGCGTGCGGGAGAACTGGATCTGTCCGCGGCTGCCCTCGACCGATACGCGCGGCCAGGATCCGGCGATGCGCACCCGGTCCGTGCCGTGGGAACGCAGCACCTCGGCGAGGACGGTGACCGTGTCGTAGCCCTCGAAGGCGACGAACGAGGGCGCTTCGGCCAGCCGGTCGCGAAGGGCCGCCTCGACCCGGGCGCCGAGTGGGCCAAGCCGCTCGGGCAGGTAGCGCAGGAACGGGATCGCGGCGCCCTCGTCGCCCAGCAGCGTCGCCCATTCGGCGAACTCCGGCTGTCCGGCCGGAGCGCCGATCATGATCTCGGCGAGACGCGGGTCGCGGCGGACGGACCTGACGATCGACGCAGCCGGCTCCGGGTGGCCGACCAGCAGGAGGAGGGCGGTCGCGCGATGGTGGACGAGTACGTCGCACACGCCCGCCGGCCCGAGCGCGCTCATGTCGAGTTCGATGACGGTGCCGCCGCGTGGAGCGAGGCAGTCGCGCAGGATGCGGACCCCTGACGCCCAGTAGGCACTCGGCTGAGCGGCCACGGCGATTCGGCTGTGGCCCGTGCCGAGGAGGAAATCCGCGTAGATCCGCCAGCTGTGGGACTGGGCCGGGGCGAGCCGCGCGACCCGTTCCGTCGGCTGTTCGGTGAGCGTGTCGAGAACCGCTGACGAGCAGAGGAACGGCAGGCCGAGGGCGTCGGCCCGGGCGGCAGCCGCGCGTGCGACGACGCTGTGGTACTCCCCCGCCAAGGCGGCCACGCCCAGGCCGGCCAATTCGTCCACGGCCGCCGCGGCCCTGCGTGGATCGGCGGCGGTGTCCCGGACCACGAGTTCGAGTGGTCTTCCGCCGATCCCGCCGGCGCCGTTGACCTCGTTGACCGCCAGCTCCAGTCCGGCGAGCACGTGCCGGCCCGCCTCGACCCAGCCGGGCCGGGTCAGCGGCACGAGAGCGCCGATCCGGACGGATGAACCGTCAGCCCGCTCCGGGCCGGGTGAGGTGGGTGGCGTGCTCATACGTCGACGTCTCCGGTATGGCGATTCGGTTGCCCCGGACCGCGGCGCGGCAAGGGCGGGCCGTACGCGGCCGGCCGGCCGCGCCGTGCCGGGCGCACCCGGCTGACCGTGCCGGACATTGCATCCACCCCGGCGCCCACGGGCAACCGATTATCAGCCCGCTGGGCCGATCCCGCCGCGGAGGCAGTGTTTCAGTGCAGGCAGAGGCAGAACGGATGGCCGGCCGGGTCCGCGTAGACCCGCCAGTTGGCCTCCGGGCGGAGCTGGTCCGTCCGCTCCAGCACCGTCGCGCCGAGGGCGAGCGCGCGCTTCTCCTCCGCGTCGAGGTCGTCCACGTCGAAGTCCAGGTGGAGCTGCTGCGGGTGCTGCTGGCCGGGCCACTCGGGCGGTCGGTAGCCGTCCACCCGCTGGCAGGCCAGCGGCGTCCCCTCGAACCCGTGCACCTCGAACCAGTCGGGATCCTCCGGGTCCGCCACCACCCGGCCGCCGAGCAGCTCCGCGTAGAACTCGGCGAGCCGGACCGGATCGGCGCAGTCCAGCGCGACGGCCTGCAACTTTCGGATCATTTCCGGTACCCCTCGTTCTCGCGCCTTGCCGTACGGGAGGAGTCGTACCCGGCGTCCCGGCGCACATGCACGGCGGGGCACGGGTCCGCCGCCGGGCCCGCCACGCCGGCAACGAGTCATCAGGCGCCGCGAGTGGCCGTCAGCGGTGGCCGAGCACGTTGACCACCCGTCCGCTGGGGTCGCGGACGAAGAACCGTCGCACCCCCCACTCCTCGTCCTGCAAGGGGTGGAGGATGTCCGCGCCGCTCGCCCTCATGACCGCGTAGGCCGCATCCACGTCATCCACCTCGATGCTCATGTCGGGAGCGACGGGCGCGGTCTTGTCACTGGTCATGACGCTGAGCTGCGCTGCCGGGCTGGCCGGGGAGGCGAGGGTCATGATCCAGCCGTGGTTCATGACCTCCTCGAAGCCCAACAGGCCGTAGAACTCCCGGCTCTCCTGCGTGGCCTCCGACTGGATGTTGGGCACGACACGGCGAACGGCCATTGACGACTCCAAGTCAGGATGAACGTGTTTCTGCATCTCCCCAGGAGTTCTACGGCACATCCGCCCCCACCGCATGCCTCCGGTTCACGGATAATCGACGATCGGACCGCGGCGGATCAGCCGAGCGGCTCGTGTCGACTGGGGGACGGACCATGCGCGTAGGGGTATATCTCGCACACCCGCGGCCGGGGAGTTTCAACCACACCGTGTTCGAAGCGGTCGTGGCGGAACTGCGCGGACGGGGATGCCAAGTGCTGGCGCACGACCTGTATGCAGAGGGATTCCCACCGCAGCTCTCCGCCGCGGAGACGGAGACGGTCCGGTCGGCGGCTCCCGCCCATGACGCGCACGTGGCCGTTCACCAGGAGGAAGCGGCCACTGTCGACGCCATGGTCTTCGTCCACCCGAACTGGTGGGGGATGCCGCCCGCCGTGCTGGTCGGCTGGGTGCAGCGGGTGCTCGCGCCCGGCGTCGCCTACAAACTGGGTACCGCCGAGGGCGAACCCGTGGGGCTGCTGAGGGCCGGCAGGGCCCTCGTCCTGAACACCTCCGACACTCCCGCGGACCGGGAGGAGAGCGAGTTCGGCGACCCGTTGCAGAGCATCTGGTCGGCCTGCGTCCTGCCGTACGTGGGAGTTGCCGACGTACGCCGGGTCGTCTTCCGTACGGTCGCCGACGCGGACGACGCGATGCGCGCGGTGTGGCTCGACGAGGCACGTCGGCACGCCGCCGCGCTGCTGGCCGGCTGACCGCCGACCGGCAGGGTGACGCGCCGCCGGTCCGGGTCGTCGGCCTCTGCTCCGGCCCGGAGCCGCCCTCACGACGGAATCGTCACCGCTCCGTACGAGAGCTGTAACGGCGCCCTGTGCCGAGGCGAATCCGCAGGTCAGAGTAGGCATCCTGGCCAGACCAATCGCAGCACGCCAGCAGCCACGGGGGTTCGTGATGCGCATTTCCCGCAAGACCACCCACCCCCGGAGACTCGGCACCCTCGGCCTCGCCGCCGCAGCGCTCCTCGCCGCCACGGCCTGCGAGCCGGGCGACGCCAAGCCATCCGCCGAGCCGTCCGCCGAGCCCTCCGGCTCCTCTTCCGCGCCGGGCCGTCCGGGCGAGGCCGAGGGCGACCCGAAGGGCATCGACGGCAACTGCCCCGACGACTACACCGAGGTCAAGGTGGAGTGGGCCGTGCCGCCCACGAAGGACGACTCGAAGCTCCTGCTGACCGTCACCAACACCGGCACCGAGCCGTGCAAGCTGCGAACCTGTCCGGTACTCCGGCTGGAGGACGGCCACGGCCGGCTCGTGGGGGTCTTCGAGAACTCCAAGCCGCGGACGGAGGTGACGCTCGCCCCCGGCAAGGAGGCCTACGCGGGGCTGCTCCTGCGCCAGAGCGGCAAGGACGTGAGCACCCTGGTGCGGAACATGGCGTTAGCGCCGCACGGCCAGAGCCCTGACCACGACACGGGCGAGGGTGTCCTCCTGGAGATGCCGAAGGGCGGCGTGTACGTGGACGACAAGGCCCGCCTGACGTACTGGAATGCAGCTCGGAAGCCGCCGTCACCCCGCTGTTCCCCCACTGACCGGGCCGCCTTCCGGCGGATGCGAAGAGGTCCCCCTCCGCCCCTGCGCGGAGGGACCCTCAGGCGCGGGGACCGGCAGCCTCCGGGTCCGCGGCGGCGGCGGCCAGCGCCCACAGCAGGACCGGGAACGCGGCGAGCCGTTCCATGCCGCCCATGCCGAGGCCGAGGTAGTGGCCGGACAGGAAGAGGCCGAACGCCACGACCGCGGTGGTCCCCAGGGCGAACGTCAGCCGGCGCGGCAGGCTGGCGTGCCGTGCGGCCAGTCCGCGTCCGGCCAACAGCAGTCCGATGTTCCCCGTACCCATGATCAGCAGCGCCCCCAAGGCGTGCTGGTTCTCATTCACGTCGGCCGGTGCCAGCCCCGCGAGCACGAACCCGGTCCCGGCGCCGCCCAGCAACAGCCGCGGCACGGCACCTGCCCATCCCCCGCGCCACAAACCGCCGCCGGTCAAGACCGCGCCGGCGACGAGCAGCGTCCCGAGGACCATGAACGAAATGTTCATCAACCCGTGTTCGGGCGAGCAGATGAAGCGCACCTCGGGGTCCGTCGCGAGCAGGCAGTGCGCATTGCCCAGGTCGCTGATGTTGTTCCGTGCCCAGCTGTACGGCGGATTCGCCCACGCGGATTCCACGATCCCGTGGACCACGAAGAACTGCACCACACCGACCGCCCATGCGGCACACCCGATTCGTTCCCTCAACCCGCCCACCCCTGGTGCTCGCTGCTCGACTGACAGCCCATCACGCGCAGGAGGCGCCGGGCACTGGGGCCAGCCCCCGGAGCACGGTGGGGCGGCCCCCCGGATCAACGGCCGGAAAGGGGTGCGACGTCGCGGCCCGTCCCCCCGGGCGGGCCGCGACGTCTGCTACAGGGCGGAGCGCTCCGGCGTTACGCCGCCGGGTACCAGACGGTCCCGTTGCCGCCGTGCTTGGCGAGGGTCGTCTCGATGATGCTGCCGGGCTGGAAGTAGCGCGGGTGCTGCTGCAGGAAGCCCGCGAAGGAGTCCAAGGACGTCGCGTCACAGACGCCGTCGGTCTGGATGCAGAAGCGCTGGACCGGGACGCCGGGGAACTCCTCCGGTCCAGTGCCGGGCGAATACGCCACGAACGGGATCAGGACCCCTTCGGGGACGAGGTGCCAGAAGCCGGTGCGGGGCTGCATCGGGTCGGAGTAGAGCATGCCGTCGACCTGTGAACGGGGTACTTCGGTGCCGTTTTTCGCGATCGTCTGGAGCAGCAGGTCGCCGACCCAGGCGCCCTGGGAGTAGCCCGCGATGGTGAAGCGGGCCGTGGGGTCGGCGCGGTAGGTGCTCTCCAGCGCGGCCAGGGCGTTCCAGTAGCCCTGGTTCACGCTGTCGCCGAAGCTCGGGGTGCCCCAGGGGGCCGGCTGTTCGTTGTGGCTCCCGACGAACGGGCCGCCACTGGCCACGTAGCAGACGGGAACCGCGATGCCGCCGTCCAGGTGCTCGTTCGCGGCCGTGAAGCTGCTGGTGCACTGGGGCGCGTCCGCGGCCGCGCCGGTGCCGCCGATCTCGATGTAGTAGTGGTGCGCCGGGGCGGCGTGTGCGGCGGGCGGCACGACGGCGGCTGCGGCCAACAGCAGTGCCGTCGACGCGATCACGGACTTGAGTCGGCGGGCGAGCCTGCTCGGCTTCGTGGTGGGCATCTGGCGGTCATCTCCTCGGTCGGGCTGGACTCCGCCGCACCGGATGCGGCGGCCGGTGCCCATCCTGGTGTTCGTGCTGGTCGGCGGACCATGTCAGCGACCGGCCATATGTGGCCGGTCACCGGCGTACGGTGTTCCGCCCGCCTTTTGACGGGGCATCCGTCATGGATGGCAGGACCATGGGCGGGCGAGAGGCAGGCAAGTGACCAACCGGTTCGGCGCGTTGCTCCGCGGGCTGCGGCTCGAGGCGGGGATGACCCAGGAGCAGTTGGCCGAGCGGTCCCGGCTGGGGGTGCGTACCATCCACCGGCTGGAGACCGGCAAACCCACCGATGCCCGGTTGGGAACGGTGAAACAGGTCGCGCACGCGCTGGCCGACGCGCTGCGGCGCGACCGCGACGGCGTCTGGACGGAGTTGCTGGCCGCTCACCGGGGCACCGGCACCACCGCCGAGGACACCCGCACGACGGCCGTTCCCGAACCCCGACCGGTGACCGGCCCCGAGGCCGGGGCCGACCCCGAGCCCGGCCCCGAGCCCGCGGCGGCCCGGCCGGCCCGGCCCAGCACACTGCCACCGTCGCGCGGGGCCCTGGCCGAGGCCGCCGATGCGCTGGCCCTCGACGTGTACAGCCGCTGCATCCGGGAGGAGGAGCAGCGCCGCATCCACGACCCGTTCCCGCTGCCCGTGCGCTGGCGCTCGGCGCCGCAGGAACTGCTGGACCACGGGGACAACATCCGCGGTACCCCCCTCGGGACCGGCTCCGGCCCGCTGTCGCTCGACGGTGGGCTGGCCGACATCGCCGAGGTCTTCCGGCGGGTGCGCTCGGGACGGCTGCTGGTGCTCGGCCGGGCCGGCTCCGGCAAGACCGTCCTCGTCCTGCGGTTCGTCCTCGACTATCTGGTCAAGCGCTCCGAAGACGAGCCCGTGCCGGTGGTCTTCAGCATCGGGTCGTGGGATCCGACCCGCACCACGCTGCGCGACTGGCTGATCTCCCGCCTGCTGCGCGATCACCCGAACCTCGACGCGCGCGCCCCCGGCGGCTCGCCCCTGGCCGCCGCCCTCGTGGACGCCGGGTGGATCCTGCCGGTGCTCGACGGGCTGGACGAGATCGCCACCGGCCTCCTCGGCACGGCCCTGCGGGAACTCAACACCAGCTCGCTGCCCCTCGTCCTGAGCAGCCGTACGCAGGAGTTCACCGAGGCCGTCGCGGTCGAGGTGCTCCGCAAGGCCGCCGGCATCGAACTCCTGGACCTGACCACTGACGACCTGGTGCACTACTTGCCCCGCACCGCCCGCCCGACCGCTCCGGCGGACCGGGACGGACGGGCCACCACCGTGTGGGATCCCGTACTGGAACGGCTGCGCACCGCCGCTGCCGAGGAGCCCGGCGCCGCCCACCTCGCCGAGGTGCTGAGCACTCCGCTGATGGTCCTGCTCGCCCGGACCGTCTACAGCGACGCCCCGGCCCGGGACCCGGCCGTGCTGCTGGACACCGGCCGCTTCCCGACCGCGGCGTCCATAGAGGACCATCTGCTGGCCGACTTCGTGCCGACCGTGTACCGCCGCCGCCCCGTCACCGCACCCGGTGCCCGCCGCCCGCAGCGGACCCGTGCCTGGGACCCGCAGCGCGCCCGGCACTACCTGGGCCACCTCGCCGGGCACCTGGACCGGCCCGGGCACCGCGAACGTCAGGACCTGGCGTGGTGGCAGCTGCGCGACTCCCTGCGGCTGTCCTCGCGGGTGCTGGCCGTGGTCCTCGCCTGCTCGCTGGTCACCGGTGCCGCCGACTGGCTGGTCTTCCCGGCCAAGAACCTGGCGGCCGGCCACAGTGCCGCGTTCGCGCTGGGCGCGGGCCTGCTGGACGCGCTGCTGTTCGGCCCTGCCGTCGGGCTCGCCTTCGGGCTGGTCTACGGACTCCTGTGCGCGTTCCGGATCAGGGTGTTCGAGCCGTCCCGGGTACGGATGCGCCTGCCCGGCCGCGGCCGCCGGGCCGGAGCCGCCGACGGCCCGGCCGCCCGCAGGTACGCCACCCTCTTCTCGGCCGGACTGCTGGGCGGCTTCGTCATGGGCGTCGGCTGCGGGCTCGGCTTCACCACCGGAGCACTCCTGACCAACGGCCGCGTGACGGTCAGCGCCGTGGTGATCGAGGCGACGCTCGTCAACTCGCTGGTGTACGGGCTCGTATTCGGGTTGGCGGGAGGCCTGGTGCTCGGGCTCGGCGCGGCTCTGGAGGACCCCCTCGACCTGGGCTCCGCCGCCACCCCGGTGGACCTGCTGGCCGTCAACCGCAGCATCGTGGTGCGCCAGACCCTGTTCCTGGCACCCATGCTCACCCTGGTGATCGCCTTCGGCGGCCGGCTGATCACCGAACTCCTCCGGGGAGTCGTCGGCCCCCTCACGTGGCCCATGGCCGACGGGCTCGCGCTCGGCGCCGTCGGTGGCCTGGCGGGCTCGCTCTCGTACGCCCTGGCGTTCACGGCCTGGGGGCAGTGGGTGCTCCTCACCCGCATCTGGCTGCCCCTCACCGGCCGACTGCCGTGGGCGGTCGTCGCCTTCCTCGACGATGCCTACCGTCGCGGCGTCCTGCGCCAGGTCGGCGCCGTCTACCAGTTCCGCCACGCCCGCCTCCAACACCACCTGGGCGCGGAGCCCGCCGGCTGAGGGCCTGCGGCTGCCCGGCCGCTACTTGGACTCGACCCGTCCGAGCGGGTCGGGGCCGGCCGCCAGCGCGTCCCGCGCCGCCTGCCAGGAGGAGTCCCCGGGGTAGAGCGCGGTGCGGAGGTAGGCCCCGGTGAGCCGTCCGACCGCGGCCACGCGCGCGGGATCCTCGTCCGTGGTCTCGGCGACGTCGTACCCGGAGATCCCGCCGAGGCCGTGCTCCGCGTCGAACAGGGTGAGCAGGGACTTGGGGGCCGGGGCGAGGGCGTACGGATCGGTGTGCCAGGCCGGGCCGCGAACCGTCAGGTGGGTGGAGGAGTCCTTGTCGCCGGCGACCACGAGCGTGGGTGTCGCCATCGTGGAGAAGTCCGTGGTCGAGAAGAACGGATAGTTCTCCGCCACGAATTCGGTGAGGGAGTCGCCCCCGCTGCCGGGCGCGGCAAGCAGCACGCCGGCCCGGATCCGGGGCTCGGTCAGGTTCACTTCCGTTCCGTCGTGCGGATCGGTGAGCCGGGCGCCCAGCAGCAGGCTCGCGGTGTGCCCGCCCATGGAGTGCCCGGCGACGGCGATCTTGTTGCGGTCCAGGCGGCCGAATAGCTGCGGCACGGCGGCTTCGATCAGGTCGAGCCGGTCGAGGACGAGCTTCATGTCCTCGGCTCGCGAGCGCCAGAACAGCGGCGCTCCGGGGGTGTCGGGGTCCAGGGTCAGGGTGGTCGAGCTGAGGTGGGTGGGCTGGATCACGGCGAAGCCCTGCGCCGCCCAGGAGTTGACGAGGGGGGCGTAACCGTTCAGGGAGGAGAGGTTGTTCGAGTAGCCCTGTCCGTGGGAAAGGAGGATGACCGGCAGGTCGCTCCCGGTGACGGGCAAGGAGATGCGCACCTGGAGGTCCACTGCCCGGCCGGAGACCGGCAGGGTGACCGGGCTGACCGAGAGGACGGGAGTGGGTGCGGTGACGGTGCCGGTTGCGTGGATCGAGTCACTCATGACGCGTATGTCCCTTCCATGGCCCCCGCTGCGGGTCCCGAGTTGCGGCCGGCGGCGGATGGGGCGTTGGGGGTGGCATGCTTCGGCTACACTCGAAGCGGAACGTTGTTCCGCTAAACATACGGAACACCGTTCCGCTTTGTCAACGACGATCGGAGGAGAGCGCGGTGTCCACAGCGAGCGAGTCAGGGGGGCCGTCGGCCCGGGGCAAGCGGGCCGACGCGCTGCGCAACCGGCAGACACTGCTCGATGCCGCCGCCGCGGTGTTCGTCAGCTCCGGGGTCGACGCGCCGATCCGCGAGATCGCGGCCCGGGCCGGCGTCGGACTGGGCACGATCTACCGGCACTTCCCGAACCGGGCGGACCTGGTCGTCGCCGTCTACCGCCACCAGGTCGACGCCTGCGCGGAGGCCGGACCGGCCCTACTGGGCAGCGCCGCCTCGCCACTGGAAGCACTCCGGCAATGGGTCGACCTCTTCGTCGACTTCCTGGTCACCAAGCACGGACTCGCCAACGCGATGCAGTCCGACAGCAGCGGATTCGACGCGCTGCACGCCTACTTCCTCGACCGCCTGGTGCCCGTCTGCGGCCAGTTGCTCGCTGCCGCGGTGGACGCGGGTGAGATCAGGGCCGGTACGCAGGCGTACGAGCTGATGCGCGGCATCGGCAACCTCTGCATCGGGCGGGACGGCGACCCCCGGTACGACCCGCGGCGACTGGTCGAACTGCTGCTCCGGGGCCTCGCGAGCGGGTAGGACCCGGGCTCGGCAACCGTTGCGCCACGGCGCCCGCGGAACCACCCCATCACTTCATGACGTAAACTATCCAGGTCATGAAGCATGTGCCCGCTCGGGCACTGGAGGAAGGGTCGGACATGAACCCCGCCCAGCACGGCGCGGCCGTCGCAGCCGAGACCGCCGAGTTCGTCGCCGTGGTCGCGGCGGCCGATCTCTCCACCCCGGTGCCGACCTGCCCCGGCTGGACCCTCGAAGACCTCACGCGGCACGTCGGCAGCGTGCACCGCTGGTTCACCGAGCTGCTCCGCCGCCGGATCCAGCAGCCGCCGGCCCGCCGTGAGGTGGACCTCCGCCTGCCGGAGCGGCCGGACGGCCTCCCCGGCTGGCTGGCCGAGAGCGCCAGCGAGGCCGCCGAGGTGTTCGCCGCCACCGACCTGAACGCGCCGATGTGGGCCTGGGGCGTCGACCAGCACGCCCGGTTCTGGGTCCGGCGCATGCTGTTCGAGACCCTGGTCCACCGAGTCGATGCCCAGCTCGCGCTCGGGCTCTCGCCGCACGTCGACCGCGTACTGGCGGCCGACGGCATCGACGAGTTCCTCACCAACCTGCCGTTCGCATCCCCCTTCGCACCGCTGACCGCCCAGCTGCGGGCCCCGGACCGGGCCATCCGCTTCGCCTGCACGGACGGCGACGGTGACTGGGTGGTCGGCCTGCGCCCCGACGGCTTCGCCCTGCTGGCCGAGCCCGGCGCGGCCGATGCCACGGTCCGCGGAACGGCCGCCGACCTGCTGCTGCTCCTCTACGGCCGCCTGGATCACCGGAGCGATGCCTTCCAGCTGCTCGGCGACCCGGACCTGCTCACCAACTGGTTCACCCACTCGGCCTTCTAGCTCCGTGGGGTGTGGCCTACGCGCGCGCCCGGCCGGCGGGCCGGGCGGGTGCGCGCGTCCTACTGGTCCGCCGCAGCGACGCGGCGCCGGACCTGGTCCTCCTGGGCGAGCCGGCGCAGGAGCTCGAACACCGGAGCGCAGATCGCGAAGACGATGACCGCCCGCTCGGCCAGCTCCACCGGATCGTCGAGGCCGGCCGCGCGCTCCAGGTCCAGCCGGGCCACCGACTCGGCGAGCCGCGCGTAGGCGGCCAGTTCACCGGGGCCGTACTGCGCGTCCAGCCGCCGCAGTTCCTTCAGCGCCGCCGTCAGTCCCTGTACGTGCGGTGACGTGCCGGGCGCCTGCCAGTCCAGGGCCGTGAGCAACTCCGCCACCTCGGCCCCGGCGGCCGCTTCGGCCACCGCCTCCTCCTCCTGGCCCGTGGCCCGCTGGGCGGCCACCGGCACCGGGAGGGCGTAGCTGACCGCTCCGAGGGCGCCCTCGGAGCTGTCGGCCCGGTCCACCGCCCCGAGCACTTCGCGGGTGGCGGCGATGGACAGGCCGCCGAGCGTGGTCAGCGCCTTGATCAGCCGCAGCCGCTGCACGTGCTCCTCCCCGTACTCGGCCAGGGTCGCGGCGGTCGCCCGCCCGGCGGGCAGCAGGCCCTGCCGCAGGAAGTACTTGATGCTGGCGACGGGCACACCGGTCCGGCGGCTGAGCTCCGAGATCTTCATACGGCTTCCCTGCTGGTCACGCGGTCCGTTTCGGCGTCGGGCCCGCGATTGGACACCACAACAAGATACTGCCACTATCCAGGAGCTGGATACCTTAAGTATCCAGCTCAGGAACGCAGCCGCACCGGAGAATCGATGCCTCATCCCACTCCCCCCTCCGTGCTCCGCCGACCCCAGTTGTGGATCGGAACGGGACTCATCGCCGCAGTGGTCTCGATGTTGTTCGCCCTGCTCTACGTGGGCGGCAACGTCAACCCCAAGGGCAACCTGCGCGACCTGCCCGTGGCCCTGGTCAACACCGACGGCGGCGCCGACGCGGGCGGCCGCCGCATCAACCTGGGCGAGCAGGTCGTCGCAGGGATCCAGCAGGCCGCCAAGGGCGAGAAGAGCATCGACTGGCAGGTCGTCAGCCGCGCGGAGGCCGACGAGCGGCTGGGCCGGGGCAAGGTCTTCGGCGCCCTCGTCATCCCGAAGGACTTCTCCGCCACGGTGACCGCGCTCACCGCCGCGCAGCCCGCACCCCAGGGCCGGCCGGCCCCGCCGACCCTGACCGTACTGACCAACCAGTCGGCCGGCAGCATCGGTTCCTCCATGTCCTCCCAGGCCGCCCAGAAGGCCGCCCACGCCGCCTCGGCCCAGATCGGCCAGGAACTGCTCAAGCAGGCCGCGGCCCAGAAGACGCCGCTCCCGACGGCCGCCCAGCTCAAACTGGCCGACCCGGTGACCGTGAACGTCGCCGACGGCCACCCGCTCGGCTCCCGCAGCGCCATGGGCCTGAGCGCCTTCTACTACGCGCTGGTCCTGGTCGTCTGCGGCATGCTCGGCGCCAACGTCGTCAACTCCCAGGTAGACACCGCCCTCGGCTACCTGCACACCGATTTCGGCCCCTTCCGCAAGCGGGAACCCGTCCAGCACACCAGTCGTGTCCGCACGCTGGTCATCGGCATGGCGCTCATGCTCGGCCTGTCCCTGGTCATGGGCACCCTGGTAGAGGTCGCCACCGTCGGCATCCTCGACATGGACGCCTCCCACCTCGGCCTGCTGTGGCTCTACTCGGTCGCCACCATCGGGGTCGTCGGCATCGGCAGCCTGACCCTGTTCGCCGCCTTCGGTACCCCCGGCATGCTGCTGGCCACCATCGTCTTCGTCGCGATGGCGGTCCCCTCCTCCGGCGCCACCGTGCCCGTCCAGGCGCTGCCCGGGTTCTTCCGCGCGCTTTCCGAGTTCGAGCCGCTGCGCCAGATCACCGAGGGGCTGCGCTCGCTGCTCTATTACGGAGCCCAGGCCGACGCCGGCCTGAGCCGGGCGTGGGCCGCGATGGGCGTCGCCTTGGTGGCCGCGCTGGTCTTCGGCTTCGCCGTCACCCGCCTCTACGACCGCAGGGGGCTGCACCGCGTCCCCCTGCCGGGCACCGGGACCCCTGAACCCACCGAACCGGCGGAGGCCGCGGCGCCCGCTACGGCCTGATCCGACCGGGCCGCCACGGGATGCCGTGGCGGCCCTTCGGCGGCCGGCTCCGAGATGTGCGCGACGCGGTGCGGGGCCATCATGGCGGAAGGCCGGTGTGCCCGTGCCCGCGGTCCGGCCACCCCACATCCGCGCCGGAGGCGAGGCATGCACTTGGACGAGTCGCAGAGAGCCTGGGCCGCGATCGTCGGCGTCGTCGCCCTCATCCTCGCCGATCTGGTGGCGATCATCCTGATGAACACCCTCGGACGGTGACCGGTCCGACTGCGCCGGAGTCGAGCGCGCCGGGCGCGGCTCAGCGAGGGGGCCGGCCGCCCGGTCTTCTGGGGATACGGCCCAGCCGCCGCGTCGAGCGCTCCGGCCGGTCCGCGAGCTCGGCTTCGGCTTCGGCTTCGGCGTCGATCGCGCGGGCGGGGCCGCCGCCGAGCTGGCGCCAGTGCGTGCGGTACAGCACGAAGTAGATCGCCACGGCCAGGGCGCACACCTGCATGCAGACGCCCAGCGTCAAGAAGGACCGCTCGCTCGTCAGGCCGTTGGTCAGGTACGTGAAGTTCATGCCGAAGAACCCGGTGATGAACGACAGCGGCAGGAAGATCACCGAGGCGATGGCGAGCTTGTTGATCACGAGGTTCTGCTCGTCGGCGACGAGCGAGGCGTAGGTGTCCGCGGCCCGCCGGGTTTCGTCCCGCAGGGACTCGATCTCCATCATCACCAACTGCACGGTGCGCTCGTGCTTGAGGTTGAGCGCTCGCCACTCCTCGGAGATCTCGCGGTTCGCCATCCTGCGGTGCGTCAGGAACTCCTCGGCGACCGCGGCGTAGGGCAGGAACGCCCGGTGCAGCTGTGCCGCGCTCCGTCGCAGCCGGGCCAGGCGGTGCACGTGCTGCGGCTGCCGCCCCTCGAACATCTCCTCCTCGAGATCCTCCACCTCCAGCAGCGTGCGGGCGGCGGTGCGGCGGAACCCCTCCATGACACCGTGCATGAACAGGAACGCCATGAGCGCCCCGTCGGTGGGCCGGTCCTGGGGCAGGCGCTCGGAGAAGGACTCGATCAGTCCCACGGGCCCCTGGTGGACGGTGATGAGGTGCCGGTCGCTGGCGAGGACGTGGATGTGGGTGATGCCGGTGCCCTCGACCACCGGCACGACGCACCCCACGGCGCCCTCGTGGTATTCGGCCCGTACGGGCTCGTGCCGTCTGCCGAACCACTCCCAGCCCTGCCCGGTCAGCCCGAGCAAGCGGGACAGCGGCTGCTCGGGCTCATCGGGCGGGGGGTTCTCGCCCTGGTCGATGTCCACCATCACGAGATCGGGGCTCGCCAGCCGCTCCCGGGCCTCGGACAGCTGCGTGCGAGTGACGACGCCTTCCGGCACCGACACCACCGATACGATCATCGCGCCTCACCCAGGATGCGTGCAGGAACGTGTCGATGTGGTTGAGCACCTACACGGCAGCTCCTCATGGTAAAGCCGCTCACCGGCCCCCGCAGGAGAGGCCTGCCCGACGGGCTCGCGGGGAATTCGGCGCCTAAGCTGACTGGGTGGCGTCCGAAAGGGTCCTCCCATGGCTGACTATCCGCTGATCGAAGACCATGGCCTGATCGGTGATCTGCAGACCGCGGCCCTGGTGACGACGGACGGAACGATCGACTGGTTCTGCTGTCCGCGGTTCGATTCCCCCAGCGTTTTCGGGGCCCTTCTCGACTGGGACAGGGGCGGCCACTTCTCGGTCAGACCCGCGGAAGACTCGTACACCACCAAGCAGTTGTACTTGCCTGACACCGCGATTCTCGTGACGCGCTTCATGACCGAGGCCGGTGCGGGCGAAGTCGTCGACTTCATGCCGGTGACCGGTGAAACGGCCACCGACCGCCATCGCCTGGTCCGCATGCTCCGATGCGTACGCGGCAGCATGACGTTCCAGGTCGAGATCGCCCCCCGGTTCGACTACGGCCGTAAGACCCACTCCCTGCGGATCACCGACAACGGGGCCGTATTCGCCTCGGACGGCCTGGAGCTCACCCTCAGCGTGGTGCGGGAACCGCAGGACGAACGACGGGTGCACGGTCTCACCGGAGATCACGACCTGCGGGTCGAGCTCGCACTCGAAGCCGGCCAGCAGCGGGGCCTGGTCATGGAGTCGGCCGCCGCGGGGCCGCCGCGCGAGATCCGCGTCGCCGAGTTCCAGGAGCTCTTCACCGAGACCAGGCACTACTGGCGGACGTGGCTGCGCCAGTCCCGGTACACGGGCCGATGGCGCGAGACGGTGGAGCGCTCCGCCGTGACGCTGAAGCTGATGACGTACGCACCCACCGGCGCCCTGGTGGCGGCCCCCACGGCGGGCCTGCCGGAGCAGCTGGGCGGTGAGCGCAACTGGGACTACCGGTTCACCTGGATCCGGGACGCGTCCTTCTCGGTGTACGCCCTGCTGGGGCTGGGGTTCACGGAGGAGGCGAGGGCGTTCATCGGCTGGCTGAGCGACCGCGTGAAGGAGAAGGCCGGCCGCGACACCGACACGGGCCCGCTGAACATCATGTACCGGGTGGACGGTTCCTCCGACCTCTACGAAGAGACCCTGGAGCACTGGGAGGGGTACCAGGGATCCTCGCCGGTGCGCATCGGCAACGGCGCGGCGACCCAGTTGCAGCTGGACATCTACGGCGAGGCACTGGACAGCATGTCCTTCGCCCACCAGCACGGCATCCACCTCGACATCCAGGGCTGGGCGTCGCTTCGCGTCCTGCTCGAATGGCTCGTGGACCACTGGGACCAGGCGGGCGAAGGGCTGTGGGAGACCCGCGGCGGACGCCAGCACTTCACCTACGGCCGGGTGATGTCCTGGGTCGCCTTCGACCGCGCGCTGCGGCTCTCGGTCGCCCACGGCCGGCCGGCGGAGAGCGGCCGCTGGGCCGCCGAGCGCGACAGCATCTACGAGCAGATCCTGGCCAAGGGCTGGGACCCGGCGCGCAAGGCGTTCGTCCAGCACTACGGGAGCGATGTGCTCGACTCCTCGCTGCTGCGCATGCCGACGGTGGGTTTCATCACCCCCGACGACCCGATGTGGACCTCCACCTTGGACGCCATGGACCGGGAGCTGGTCACCGACAGCCTGGTCTACCGGTACAACCCCGAAGCGTCGCCGGACGGTCTGCGCGGCTCCGAAGGCACCTTCTCGCTGTGCACCTTCATGTACGTCGACGCCCTCGCCCGGGCCGGCCGGACCGATCAGGCCAGGCTCGTACTGGAGAAGATGATGACGTACGCCAACCACCTCGGCCTGTACTCCGAGGAGATCGCGCTGACGGGACGGCAACTCGGCAACTTCCCGCAGGCGTTCACCCACCTGGCGCTCATCGACGCGGCCATCACGCTGGACGACACCTTGAACCGTATGCGACAGGACTGACGCCGGAGCCGAGCCGTTGACCTGTTTGTTCCGCGACCGACGCCGGCCTGCACGCCTTCCGGGGCTGGCTGGACGGAGCCTGACCACACGGTTCGCGATCAACCGTGCCGAGGCGGGCCTCACGTGGATCGGCGAGGCCCGCGCGACGCCGGCCGGGCCGACCTGCACCAGGGCCTAAACCGGCTGTCCCGCAGCGGGTGCCTGCGCTCCGGGCGGTAAGGGGCCCAGCAGCACGATCTGGTCGCCCGGTCCCACGGCCCGCGTCTCGTCGAACGGCTCCAGCCGGCCCTCGTCCCGGACCACGAACAGCGGTTCGTGGTCCGGGGGGAGCGGACGGGAGGCGGGCTGTACGAGGAACCGGGCGCCCTGTTCGTACCGCGCCGCCAGAACGTGCCGGACGAGCGAACCGCCGAACAGGACGCCGCCGCCCGTGTACGGCGCGACCACGCCGTGGCTCTCGTGCGCCGGCCCCACCCGGTAGACGGGTCCCTCGACGTTGTCCTCGACCAGCACCGAGGCCAGCGCGTTGAAGTCGTCGTCATCGGTGAGCAGGAACACCGCGTCGACCCCCTCCAGCCGCGCCCTGGGGTTGGTGGCCGTCGCCAGCAGGTCTCCCGGGGCCAGTTGGATTCCGGCGTCCTTGATCCGTGCGCGCTCCTCGTCCAGCCCGGCCCACATCTGCACGTCGAGTCCCGTCGAGCGCAGGGCGCTCGCCAGCGCGATCGCCCACGGGGCGCCGCCCACCAGCAGGGGGGTGGTGCGGTTCGGCCTGGCGACACCGAGGCGCCGGGCCACGGGGGCGGCGGTCAGGGCGTACAGCACGACCGTCGAGACGATCACCAGGAAGGTGACGGGCAGGACCTTGGAGGCACCGCGCAGCCCCAGTTGGACGAGGGACGCCGCGAAGGCGGCCGCGGTCGAGGCGGCGACGATGCCGCGCGGGGCCATCCATCCCGTGAACGCCCGTTCCCCGCGGGTCAGGTCCGTGCCCCAGGTGGCGGCGAGGGCCACCAGCGGCCGCACCACGAGGACGAGGAGCGCGACGAGGACGAGCGTGGGAAGGAGCACGGGCTTGAGGGAGGCCGGCGTGACGCTCGCGGAGATCGAGATGAACAGCAGCCCGATGATCAGCTGGACGAGGGTCTCGAAGAAGGGCCGGCGGGCCGGCATGTCGAAACCCCGCATGTTGGCCGCGGCCATACCGGTGACGATCGCGGCGATGAGCCCGGTGTCGTCGCGGACGATGTCGCACCCCGCCGATACGGCGATCACCGTGGCCAGCTGCGCCAGCGTGCCGAGCTCCTCGCCGAGCCGGAGCACCCGCAGGGTCAGCCACAGCAGCGCGAACCCCACGGCTCCGCCGACGAGTCCGACGGCCATGCTGATGAGGAACTGGCCGATCTGGTACCCGCGCCCGAGGTGGACGCGGCTGGTGGTGGCGACGGCGTGGAAGACGACGGCGCCGAGGATGGCGCCGATCGGGTCGGTCAGCGTCCCTTCCCAGATCAGCAGGCGCCGTACCTTGTCCGTCGGCCGCACGTAGTGGAGCAGCGGCCCCACCACCGTGGGCCCCGACACGACGAGGATCATGCCCACCATCGCGGCCACCCTGAGCGACATGCCGAACAGGGCCGGCCCGACGGCGCACACGGCGAAGAAGGTGAAGCCGACGCCGAAGAGCAACAGCCTGCCCACGGTCGCTCGGGTCCGGCCGGTGAGGCTGCGCAGGTCGAGGCCGAGACCGGCGTCGTAGAGGATCACCGCCACGGACAGGGACACCAGGGCCGAGAAGTCCGGCCCGACCAGCTGGTCCGGGTGGATGACGTCGGTGAGGGCGCCCGCGGCGAAGCCGACCGGCAGCAGCAGGATCAGGGCCGGGACCCGCAGTTTGCCGGCGAGGATCTGGCAGGCGGTGGCCAGGGCCACGACCAGGGCGATGCCGAGGAGGATGTCGTCCTCGCTCACAGCGGGTTCCTTCCTCGCCCCACGGGCGCGACGGGGACTCGACGGGGTGGCGGAGGCCGCCGGGCGACCCCGCCGGCGGAACCGCCCGGGTGGCCACCGGGGGGGCGCCGTGCGGTCAGTCGTCGTCGGCGGCCCCACCCCGCGTCGGGCCGGTCCGCCGCAGGTCGGATTCGGTCAGGGGCTCCAGTTCGCCGTGGGTGTCCATCCAGTAGAGGAAGAAGACGGCCGGGGCGACGAGCGCCAGCGCGACGAGGCTGACCACCAGGAGCCAGGCCAGGGTCTGCGGATCGCCCGCGGCGTCCGCCACGGACAGGGACGTGGGGATGAGGTAGGGGCGCTGGGCCAGCCCCCAGGCGAAGACGGCCGCGCCGACGATGCCGACGCAGCTGAACCGGGCCCAGTGGACCCTGCCCCGCTGTACGAGCAGCCCGGTGGCGGCGAAGAAGGCCGCGGACACGATCACGAGGGCGAGGCCTGCCCCGTGGGTGAGTCCGTGCCAGACGTGGGGGGCTTCCGTACGGGTGACGAGGAGGACCCCCACGGCGGTCAGGGCGACCGCGCCGAGAGCGAGGAGGGCGCGCAGCCGGAAGTAGCCGACGAGGTCGGGTGTGTCGAAGCGGGTGGCGTCGGCGCTGAGGAACACGGCGCCGAGCAGTGCGGTCGTGGCGATGGTGAGGAGCCCGAACAAGAGGGGCGCGGGGCCCGCCCAGGCGTCCGCCGAGGCCTCGGTACCCGGCGCGATCCGGCCGGAGGCGATGGCGCCCACGGCCGCCCCGAGGAAGAACGGGGTGAGCAGGGAGGCGACGGCGAAGACGGCGCCGTACAGGCGCCGCCGGGCCAGTCGGCGGGCGGGCTTGCGCAGGGCGAATCCGGCGCCGCGCAGGACCATGCCCAGGGCGGCCAGGGCGAGCGGCAGCCACAACGCGGTGAACACGGTCTGGAACAGCACGGGGAACCCGGTCCACATGATGATCAGCACGAAGACCAGCCAGACGTTGTTGACCTCCCACACGGGGGCCATGGCGTGGTCGATCAGCCATCTTGCGCGTTTGCCGCGCTCGGCCCCGCCGGCCGTCAGGTCCCAGAACCCGGCCCCGTAGTCGGTTCCGCCCGCGCAGGCGTACGCGACCACGGCGAGCAGCAGCACGAAGGCGACGAGGTCCGCCATCACCGTTCACCGCTCCCCGGTGTCCCGGAGCCCGCGTCGCCCGCCGGGGCCGCAGGGCGCGGACCGTAGGGGGTGACGGACTCCGGCGCATCCAGCGGCCGCTGGTCGGCCGTCTCGTCCGCCGGGCGCCAGCGGTCGCGCATCTTCAGCAGGACGACGAGGAACGCCGCGAAGACGCCCAGGTACACCACGATCACCAGGCCGAACATGGTCCAGAGGGTGGTGGAGCGGGTCGAGGTCACGGCCTCGGCGACGCGCATGTTCTGGTAGACGATCCACGGCTGGCGGCCCACCTCGGCGGTGATCCAGCCGGCTTCGACGGCGACGAGGGAGGCCGCGCCGGCGCAGGCGGCGCCGGCGTAGAACCATTTCGAGCGGGGCAGCCTGCGGTGGCGGAGCCAGACCAGCCCGTACAGCAGGGCGAGCAGCAGGAGCAGGCTGCCGATCCCGACCATGAGGTCGAAGGCCCAGTGGGCGATGGTGGCCTGGGTGGCGTTCGGCCGGTCGCCCGCCGGTACTGAGGTCAGCCCGGTCACCTCGGTGTCCGGGCGGAACCCGGCCAGGATGGAGTCCAACTGCGGGATCTTGATGCCGCCGGAGATGGTGCCGTCCGGATGGAGCCGGCCGAACAGGTACTCCGGGACGTGGGTGCCGGTGTTCCAGACGATCTCCGTCGCCGCGAACTTCACGGGCTGCTTGTGGAAGACCTGCCGGGCGATCGAGTCGCCCAGGAAGAACTGCACCGGAGTGGCCACCGCGGCGATGGTGAAGGGGACCGCGAAGCCGAGCCGGTGGTAGCGGTCCCGGCGGCCGCGCAGCCATCCGACCGCGTACACGCCTGCCACCACGTAGCCGGCCGTCACCAGCATCGCGACCACGAAGTGCCAGTACTGGGGGCCGAACATCGGGGTGAAGACGGCCTTCCACACGTCCACGTCCACCGGGTCGCCCTGGGCGTCGAGCGTGAACCCCTGCGGGGTGTTCATCCACGAGTTGGCGGCCAGGATGCCGAAGGCCCCGAGCAGCGCGGTGGCCGGCAGCGGCAGCGCGAGCAGGAAGTGGGTGCGCGGGTTCAGCCTGCGCCAGCCGTAGAGGTAGATGGCGATGAGCACCGCTTCGAGGAAGAACGCCCAGGCCTCGACGCCGAACCCGATGCCGAAGACGTCGCCCCACCGGCCCATCAGTCCCGGCCAGAGCAGGCCGAACTCGAACGACAGCACGGTGCCGGTGACGACGCCGATCGCGAACTGCACGGCCATCACCGCCGACCAGCGCCGGGCCAGCAGCAGGGCGGTGGCGTCGCCCCGGCGCAGGCCGCGGTAGTGCATGACGAGGGTGATGAGCGGCAGCGCCACTCCCATCGGCACCAGGAGGATGTGGGAGGCGAGGGTGAAGGCCATGAGCTCCCTGGCCGGGAGCAGTTGGGCGGGGCCGTCCGCCAGCAGATGCACCGTGGTGTGCATACGTTCCTTTGCCGCTCGGGAGGACAGGTGGGAGGAGCTCAGCCGCCGGTGGCGAAGCCGGGGAAGAGGGTCATCCCGCCGTCCACGAAGAGCGTGGTGCCCACGACGTAGTCCATGAGGTCCGAGGCGAGCGCCACGGCCGCGTGCGCGATGTCCTCGGGCTCGCCGATGCGCTCGTACGGGATCAGCCGGAGCAGGTCCTTGCGGGCCTCGGGCGTCTCCCAGGCGCTCCGGTTGATCGGTGTCTTGATGGCTCCGGGAGCGATGGCGTTCACCCGGATCTTCTTGGGCGCGAGTTCCTGGGCCAGGGTCTCCATCAGCATCTGCACGCCCCCCTTGGAGGAGGCGTAGTTGGCGTGCCCCGCCCAGGGGATGATCTGGTGCACGGAGCTCATACAGATGATCTTTCCGGCCGCCCGGGACACCTCGGGGACGACGCCGCGCCGCAGGAACTCCTTCGTCGCTTCCCGCGCGCACAGGAACTGGCCCGTGAGGTTGACGTCGATCACCTTCTGCCACTGGGCGAGCGTCATCTCCGCGAACGGGGCGTCGCGCTGCAGCCCGGCGTTGGCGACCAGGATGTCGATCGTGCCGAACTCCTGGACCATCCGGTCCATCATGGCCACGACCTGGTCCTCCTGGGACACGTCCGCCTCGTACGCGGCGGCGCGCACGCCGAACGAGGTGATCTCCCGGACCACCTTCTCGGCCTCGTCCGCGCCGGCCACGTAGTTCACGACCACGTCGGCGCCGGCCCGGCCGAGGCCGATGGCGGTGGCCATGCCGATTCCGCTGTTGGCGCCGGTGACCAGCGCCTTCTGGCCCTTGAGCAGGCGGGCGGGGATCACTCCCTGCGGTGCGCCCTCGGTGGAACTCACGATCGACTGCCTCCTCGACTGCCCGGTCCGGACCGCCCGACCGCGGCCCGTCAGGGTCCGGACGCCACGGAAGCACCCGCGGCGGCGATCGGCGGTCCGGGCGAGGCGCCCTTGGGCCACCCGGCGGAGCAGCAACGCCCGGTCGGGGCAATCCGCGGGGTCAGCCGAGCCGTTCCAGGAGGTGGTCGCCCACCCGCAGGGCGTTCGCGATCGCGGTGAGGGACGGATTCACCGCCCCGATGCTCGGGAAGAAGCTGGTGTCGACCACGTACAGGTTGTCCAGGTCGTGGGCCTTGCAGTGCACGTCGAGCGCGGAGGTGGTCGGGTCGTCGCCGAACCGGACGGTGCCGGCCTGGTGGGCCGTGGCCCCGATCGGCATGCCCTTGTGGAGGTAGATGCTGTGCGACAGGAGCCGGTGTTCGTGCATGCCCAGCCGGCCGAGCATGCCCTGGAGCTTGTGCCGCAGCCGTGTGAGCCCCTCGATGTTGTTGCTCTCGTCGAGTGCGAGCCGGATGGTGCCGTCGCCGTTGAGGGTGACCCGGTTGTCGGGCCGGGGAAGGTCCTCGCCGCACAGCCAGAAGTCGACGGCGTGGTGGGCCAGTACCTCGAAGGGCATGTCGGGGGTGACGGCCCCGGCCCAGCGGGGGGCCTCGCCGTGGATCTGCTCGGCGTCGGACTTGCCGAGCATCTGGATGCCGCCGAGCGGGTAGTCCCAGTCGTCGGCGCCGAGGTACCAGTCGTGCAGGGCCAGGGTCTTCTGGAACTTTGTGGGGTTGGGTTCCTTCGAAACGGCCATCAGGGCCAGGTTGTTGTGCCGCATGTAGTGGCGGCCGACCACGTCGGAGCTGTTCGCCAGGCCGCGGGGGTGGCGGTCGTCGGCCGAGGCCAGCAGCAGCGCCGCCGAGTTGACCGCCCCGCAGGCGACGACCACGATGTCCGCCGAGTAGGAGGCTTCGCCGCCGTCCTCGCCGCGGGTCAGGACCTTGGTGACGCTGCGTCCGGTCGGGTCGGTCTCCAGCCGCACCACCCGGGCGTTGGTGACCATTTCGACGTTGGGGTGCCGCAGCGCCGGCTCCACGCAGATCACCTGGGCGTCGGACTTGCCGCGCACCAGGCAGGGGAAGCCGTCCACCCGGTCACAGCGGATGCAGACGCTGGAACTGGTCGCCCGCCCGTTCTCGTCCTGGAGCAGGTCGACGCCGATGGGCAGGTGGAACGGGTGCAGGCCCCGCTTCTCCAGGTCGTCGCTCAACTGCTGGATCCGCGGTTCGTGTTCGACCGGCGGGTAGGCGTACTGGGCGCTGTACGGGCCCTCCCACGGGTCCTCCCCGTGGCGGCCGTGGACCTTGTAGAGGTGCTCGGCCTCGGTGTAGTACGGCTCCAGGTCCTCGTAGCGGATCGGCCAGGCCGGTGACGGCCCGCCGTGGTGGCGCAGCTCGCCGAAGTCCTCGGGCCGCAGCCGGAAGAGGGCGGCGCCGTAGAACTTGGTGTTCCCGCCGACGTAGTAGTTCACCTCGGGCGGGAACTCGTTGCCGTGCTGGTCCAGCCAGAACTCCGGGGCGCGGTACTTGGCCTTCACGAACACGGCGGTGGATTCCCAGTTGTCGCGCTCGCGGGGGAGGTAGTCGCCGCGTTCGAGGATGAGGACCCGTTTGCCGGACGGGGCGAGGCGGTGGGCGAGCGTACCGCCGCCGGCGCCGGAACCGATGACGACGACGTCGTAGTGCGGGGAGTCGCCCACGGCGACCACCGTCCTTGCGCTCGTGGGCCGCGCCCTTGCGGCCGGCCTCTCGCTGCGCGCCGCCGGGGTACGGCAGCCACCCCCGTCTTTCGAACGTATCGCTCGTCGCCGCGGGCGGCGACCGGGGAGGGGTGGCGCCGGGAACGGGGCTGCCGCACTGCCGTCAGAGAACGGCGATCGGGTTCACCGGGGACCCGGTCGCCGCCGGGAGCCTGAGCGGCGCGACCGTGCACAGGAAGGACCACCGGCCGGTCCGGGCGCACGCCCGGGTCAGCTCCTCGAACCGCAGGTAGTCCAGCAGCGGCAGTCCCATGGCGTGCACGGCCAGCACGTGCACGGGGAAGCCGATCCCGGCCACCGCGCTGGGGGCCGTGTCGTTGTTGCCGTCCGACCCCAGCACGCTGACCCGCCGCTCGGCCAGGAACCGTACGGCCGTGGGGTGGAGTCCGGCCCGGGCGTGGGCCGCGTCCCACGCCCCGAGCTCCTCGCGCCGCGCGCGGTGCCCCACCCGCACGAACAGCATGTCCCCCGGCCCGGCCCGGACCCCCTGGGCCGCCTCCGCCGCGGTCAGCTCGGCGGCGCTCACGTGTGCTCCGGGCTCCAGCCACGGCACGCCCCGCAGCCGCGGTACGTCCAGGAGCACGCCCCGGCCGACGATGCCGTCCCGGAAGACCTCGACGGAGAGCGCGCCGGCGCCTTCGGGCGTCACGCTGCCGGCCGGCACGCCGTTGTAGAGCTCCCCGTCGAAGATCACGTGACACAGCGCGTCGAGGTGACTGTCCGCGTCGCCGTGTACGTTCATCGCAAACCGGTCGCGCGCGAAGTGCAGCCCCTCGGCGGTGCTCTCACCGGCGGCGGGGGCGAGCATCGTGTGGTGCGCGGGCTCGGGATTGTCGGGTCCGGGCCGCGTTTCGACGGTCGCGGCCAGCGACACCGTGACCCCGGAACGGACCTCGCCGGCGGCGGCCACCACGCGCTCGGGCGTCAGGTGGCCGAGCGTACCGCGCCGGTCGTCGGGGGCGCGCGGGCTCCGCTCCCGCAGCTCGTCGTACAACGCGCGGAAGGCCTGACCGGTCATGGGCCCGGACACCTGCGGCCCGCTGTCCGGGCTCACCAGGAGCCCCACGGGGCCAGAGCCCAGCGGAAGACGTGGGTGTCCCCCGGTTCCAGGACGGTGAGCGCCGTGCCGCTGCGGAAGGCGTCGGCCGGGCAGGACATCGGCTCGACGGCGACGCCGCGGCGGCGCCGCCCGGGCTCTCCCAGCGTGTCCCCGGTGTACAGCTGTACGTAGCGGACGCCTTCGGGGAGCCGTACGTCGATGCCGTGCCGCCCCGACGGGTACGCCAGACGGACCGCGCAGTGCCCGGCGGGGTCCCGGTCGAGGGCCGTGTACGCGGTGTCCAGCCGCGCCGTGCCGATGGGCCTGGCGGCGCGGAAGTCGTACTCCGTGCCGTCGACCGGTTCCTCCCCGGTCGGCAGGCCGTGCGCGTCGGTGCGCAGGCGGACGCGGGCCGGCAAGGTCAGCAGGGCGGTGTCCACCACGTCGGTGCCGACGGTCAGGTAGGGGTGCTGGCCCACGCCGTAGGGCGCGGCCGTGTCGCCCGCGTTGGTGGTGGTGACGGTGGTTTCGAGCCCGTCGCGGCCGAGCCGGTACCCGGCGGCCACTTCCAGCCGGTACGGGTACCCGGGCTGCGGGAAGAGGCTGGTGCCCACCGTGAGCGCGGACTCGGCGCGGGCCAGCAGCCGCCACGGTACCCATCTGAGGAGCCCGTGGATCGCGTTGCCGTTCTCCGGCTCGGTCAGCGGGAGCTGCTGGTCCGCGCCGGCGAAGCGGTAGCGCCCGGCCGCCACCCGGTTCGGCCAGGGCACGAGGAGCTGGCCGCGTCCTCCGGTGATCGGCTCGTGGGGGGCGAAGCCGTCGAGCAGCGGCCGTCCGGCCATCTCGTAGCAGCGCAGCGCACCGCCGAGTTCCACCACCACCGCCGTCTGGGCGCCGTGGCGCAGCCGCCACTGTTCTCCGGACGCTGTGGGGGGCATGTGCGGCTCCTCGGTCGGCCAGGTTCTTCCACTGTCGGCGCGCGCGGTCCGCGGCGCACTTCGGCGCCGCGGCCGCGGTCACCGGCCGGGGCCCGACGACGGGCAGGATGCCGCCGGCCGGCCCTACGACAGGTGCTTGTAGCGGTGCGGTTCGACCACCGTGGAGAGGCCGTTGAGCAGGAGGCGGGTACTGCCGCGGAGGTGGGCGACGTCCTGGCTGCCGTCGTCGGTGACGACGAGGAACCCGTACTGCTCGGTCCAGGTGAGCCGGCAGCCCTGCTCCGGCGCTCGCTCCGCGAGCTCGACCGTCACCTGGGACACCCAGCGCCGGGTGTCGTTCACGTGCGTCTCGTAGCCGAAGACGATGCGCTCGTCGGGGACGATGTCGACGAACCGGGACCGGTACTCCAGGGATTCCTCGGCCCCCGACGCGGTGAACACGTTGCGGGCCACCTCACCGCCGCCGACGCGGAAGTCCAGCTCGTGGCGGGCGGTCCTGGAGCTGCCCGGGAGCCGGAACCAGCGGGAGCGCAGCGGCGGCTCGGCGAAGGCCCGGAAGACCTGCGCCGGGGCCACCGAGAGATCGAGGGGGACCGAGAACGAGCCGTGTAGAACCGTCATTCGATCAGGCTACATCCCTTGCGCCGGCCGGGACTTGAGCCGTTGCGCAGCCGTCGGGACGCCCTGATGGACCAGAAGTGGCGGGTCGTGCCACCGGATCGCCGGATCGGCTTGCCGGGGGTCCCGGCGGGCCTTCGAGCAGGTGAGCACCCTCGCTGTCATCATGCCGATCGCGGTCGTCGGCGTCGACCTGGTCCCGGGCGTCTGCCCGCAGTGGTACGCCGTGGTGCAGGCCGTCTGCGTACTGCCGGTCGTCCGGGCCGCCTTCATCACGCGCAGCTCCACCCTGCGCGCCGGCTTCCCCACGTCCCGCGAAGGTGCCAACGCCTAGCGGGGGGGGCCTACGCCCGGGCGGGGCCGCTGCTCGCGGCGCGTTGCGGGTGCCCGCCGTCCCGGGGCGTGCGCAGACGGTACGGCGGGCGGGCGGGGCGCATGGGGTGGGCCCGCCAGGGCCGCCCGTCCGCGACGGACGCGTCACCCCGGAGGTGCGGCCGTGATCCGGCGGGTGGCGGAGCGCAGGGCGAATGCCATGACCAGTTCGAACACGCCGAGCAGGACGAGCCACAGTCCGAGCAGCCGGGTCAGGGCGACCGCGGAGTCCACGGGGAAGCAGAGCACGAAGATTCCGGCGACCGCGCCCAGGACGCCGAGGCCGAAGAGCAGACCGCGATGCACGAGCGCGCTGTCGGCGATCGCGACGTACGCCCTGAGTACTCCGGTCAGCAGCCAGAAGACCCCGACGACCAGGGACAGCGCACCGATCGTCTGCATGGGATGCCGCAGCACCAGGACACCGGCCAGGAACGCCAGGACGGCGATCAGGACGCTCGCCAGTCTGCTGCCGCCCCGGTCGCTGCTGTGCGAGAAGGCCGTGACGAACCGGAAGCCACCCGCGACCAGGAGCTGAAGACCGATGATCACGGCCAGCACGTGCAGCGTCTCGTGGGGCCACACAAGTATGAGGATGCCGGGGATCAGGGTCGCGAGGGCGAAGCCGAGTGCCCAGAGCCACGAACTTCCGAGCTGCTTGAGGGCGTCTTCGGGGTCGTTGTGCCGGTAGTGCGGTGCCGCATCAGGGGTCATCATGCCTCCTGGGCCAGCCGAACGGCCCGCGGGGCCACCTCGAAGCCGCCGGACATGCCTTATTTGACCTTTACGTCAAGTTTAGTCCCCGGCGGTGGGGCTTGCAGATCCGGCGGGGACAGCTGTTGCAATGGAGGGCAGCGGCGAGGAGCGCCGCACCGCCGACGAGCTCGCACACGAACAGGATGTCTTGATGGCTCTCACTCGCCGTGCTTCGCTGACCGCCCTGACCGGACTTGCGACCCTGCCCCTCCTCGGAGCGTCTGCGCCTGCCCCTGGGGCTGCGGCTGCATCGGCCTCGCCAACGGGCGTATTCGCCGCACTGGAGCGGGAGTTCGACGCCCGGCTGGGGGTCTGCGCGGTGGACACCGGCAGCGGGAGGACCGTCGCGCACCGGGCGGACGAGCGGTTCCCCTACGCCTCCACCTACAAGGCTCTGGCGGCAGGCGCGGTGCTGGAGAAGAACTCCCTGGCCGGGCTGGAGCGGGTCGTCCGATACACCCGCGGCGACCTGGTCACGTACTCCCCCATCACCGAACAGCACGTGGAGACCGGCATGACGCTGCGCGCGCTGTGCGACGCCGCGATCCGCTACAGCGACAACACCGCCGGGAACCTGCTGTTCGACGAGCTCGGCGGCCCGAAGGGCTTCCAGGCCGCGCTGGCCCGCCTCGGCGACACCACCACCCGGGCCGACCGCTACGAGACCGCCCTCAACGGAGCCGTCCCGGGCGACCCCCGCGACACCAGCACACCCCGCGCCCTGGCCGCCGACCTGCGCGCCTACGCCCTCGGCGGCGTACTGGACGCCGGAAGGAAGGCGCTGCTGGCCGACTGGCTGCGGCGCAACACCACCGGCGACGAGCTGATCCGCGCCGGCGTCCCCGCGGACTGGCGGGTGGGCGACAAGACCGGCACCGCCGACTACGGCACGCGCAACGACATCGCCGTCATCTACCCGCCCCGCGGCGCCCCGATCGTCCTCGCCGTCCTCTCCACCCGGGGCGCCCCAAACGCCGCCCACGACAACAAGCTCATCGCCCGAGCCGCCGCGGCCGTCGTCGACGCCATCGGCTAGGACCGGGTACCGGCCACGCCGGGGGCCCGGAGTTCCGGGGGCCCGGGGATCCCGGGGAGGGCGAGTGCGGGAGCCCTGTCAGCGGATGACGTCGAAGACGTTCTTCTGCAGGCCGTTGGCGTAGGCCTCGTGCTCGACGAGCTTCAGCTTCTGGGTGTCCTTGTCCGTGGTGCTGAACAGCCGCTTGCCCGCACCGAGCAGGAGCGGGAAGACGAGCAGGTGGTAGCGGTCGATCAGGCCGGCGTCAGAAAGGGCCTGGTTCAGGGAGGCGCTACCGTGAACGATGATGGGGCCGCCCTCGGTCCGCTTCAGTGCGTTGACGTCGTCGAGTGAGCGCAGGATCGTCGTCTCGCCCCAGTTCGAGACCAGGTCGTCCTCGGTGAGGGTGGTGGAGACGACGTACTTCGGCATCACCTTGTAGTCGGCGAAGTCCTCCATGTCGGGCCACACCGGGCTGAACGCCTCGTAGCTGACGCGGCCCAGGAGCATCGCGGTCGCTTCCTTCTGCTCCCGGCCCTTGATGTCGAACGCCCCGGGGAGGAAGTCGATGTCCTTGAAGGTCCACCCGGCGTTCCGGTAACCGGGCTCGCCGCCCGGAGCTTCCACGACGCCGTCGAGCGAGATGAAGGCGGTGCTGATCAGGGTCCGCATGGAGGTTCCTCGGTATCTCGTGTCCGGTCTTCGGCAGATTCGGTCGGTGCACGCTTCGACCACACTCGCGGCTGCCGCGCACCAACCAGGATCTCTGACTGCGGACCACGGGGAAACTCATCGGTCATCGCGCCCCCCCAGCCGGCGGCACAGGTCCGGTCTACCCCGACGAGCCCGTTCTGACGGCCGACGAGGACACCCCGGTGGAGCCGGAGCGCTCGCCGCAGGCGTACAAGGTGCCGGGCGAGGGCTCGGCCGGAAGCCGGCCGAGCGGGGCTGAGCCCGGTCATGTGGGGCCGGGCTCACCCGCTCGGCCCCACGTGACCGGGCGCCGGGCCACTCCCCGTGCCAGGCTCGTCGAGGATCACTCCACCCCCACGACGAGGAGCACCCCCTCATGGGCATCAAGGACGAAATGCAGGACAAGGCCCGGAAGGCCAAGGAAAAGGTGCAGGCCAAGCAGGGCGAAGCGACCCAGCGGGGTCAGAGCGAGCAAGACCGGCTCCGGGAGCGCGCGGAGCAGGGCCGCCAGCAGGGGCAGCGCTCCTTCGACGACATCCAGGACGAGATGGACGACCGCACCTAGCGGTCGCCCCCTTCCCAACGGCACGCGCCCGCACCCCTCGCACGTCGCAAGGGGCGCGGGCGCTGTCGTGTCGGGAGCGGAGAGCCGGGGCGGGCAGGCCACCGGCCGCTGATTGGATCTCGTCCCGGAACGGCGCACCGGCGAGACTGACCGGTGTTCCGTTGCCGCACTTGAGGGAGTTGTGATGCAGGTTGCCGTGGTCACCTTCGACGGGTTCAACGAGCTCGACAGCTTCATTGCTTCCGCGTTGATCAACCGGTCCCGCAAGGACGGCCTGGAGGCCTTCATCACGACCCCGACCCCAGTGGTCACCTCGATGAACGGCGTCGAAGTGACCGGTCAGCGTCCGATGGAGTTCGTGACGGAGGCCGACGTGGTGCTGATCGGCAGCGGAGTGAAGGCGCGCGAGGTGATCGCCGACGACCGGCTGGTCTCCCGGCTGCGGCTCGACCCCGCGCGCCAGCTGATCGGTTCCCAGTGCTCCGGCGCGCTGGTGCTCGACCGGCTCGGTCTGCTGAACGGCATGCCGGTGTGCACCGACCCCATGAGCCGGCCCTTCGCCGAAGCCCGCGCGGTCACCGTCCTTGACGCCCCGTTCCACGCCGAGGGGAACATCGCCACGGCGGGCGGCTGCCTGGCGTCGCAGTACCTCGCCACGTGGGTGATCACCCGCACGCTCGGGGAGGACGCCGCGCGCGACGTCCTCGGCTACGTGGCTCCGGTCGGCGAAGAGCGGGAGACCGTCGAACGCGCCCTGCGCGCCGTCCGGACGGGTACGGCCGCACTGCGCTGACGCGCCCGGTGCGTCAGGCGGCCGCGAGCGGTGCGTGCCGTTCGCTGAGCCGGCGTACGGCCTCGGACATGCGGGGGTCGGTCGCCGCGCGGAACGGCGCCACCGGGCGCGCCCGGGCGCCGATGACGAGGCCGGTCCGGCCGTTCAGCGCACTGTCGGTGGCGGCGACGATCGAGGGCTTCGCCGCCAGGGACGCGGGACCCGAGGTCGACCGTTCGAACCGGCGGCGCACCAGGGGCCACATCAGCCGCAAGCCGGGAGAGACGATCTTCGGGTCGGCCAGGGTGCCGTTGGTCATGTCGGTGGCGGCGCCCCCGGGATCGGCCGCGAAGACCGAGACGCCCGTTCCGTCCAGCCGCGCGGCGAGGTCGAGCGTGTAGGCGAGGTTGGCCAGCTTGGCGCGGCCGTACCAGTGGAATCCGTAGTAGCCACCGGGCGGTTCGGCGGCGTCGAACACCCGCTTCGCGACCCCGACCGCGCCGGAGGTCACGTTCACGATCCGGCTAGGCACCCCGGATGTGAGGGTGGGCAGCAGCAGTTCGGTGAGCAGGTAGGGCGAGAGGTGGTTGACGACGAAGGAGGCCTCGACGCCGCCCAGGTCGCGCCGGTCGGCGAACATCGCCCCGACGTTGTTGACCAGGACCGTCAGCGGATCGCCCGAAGCGGCGTGGTCAGCAGCGATCCGGCCGGCGAGCGCGCGGACCTCGTCGAGCGAGGAGAGGTCGGCGGCCAGGAACCGGGCGGGGTGTGTCGATGCCGCCGTGTCGATCCGCTCGACCGCCCGGGCCCCCCGGTCGGCGTTGCGTCCCACCACGGTCACCGCGAACCCGGCGGCGGCCAGCCCCAGTGCCGTTTCCAGACCGATCCCCGCCGTTCCGGCGGTGACCACGGCTGTCTTCTTCATGCTCATCCACTCCCCAACGCATATACGGATACCTCATCCGGTTAGCCGACCGTAGCATGGATTCGGATTATCTATCCATTTAGCCGCGGGGAGGGTGGGTGGCATGCACTGGCGGACCATCAGATCGGCCCAGTAACGCCTCGGTTGAGGGCCCGACGGGGGCTCCGAGCGATCTGACGGACCGCTGACGGCGGCCCCGTACGGCGTTCGCGAGGCCGCGCTCACCACGTCTCCGCGTGCGACCGGCCGACGCGAGCTCCGCCACCGGGTCCGTCCAGCCCCGGGCCGAGGAGGCGGCGGTGGCCGTACGGGACGGGTCCGCGGGCCGGGCACGCCGCGGCGCCCAAGCGGCCTCACGGTCTACGAGGCACTGCCTTCGAGCCGGCGCGGAGCGCGGGGTTCACCGCGCCCGGTGAACCGCTATCAGCCCCGTTCGAAGCAGTGAGAGCGGCCGATGACGGAGAAGCCGCGGCGCTCGTACCAGTGTCGTGGCCAGTCCGTCGCATCAGCGGTCAGGAACCGGGAGTCGCAGTGGTTGTCGGCGGCCAGCCGCAAGGCGGTGCTCAGGACGGCATCGGCGTAACCGCGCCTGAAGTGGGCCTCCGAGGTGATCAGGTCCTCGATCCGGGCCGTGCCGGTTGCCGGGTCCAGATAGAGGTCGGCCCACGAGGCGTTCTCTCCGCCCTCCGTGCGGGCGCCGAGGAAGTGAACGGCATCGGCCCCGCGGCGGCGGGCGTCGCGTCGGTCGACGAGGTGGCCTAAGACCTCGTCGCCGGCATCCGGAAGCGGGCCCCGCCACCGACGGGCGAGTGGGATACGTATCGCGTCGAGGTCCACCTCCACGGCGAACCCGCCCGGGAGGTCGACGCGTCCGCCGCCATTTCCGCTTCGGGGCTCGCGGCGGCGCCGAACTGGGGGCCGGCGGGCCCGCGCGGCCTCGGAGCCACAGCGGATCAGCGGATTCGGTCACGGGACGCCCGAGCCGTGCCGTGCTCTCAGCGTCGTGCGGACGGCATCAGGCGCAGCAGGGCGTGGAGCACGGCGTCGATGGTGTCGTGTGACGGTTCGTCGGTGACGTGGGTGAGGAGACGGGCCAGGGTACGCAGCAGCGGGGGCGAGGCCATGACGCGCGGGTGGAGGACCGGCCGGTAGCCGTACCGGGCGAGTACGAGGTTCCCCGCGAGGTTGCCCAGCCGGTAGTAGCGCCCCCAGCGGCGGTGGATCTCGGCCGGGTACTGGTGCAGCGCGTGTTCCCGCCGCGGCCCGGCGGGCCGGGCCAGGGCCAGGGCGATGGTCTCCGCGGCCACTTCCGCGGCCTCCATCGCCTGGGCGATGCCCTCGCCGCTCCACGGGCTGACCATGCCCGCGCTGTCCCCGACCAGGAGCAGGCCCCGACGGTACTGGGGTCGCCGGTTCAGTCCCATCGGCAGGGGTGCGCTGCGCAGCGGCGAGTCCGCGTTCTCCTCCCGTACCCCCCATTCCTCGGGCAGCCGGGGGAGCCAGTGCTCCAGGGCCGCCCGCAGTTCCACCGGCCGCCGTCGCCGCTGCGGGAGGGCGCCGAGGCCGACGTTGACGCGTCCGTCCCCGAGCGGGAACACCCAGCCGTACCCGGGCAGGTCCAGCCCGGTACGCGGACAGCGCAGGTCCGCCCACAGTTCCAGGTACGGGTCATGGGTGCGGGCCGGGCTGCGGTAGTAGCGCCGAGCCGCTGCGGCGACCGGCCGATCCGTGTCCCGTTCGAGCCCGAGGGCCAGCGCGGTCCGCGCCGAGGCGCCGTCGGCCGCTACGACGAGCGGCGCCCGGTAGCGCACCGGCTCCGCGCCCGGCCCGCGCGAGGCCGTCACCCCGGTGATGTACCCCGCCCGGTCGGTCAGGGGGGCCGTGACCTTCACGTGGGTACGCAGGCGGGCCCCCGCCGCCTCGGCATGCGCGGCGAGCAGGTCGTCGAAGTCGTGCCGGCTGCGGGTGAGCCCGAAATCGGGAAGGCTGCCCAGCCGCGGCCAGTCGAGCTCCGCCCGGCGCTCTTCGCATACCCACCGCATCCCGCGGTTGCGCATCCAGCCCGGTGCGTCGATGTCCACGCCCATCCGCACCAGCTGGGCCACCCCGCGCGGCGTGAGTCCGTCGCCGCACACCTTCTCCCGGGGGAAGCCGCTCTTCTCCAGCAGCAGCACGTCCACCCCCGCCCGCGCCAGGTGCACGGCGGCGGCGGATCCGGCCGGGCCGGCCCCCACCACGATGACCTGTGCCTCTTCATCGCCTGCGCCGTCCGGTACCGGAGCGCGGCTGCCGTCGGCGGGGCGGTCGTCGTGCGCGTCGTCACGTTCAGCGGTCACCCCGTCACTATGCCGCGTACCGCGCGGGCCGGTGCGGGAAGCAGGGCCGAAACCGCCCGCCGCTGCCGGACCCGGGCCTGTTCGCCGCCGGCCCCGGGTAGAGCGTAGATGGGGCAGGAAGGGAACCGACATGAGCGCCCGCGAGAAGATCAAGGCCAAGGCCGAGCAGGTGATCGGGAAGATCGTGCGGAAGGCGGCTCACGCGATGGGCAAGAAGACCACTGCGGCCAAGGGCGCCGCACTGGAGACGCGCGGCAAGGCCCGGCAGCTGAAGGAGAGGGGAAAGGACGCCTTCAGACGCTGACGCGGGCCGGTCCGGCTCTGCCGCGCGAGTGTGCGCCGCCGACGCACGGCGCGCGAGGGGGTCTCACTCGAGCGGCGGTCCGTGACGGGCACGAGGCCTTCTGAAAGGTGTGATGGGGAGCGGAAACTCCAACGGCCCTCGCGAGCGATAGAGTACGACTCGCGAGGAGGAAGCTGTCATGGGTGAAGCTCCGACGACCCCCCGCGAGCGATACCGCCGGCAGGTGCGCGCGGAGATCAAGGAAAGAGCCTGGGAACAGATCGCCGTAGCCGGAGCGTCGGCGCTCTCCCTCAACGCGATCGCCAAACACATGGGTCTCAGCGGCGCCGCGCTCTACCGGTACTTCACCAGCCGCGACGAGCTGCTCACCGAACTCGTCCGGGACGCGTACGAGAGTCTCGTCAGCACCTTCCGGTCGGCTGCCGCCCGGGGAGAGGGCGACCTCCCGGGGCTGGCCGGCGCACTGCGCGAGTGGGCCGTGCACGACCCGCAGCGCTACTTCCTCGTGTACGGCACGCCCATGCCCGGTTACCGCAGTCCCGCTGATGTGACGGCCATCGCCGCGGAGATCATGCGCATCCTCCTCGACGCGTGCGCCGCACTGCCCCCGAACGCCCCTGCGACGTCGTTCGAGGAGCACCTGGCAGACCACCGGGACTGGGCGGCCGGGAATTCGGCGCCGCCCGGGGCCCTGTACCTGGCCGTCTCCTTCTGGACCCGGCTGCACGGCGTCCTGTCCCTGGAACTCGGCGGGCATTTCACCAGCATGGGCTTCGATCCCGCCCTGCTCTACCAGGCCGAGCTGGACCTGCTGCCCGCTCGCTGACCCGGCTCTGCGAACAGCAGGTCTTTCAGTCGCGGGGCGGGAGCAGGGTCCCCAGTGGTCCGAGGTCGAGGTTGAGGTCTTCCAGCGAGTAGCCGTGCTCGGCGCACAGGTCGGCGAGGCTGTCGTGGAGGGCCAGGAGGGTCGCTCCGAGTTCCTCTTCCTGCTCGTCGGTGAGGTCACCCGCGTCCACGCGGCGCAGGGCCTGGCGTTCGATGAGCTGGCGCAGGAGCTCGATGAGGGTGAGGACGAGTTTGAGGAGGTCCTCCCCGACGGTGTCCGGATCCGCGTGGATACGGCGGGCGGGGCCGGCCGGTCCGCCGCCGTGCGGGGCGGGCGGTGGTCGGACCAGCCTGAACGCGTGCGACATGGTCTCGCCCACGTCGCGCAGGACCGGGTCGGTGGCTGGGCGCCGGTGTTCTCGTGGCTGCTCATCGCCCACGGGGGCCTGCCCGGGGCTCCTGCTCCTCGGAGGCGGCCGGCGGGGAACCGACGGACACGATGAGGGCGCGCAGCGATATGCGGACGAGGTCGATGTCCGCGATGGACAGGACGATGTCACCGACCACGACCACTCCCCCGCTGAGCAGCCGGTCGAGGAGGTCGACCAGGGCGACCTGGCGGCCGGGCAGCGGTTCGCGGGGTTCGGCGGGGGTCATGGCGCCCGCCCCGGCGCGTCACCCGGGCCCGGGTCCTCCTCCGGTGTCATGGCGAAGGAGTACGGGGCCCAAGGACCGGTGACTTCGATCCGGACGTCGGGGAAGTCCCGGGCGGCCTGCGCGACGGCGGCCCGGAACTCCCCGGCCAGCGCGTCCGGGACGAGGTAGGCGTCATTGAGGACGTTCTCCTCCGGGCCGCCGGCCAGGGCGCCGCTCTGCGGGGCGTGGCGTACGCGGTGGGGGGTGTAGCGGGCAGCGATCGCTTCGAGGGTCCCGGCGGCCTGCTGCGCCTGCTGGTAGCCGGATTCCCGGGCGTGGTGCTGCGCCCTGCGGCGCTGGAGGTAGGCCTTGCCCGGCGTGGTGGGCGCGGTCCCGGCGAGGTCGCCGGGGGTTTCGGGGGCGGCCGTGCCGGTCGGCGGGGCGGAGGGGGCGAGGTAGATCTTGACCCCGTATTCGGTGTGGGCGTCGAGCTGCGCCAGCCGCCGGGCGAAGGTGCGGTGCTGTCCGGCGAGGGCCCGCCGGGCCCGGTTGTCGTCCTGGTAGACGGTGGCCATGCGCAGCGGCAGGACCGTGTCGTGGGCCGCGACGGCCTGCACGACCTCGTGGTGGGCGCGGGCGACGCCTTCGAGCCACTCCAGGTCCTCGAAGTGCTCTTTGAGGGCCGTCTCGTTGAAGTCGCGCCGGGGTACCGGGCTGACGACCAGGGCGAGGGGCCCCGGACCGGGCTCGGTGGTACCGGTGACGGCCAGGAGCGCTACGGGCGCCCCGCCGACGCCGCGCAGGCCCGCGAGGAGCTCCCGCAGCGGCTCGGTCTGCCGGGCCACGGCGTAGACGTAGGTGAGGGTGCCGGAATCCGTGGTCACTGCGGGCGCCCCCGTGCCGTCCCGCCCGGCGGTCCGCCGGCTTCTCCGGCGCCCTCCGGGGGTTCGGGCCCGCCGATCCGCTCGCGCCGCAGCGCCTCCAGCTCGGCGCGCAGGCGGCGGTTCTCCTGCTCCAGCGGGCTGCCGGTGTGCCGGGAGGACAGCGAGGGGTCGTGCTCCCACCAGTCGATCCCCATCTCCTTGGCCTTGTCCACGGAGGCGATCAGGATCCGGAGTTTGATGGTCAACAGCTCGATGTCGAGGAGGTTGATGCGGATGTCGCCGGCGATGACGATGCCCTTGTCCAGCACCCGTTCGAGGATGTCGGCGAGGCTGGAGGAACTCTGCCCGTACGGCATCGGCGCGCGGGAGGCGAAGGATCCGGGTCGGCCGGGCAGGGGTTCGGTCACGGTGGCACTCCCGCTTCGTGCTCAGGGCAGCTGGCGCCGGAACTCGGAGATCTCGTCCAGCCGGTCGAGGAGTTCGTCCTCCTGGCGGTCGAAGGCGTCCTGGTCGATCTCTCCGCGCAGCAGTTGCTGCTCCAGCTCGGCGAGCCGGCGCCAGATCGGCGCGGGGTCGTAGTACTCCTCTTCGGCCTTGTCGACGACGCGCTGGGCGACCCAGGTGACGGCACGTACCGGTGCGACGGGGAGCGTCAGCAGGCTGGTCAGCAGTCCCATGGTCCTCCTCCCTCCGATCCGGGTGGCGGTGTGGTTACTGGACGAAGCTGTAGGGCGGCAGGGGGCCGGAGAACCGCAGTTCGACATCGCTGCCGACCTCGCGGGCCAGGTCGGCCTCCGCCGCGCGGAGGGCCTCATTCTGCTCGTCCGGCACGAGGAGGGAGAGGTTGAGCAGCTCGCCGGCGGCGGGGGGCCGGGTGACGTGTTCGCGCGCGAAGGGGACGAGCGCCTCGGTCAGGCCGGCCGCCAGGCCCTCCTGCCGGGTCTGCACCTCGCGGGCGACGAGTTCTCCCAGGGCGAGCGGCAGGCCGGGATCGCGGTCTCCGCCGCGGATCCGGTCGTTGAGCTCCCTCGCTTCGGGGAGGTCCGCCAGGATCTGCTGGAGCAGCGGTGCCTCATCGGTCTGCGAGGCCCGCACGTGGTACTCGGCGCAGCCCTCAAGGCGTTCGAGTGCGGCGAGGTAGCTCTCGGCGTTGGTCTCCAGGGCCTCGCGGACCGCGAGGTCGTCCGCGGCGACGTAGCCGAACCGCAGCGGCAGGACGACGCCGTCGGACATCAGCCGCTCCTGGACCTCCTGGTGCGCGGTGAGGTCGCGGCGCTTGGGCCGGATTTCCTCGGCGACGTCGCTGACCACCGCGCACAGGGGCCCGGCGGTCACCGTCCGCAGCCCCGTGGCCTCGGAGCCGACGCCGCTCAGGCCGTCCAGGCGGAGCGGGTGGTCCTTGGCGGTGATCGCGTACACGTAGAGCGGCATCGCTTACTCCCTCTCCCGCCGTACGGGACGCCGGGCAGCGGGCCGGCGGCGCCTGGGGGCCTCTTCCTCCGCCTCTTCCTCTTCTTCCGGCTCGCCGGACCTGGAGGACTTCGAAGACTTGGAGGACTTGCCGGTCAGGGCATCCGTGACGGCGTCCGCGGCCCCGCCGAGGGCCCCCTTGGTCTTCCCGCGGGCCCCGCCCTCGAGCATGTTGCCCATGACCTCCGGGAGCTGGGCGGGGGCCTTGCGGCCGGCTTCGAGGTCGAGCCGGTTGCAGGCCTCTGCGAAGCGGAGGTAGGTGTCGACGCTGGCCACCACGATCCGCGCGTCGATCTTGATGAGTTCGATGCCCACCAATGAGACGCGGACGAAGACGTCGATGACCAGCCCGCGGTCGAGGATGAGCTCCAGGACGTCGTAGAGGCTGCTCGTGCCGCCCCCTTGCCCCCGCGCGACGGGGCTGCCGCCCTGCGGCACCATGGTCATGGCGCCTCCTTCCGCCGGCGGCCCGCTCAGGTCTGCCGGTCGATCATGCCGCGGCTGTAGCGGCGGGTGCGTTCGTAGGAGATCAGCTCGCCCTCCTCGTCCAGCGCGACCCGGTAGCTGGCCATCACGCTGGTGGTGTCCGGGATGCGCTCCAGCTCGACCACCTCCACCTGCGCCTCCCAGCCGTCCTCGGTCGGCTTGAGCGAGGAGACGGAGTCGGGGAACCGGCCCAGGAGTTCCGCGAGCTGCTCGGCCGCGGCGCGCATCGCCGCCGCCGCGCCCGGTGTCCCGGAGCGGCGCCGGGGCGCGGGGCGCGGGGGCACCTTCCTGTCCCGCGCTCCGCCGCCACCGGCGGCGTGCTCCGAGGGCCGCCCGGGGCGTGCGGGTTCCGCTGCGGCCATATGTCCCTCCCTTGGGGAGACGGCCTCACAGAAACTAGAATGTCACCATATTCAGGCATAAGTCTCTCCTCAGGGGCAGGAGCTTTTCTAGGACCGCCCCTTTCTCATCGACGGGCAGCGCGAGCGTCGCGATGCGCTGTCCGTGGGCGACCACCAAGTCCGTCAGCGCCCTGGTAGGGGATGATCATGGAGGACACCACCAAGATCGCGCTCGCAGCCGCCGTGGCTGGAGGATACGTACTCGGCCGGGCGAAGAAGGGCCGCCTGGCGTTCACCATGGCCACCTATCTGGCGGGCCGCCGCTTCGGACTCGAACCGGGGCAGTTGCTCAAGGAGGGTGCCTCCCGGCTCAAGGAGATGCCGCAGTTCGCCGATCTCGGCGAGCAGTTGCGGGGTGAGGCCCTCGACGCCGGCCGCCAGGCGCTGACCGCCGCGGCCAACCGCAAGCTCGCCGACCTCGCCGGCTCCCTGCACGAGCGCACGCGCGAACTCTCGCGCGGCGGCGGCGGCCGCGGCGACGAGGACCAGGGCGAGGACGAGGAGCCCTACGAGGACGAGGAACCGTACGAGGACGAGGAGGAGCCGGAGGAGGAGGAAGAGGAGTACGGCGAGGAGGAGCCGGAAGCGGAAGCCGAAGAGGAGGAGGAACCCGAGGAAGAGCCCGAAGAGGAAGAAGAGGAAGAGGAAGCGCCCGAGGAAGAGGAAGAAGAGGAGGAAGAAGAGCCTCCCCCGCCGCCGCGCCGGACCCGCACCGCGGCCCGCGCCCGGACCGGCAAGGCCGCCGCCCCCGCCCGGAAGGCGGGACAGCGTCCCAGCCCGGCGAAGAAGGCCCCCGCGAAGAAGGCCGCACCGGCGAAGAAGGCCGCACCCGCTGAGCGGGCGCCGGCGAAGAGGGCTGCCCCCGCCCCCGCGAAGAGGGCTCCGGCCAAGAGTTCCGCACCGGCGAAGAAGACGACGGCCAAGAAGGCCGCGGCGACGAAGCCCGCCGCGAAGAAGACCGCCGGCGGCAGGCCCGAGTCGAAGACGGCGCCGGCCAAGAAGAGCTCCGCCCCCAGGACCGCGCCGTCGAAGCAGGCCGCGAAGAAGGCCGGCAGCGCGCCGCGCAAGCGGACCACGGCTCAGAGCCCCGGGCGCAAGAGCGCCGCCACGAAGGCCACGGCCAAGAAGACCACAGGCCGTAGCCCCGCCCGGAAGACGGCAGCCAAGAAGACCACGGCCCGCAAGACGGCCCCGCGGAGGTAGGCCATGGCAACCTCAGACCGCGCCTCGTCACAGCCCTCCGGACTGGACCAGCTGCTGAAGGAACTGACCGGATACCTCGGCGCCCAGGCCGACCAGCTCGCCGACAAGGCCACCGACAAGCTCTCCGACCTCACCGACCAGCTCTACGACGTCGCCGACAACGGCGGTTCGCTCTCGGACGTCGCCGGCATCGGCGGACGGCTCCTCCAGGGCGACTCCCCCCTCAAAGCCATCGCCGGCCAGAAACTCGGAGACCTCAAGGACAAGGTGGGCGACACCATCTCCCAGGCTTTCGGCGGCGGCAAGGGCCGGGGCCGCAAGAGCGGCGGCGGCAAGATCGTCAACATCGTGGAAGCACTGGACGTCGGCCTCCCGCTCCGCACGGTCTACGACTTCTGGACCCAGTACGAAGACTTCAGCGGATTCGCCAAAGGCGTCCGCGACGTCTCCCGCGACGACGACACCAACAGCGACTGGAAGGTCAAGGTCGGCCCCTCCACGCGGAGCTGGAAGGCGACGGTCCAGGAACAGATACCGGACGAACGCATCGTGTGGACCTCCCAAGGCGCCAAGGGCACCACGCGAGGCTGCGTCACGTTCCATGAGCTCGCTCCGTCACTGACCCGCATCGTCATCATCGTCGAGTACTACCCCTCCGGCCTGTTCGAGAAGACCGGCAACCTGTGGCGGGCCCAGGGCCGCCGTCTGCGGCTGGACCTCAAGAACTTCCTGCGCCACACCATGCTCACCACCGATGAACCGGAAGGCTGGCGCGGTGAGATCCGGGACGGCGAGGTCGTCCGGACCCATGAGGAAGCCCTCGAAGAGGAAGAAGCCGAAAACGAGGAGGGCGAGGAGGAAGGCGAGGACGAAGGCGAGTACGCGGACGAGGACGAGGACGAGGGAGCCGAACCGGACGAGGAGGAGTACCCGGACGAAGAGACCGGGGAGGACGAGAACGGGGAGTACACCGACGAGGACGAAGAGGAAGGTGAACCCGAGGAGCCCGAGGACGAGGACGAAGACGAGGACGAGGAGTACGAAACCTCCCCGCCCCGGCGGCGGCGGCGTTCGCGCGCCAGGTGAGACCGCACGCGAGGGCCGGCGGAGCACGTCCGCCGGCCCTCGTGATGGTTCATCTCCGCGTGTCAGTGCTTGAGCGCGTCCTTCGCCTTCTGAGCGGCCTGCTTGGCGTCACCCAGCGCCTGCTCACCCCGCCCCTTCGCCTCCAGACTTTCGTTCCCCACAGCCTTGCCCGTGGTTTCCTTCACCTTGCCTTTGGTCGTCTTCGCGACGTTCTTGGCCTTCTTGCCTGCACCCATGCCTTTCACCTCCACGCCGCAGTGGCAACGCGGGTTCGCTGATCCTGTACCCCGCACGAACATCAATACGCATAACGGATAAAACGCAGCAAAGAACGGCCGCGATACTCCACCTCCGTCCTTTTCAGCCGACGCCGCCTGGGTAGGCGCGTGGACTACAGGGGCGCGACGCACAGGCGAGGAGCAGCGGTGATCACTCAGGAACAGCTGGCGGTACTGGCCACCTGCGCGGCGCACACGGAGCAGGGTCAGCGCGTCGGCACGGTGGAGTACGTGCTGGTGGACGACACCACCGGGAGGCCGGAATGGGCCCGGCTCGTCGACCGTGCGTCGGGGCTGGGCGGGGTGTTCGTTCCACTGCGTCACGCGTCGCTGGAGGAGGAGCACCTGGTCGTCCCGTACCCGGTGTCCCTGATCGAGCAGGCCCCTTGCGCGGCGTTGGACTGCGCCAGCGTGCTGTCCGTCGCCGAGGAGCAGCAGTTGTTCGCCCACTACGGTCTCCGCGACGCGCGGGATGAGGTCAATGCCGAGAGCGGTGCGGGCTGGGGACAGATGGACCGGGCGCAGGCCATCCGGGAGGGAACGGCCGGACGGGAACGCGGCACCTCGCGCCTGCGGCGGGCCACGCTCGGGCGATAGCGGAGCGCCGCGGCCCGCGCACGGCCCGACGGACGGCGCACGAGTGCACGAGGTGCACGACGGAAGGTCGGCAGGACGGAAGGACGGAAGGACGGAAGGACGGTGACTTCGCAATGACCACGGTAGAACGACAGGCCCACACCACCGACGACTCGGTGGGCGTGCTGGTCTCGCGGGCCTCCCAGCAGATCTCGGAGCTGGTCCGGGAAGAGATGCGGCTGGCCCGGGCGGAGATGACGCAGAAGGGCAAGCGTTTCGGCAAGGGCGGCGGCCTCTTCGGAGCAGCGGGCCTGATCGGCATCCTGGCCGCTCAGGCGCTGGTGGCCACGTGCATCGCGGCACTCGCACTGGTACTGCCGGTCTGGGCCGCGGCCCTCGTCGTCACGGCGGTACTGGGCGCGGTTGCCGCGGTGACGGCGGTGTCCGGCAAGAAGCAGATCGCGAAGGCCGGCGCGCCGACGCCAGAGCAGACCATCGACAGCATCAAGGCCGACGTGGCCGAGATCAGGGAGAAGGCACACCGATGACTGACGAGCCCCGTACCGGTATCGGCACCCCCACGCCCGAGGAGCTGCGCGAGCAGATCGAGCACACGCGCGACGAACTGGGGCAGACCGTCGAGGCATTGGCGGCCAAGGCCGATGTCCCGGCACGCGCCAAGGAGAAGACGGCCGCGGCGAAGGAACGGGCGGCGGAGAAGGCCGCCTTGATCTCCGGACAGATTCGCGCGAAGGCCGGGCACGCCGTGCAGCTGGCTGCGGACAAGACGCCGGAACCGCTCCTCGACAAGGGACGCCAGGCGTCCGCCTTCGTCCGGGCGAACCGCACTCCGGTGCTGGCGGCCGGCGCGGCCCTGGCGCTCGTCCTGCTCCTGCGCCACAGTCGGCGCCCCCGGTGAACCGCGGTCGCGGCGGCCGCACTTGGCGTTGAGCAGGAGCCGACGTACGAAGGATCATGGGGGTATGACCGATCACTTGTCACCGCCCGCACCCCCGACCGCCGTGCGACTCACGCAGTACACGGCGACCGAGCAGGGGGAGATCCTCGGCGACGCCGCCGACCCGTTCGGCGTCACGTACACCGGCCTCACCTGGCTGCCCAAGGACGAACATTTCGGCATCCGGCTCGGTGGCCGCCTCGTGGCGCACGCCGGCCTGCTCAGACTGCCCATAGCCATCGGCGGCGTCGCCACCGAAGTGGTGGGCGTCGGCGGAGTAGCCGTCGCGCCGGACGTCCGGGGCCGCGGACTTGCGCGGCGGGTCGTCACGGCCGCGCTGGACCACGCCCGGAGGCTGGGACCTCACCACGCGCTCCTCTTCTGCCGGGAGCCACTCGTCCCCCTCTACGAGCGGCTCGGCTGGCGGGCGCTGGACCAGGACGTCCACGTCGAGCAGCACGGAGGTCACGTGCTGATGCCACTGCGGACCATGGTCACACCCCTGCACGACGGAGCGAACTGGCCGGCCGGAGAGGTCCGTCTGCTCTCGTTCCCCATGTAACGGATCGCCACCGCGCGGACCGGGCCCCTACACCGGCGCCGTGTCCCCGATCGACGCCGGCCGCCCGCTCGCAACGGGCGGCGCAGGCTGCGCCGACGGCGGCGTTGCAAGGTGCTGGGCGGCTTCGGCGGCGGTGTAGGAGGAGGCGAAGGTGAACGCGCGCGGCGACGGCCCGTGCGTCCGAAGGTCCGCCAGCCGCGCCAGGGCCTCACCGACGGTGGGGAGATGGCCGGCGGGGACCCACCAGAGCACCAGGTGCGCCTCGACGTGCCGGTCGAACCATTCGCGGCGCCGCCGCATCACCTCCAAGTGCCCACTGCGGTAAGTGAAGTCCCACAGGGCTTGGCGGTTCTCCCACACCGTCAGGTTGACGATGACGTCCTCGCCCGCCGGGCGCAGCTCGGTGGCGTCCGCCGCCCCCTCCCCCACGAGTCGCCACACGAATCCGGGCGTGCTGTCGGCGGAGGCGTTGAGCGGGTCGAGCATGTCGACGAACGGCGCCATGCGGGGGTCGTCGAGGGGGTGGCGGAGCGTCGCGACGTTGAGCTGGGCGAGATGGGCGGCAGGCACGGATGCGGTCATGGCCACATCTCAACACGGCCCGGTTTTCTATGTCAACGCAAATTATTTTTAGAAGTCAGCACCACACAGCACTCCCCCGGGCGGGCGTCCATGCGCGGGCGGACCGGGCCGTCCGTGCCGAACAGCCCTTCCAGCAGGGCCAGGTTCATGCCGCAGACGAGCGGCGGGAAGCGTTCGGCAACGGCATGGAAGGGGCAGTTGCGCATGCGGACGACTCGCTCAGCTTCCGCGTCCGTACCGTCGGAACCTTCCAGGTACGGCTCGTAGCCGCGAGCGGCCAGCATCTCCACCGCCTCTTCGAGGCCGCCGCAGGACTCAGCCGAACCGCGCAGGGCCTCGCCCCGGCGGCGGGCGGCCGCGCAGAGCCCCGCGTCCAGCCCGGCCTGCTCCGCGGCCTCGGCGAGCAGCTCGGCCGCGGTGCGGTAGTCGCGGGCGGGCAGCGACACCGCCCGCTCGACCCGCGCCCGCGTGTACACCTTGGCGGGACGGCCCGCCCCCGGCCCCGAGCGCCCCGTCAGGCGCCGGCTGCCGCTCTCCAGCAGCCCGGCCTCCGAGAGCTTGTCCAGATGGTGCGCGGCGAGCGTACGCGCGACCCCGACCGCTTCGGCGGCCTCATTGCGTCCGACCTCACGGCCCTGCGCCACCACGTACTCGTACAGTCGGCGCCGCACCGGATCTTGCAACGCCGCGATCGCATCGATGTCTTCCACCCGGCCATTCTAGGAACAACCCGGGTTGGCATTAGAAGCGCGGACCTCGGGGGGTGAACGGGGGCCGCCCGGCCGCGGACCGGGGCGCCCGGCCGGCGGCCTGCCGGTAGGGTCCGGGCGGCGGCGTACCGGGATACGCCCCCAATTGCGCGGCGCCAGCGGCATGATGTGCACATGAAGACGACCTCGGGCGCGACGGCGGACGAGGCGTCCGCTGCCCGCTACGGCCATGCATGGGACGTCCTCGTCCCCGCCCGGGCCGGCTACCTGGCCCACGTCCCGCCCCATTACGACGAGACCTTCCACGAGGTGGCGCAGCGCGCCGACCGTGCGGGCAGCCTCGGCAAGGCCGACATCGCGGCGCTGGTCGTCTGGAAACGGCTCTCCGCGCGGACGCGGTGGGCATCGGCGCTCATGTCCGAGCCCGACAGCCAGGTGCGCGCCGTCACCGAGCGAGCCGTGGCCGCGGTCCGCGACACCGCGCTGCCCCTCGGTGAGGCGGCCGGCGCAGGACGTCGCGTCATCACCGCGCTGCCCGGCTTCGCCTCCGGTGACGCCCTTGCCTCAGCGGTCCTGACCGCAGCCGCACCTACGCGGATGGCCGTCTACGACCGCCGTGTCCAACAAGCACTCGACGCCCTTGGTCTCACCCTCACCCGGGCGCCGGGACGCTACGGCCGCTACGTGCAACTCCTCGACGACCTCCTCGCACACAGCGCGGCGCCCGCCGCAGGCTGGACCCCGCGCGACATCGACACCGCCCTGTACTGGTCCGGTGGGAACCCCGGACAGCCGTAGTCCGCCGAGTTGAGGTTCAGCGCCTCGCCGAGCCGTACCGGGGTGAGGGATTGCCCGCGCGGTCGGCGTCGAGCAGCCGGACCAAGGCCCGCAGGGCGCTCGCGTGCAGGCCGTTGCGTACGGCGAACCCGGGCCTCCGTAGGCGGAGTTCAGGGTGGGATGATTGATCAACGAGAGGCCGCTCAGGAGGTACACCGTGTCCGCATCCCAAGACTTCTTCGCCGCCTACGACGCACTGCTGGCCCGCTGGCCGGCCGGTACCGCCGAGATCGACGTCCCGACCCCGTACGGCACGACCCGGGTCCATGCGTACGGGCCGGTCGACGCCCCTCCGCTTCTGCTCCTGCACGGCGGCGGCTCCACCGGCGCCGTCTGGTTCGCCAACGCCGCGGCGCTCGGCGTGGACCACCGGGTGTTCGCCGCCGACATCCTCGGCGACGCCGGCCGCAGCGTGCGGGCGGGCCGCCCGTTGCGTGCCACCGCCGACCTGATGGCCTGGCTGGACGCGCTCCTCGACGGCCTCGGCATCGCCGGCGTCAGCCTGCTGGGGCACTCCTACGGTGCCTGGATCGCGCTGACGTACGCCCTGCACGCGGCGCAGCGGGTCGAGCGGCTGGCGCTCCTCGATCCGACCCAGTGTTTCGCGGGCTACCGCCCGAGTTTCCTGCTGCGCTCACTTCCCGTGCTGGTGCGGCAGACGGCGGCCCGCGCGCTCGGTTACCTCGACCGCGAGACGGCGGGCACCGACACCGACCCGGAGTGGAAGCGGCTCTACGCCCTGGCGGTCTCGGATGTCGCGGACCGCAAGCTGATCGTGGGCCGCCGCCCCGACCCCAGGGCGCTCCGCGCCCCGCTGCTGGTCCTGCTGGCCGGCCGCAGCAGCGCTCACGATCCGGAGAAGGTCGCGGCCCGCGCCCGCGAGGCCGTACCGCACGCCCGGATCGAGACGCTCCCGCACCTGACCCACTACGCGCTGCCCACCGCGGCCCCCGCGCAGACGAACCGCCTGCTCGTTGAGTTCCTCACGATGGCAGCCGACCAGTCCCGGGAATGACGCTCCAGACCGGTGGTGTCGGCGTGCAGCAGGCGCGCCGCCAGTACTGCGAAGGCCGGGGTGGGACCCCCGTGCGGCTGTCACCGGGGCCGGGCAACAAGCGGAACAGGGCGGTGGCCTGCCGCGCCCTCTTCGGAAGAGGAGCACGACGGGCCACCGCCCTGCGTGGGTGTACCGCGCCGTCGCGGTGCGACTACCAGCGATACCAGCGGCCGCTGCCCCCCTTCGGACGAGCGACGAAACCGATCAGCCACAGCACCAGCACGGCGATGGCGACCCACCAGAGGATCTTCACCGCGAAACCGGCACCGAAGAGGATCAGGGCGAGCAGAAGAACGAGAAGCAGGGGAACCATAGTTATCAACCTCCGAAGCGCCTTCTGCCCGGGCGCTCCGCCCCCATGCATTCGATTCTTATTTGTTTCTTATCCCCGCAGGTGGGCAAGAGATCCCCGCCTTCCGCACAGCCCAGAGTCAGATGCGGCCGCCGGTGAGCCTGGTGAGCGGGCCGCGGCGGCGCAGGGCCGTGCGGCGGCCCAGGGTGTAGGCGGTGGTTACGGCGGCCGCGCCCGCGGTGGCGGCTCCGGCCGCGATGGCCTTGCGGGCCCGGAGCGCGCTCCAGACCCAGCCGGCCCGGCCGACGGTGCCGCGGAGTGCCTGCGCCGCCGCTGCGGTCTTCTCCGCCAGCGGGGCGGGCAGCGCCGTGAATACGCCCGCGGTGCCGCTCGCCGCGTCGGAGGCCGCCTTCGCGCCCTCGCGCGCGGCACTCCCCGCCCGGGACCTGGTCTTGGTTCCGTTGGAGGAACTACGGTCTGTGGAACGGCTGTTGGTGGACTTCTCCGATTCAGTCATGTCCCGCGTGTAACCGCATGCCCGTGTGGTAAACCCCGCGCGGTCACAGGAGCTTTCCCAGCGGCCCGAGGTCGATGTTGAGGTCCTCGGGGCGGAGTCCGAAGCGGCTGCGCAGGAGGTCCATCCGGTCTTCGAGGAGCATTAGCGTCAGGCCGAGCCGCTCCTCCTGGTCCTCGGTGAGGCCGCCGCTCTCGACCCGGCGCAGGGCTTGGCACTCCATCAGCTGCCGCAGCAGTTCGATGACGGTCAGGACGAGGCGGGCGAGGTCGCGTTCCACGGTGTCGGGGTCGAGGTCCACCCGCTGCGGACGGCTCATGACGCTCCTTCCCTCCAGGGGGCGGGCACGGTGTCGTTCACCGAGCTGATCAGGGCTTTGAGGTCGATGCGCACCAGGTCGATGTCGGCGATCCGCAGGGTGATGTCGCCGGCGAGGACCACGCCGCCCGCCAGCAGGCGGTCGAGGAGGTCCACGAGGGCGACATCCTGGTCTCCGGTCATGCGGGTTCGGCCGACGCGGCGGGCGCGGTGGTCTGGGTGAAGGAGTAGGGAACCCAGGGGCCGGTGACTTCCACCCGGAGGCCGGGCGGCAGGTCGTCGGCCGCCGGGACCTTGTCGAGGAAGGCCTGTCGGTGCGCGGTGGGCACGAGGTAGGCGGCGTTGAGGACGTTCTGTCCGGGCGCCTGGGAGAGCTGCTGGTGCTGGGGCGGGTGGAGGACGGCGCCGGACGCCTCGTGGCTGAGCCGTTCGTGGAGGGCCTCGGCCGTTCGCTGGGCCCGGCCGGTACGGTCGGCCTGGTCCCGGCGGTCCGCCAGGCGGCGGCGGAGGTAGTCGCGGCCGGAAGCGGCGGAGGCGGTGGAGGCGGTGGAGGCCCCCGCCGTGCCCGGGCCGGTGGCCGGGGGGACGGCGGGTGCGGGCTGCGCGTAGAGCTTGACGCCCCACTCCTCCGCGCCCTTCACCCGTTCCAGGGCTTCGCCGATGGCCCGGTGGGCGTCGGCCAGCAGCCGCCGGACTCCGTCGCGGCCCCGGCAGAGGGTCGCGAGCCGGAGCGGAACAGTGGTGGTCTGGCGTCCGACATGGGCGACCACGTCGTGGTGGGCCCGGGCCACGTCGGCGAGCCAGTCCAGGTCCTCCAGATGGGCGCGCAGCGGCTCCTCGTCGAAGTGGGCCGCCGCCACGGGCTCTGCGACTGCCGTGAGCCCCTGGTGCTCGACCAGCTCGAGCCCGTGACCCAGACGGGCCTGTGGGTCGAGCGCCAGGGGCACGGACTGCGGCGTCGCGCTCCGCAGCACGGTGTAGACGTAGAGCAGTTCGTCGGTCACGGCAGTTCCTCCTGGCGCGCTTCCAGCTCGGCGACGCGTCGGCGCAGTTCCTCGTTCTCCCTGCCGAGTTCGCGGTGCCGTGCCTTGGAGGAGAGGGCGGGGTCCTGTTCCCACCAGTCGATCCCCATCTCCTTGGCCCGCTCCACCGACGCGACCACCAGGCGGAGCTTGATGGTGAGCAGTTCGATGTCGAGCAGGTTGATGCGGATGTCACCGGCGATGACCACGCCCTTGTCGAGGACCCGTTCGAGGATGTCGGCGAGGTTGGCACTGGAGTTGTCGTCGTAAGGCCGGGGCAGGCCGGAGGGCATGGTCATGCGCGCCGTCGGTCTTCCCGGCGGGCGCGCGGCCGGGCGGCTTCCGGCTCGTCGTCCTCGGGGGCGGGGCCGGCTTCCTCGTCCGGTTCCACGCGGTCGCCCTCGGGGGTGTCGGCTTCGTCCTCGTAGCCGTCCTCGTCCTCGTAGGCGTACGCGTCCGGTTCGTCCTCGCCCTCGTCCTCATAGGCCTCGTCGTAGGCGTCGTCGTCCGCCTCGTCGGCCTCGGGGGCCGCGGCTTCGTCCTCGTAGGGGTCGGTCGTGTCCTCCGCGTCGGTCTCGTCGGGCTCCTCGTGCTCCGCGGACTCCTGGTGGTCCTCGACGAGCTCGCCCTCGCGGATCTCACCGCGCCAACCGTCGGACCCGCCGCCCTTCACGGTGAGGTAACGGGCGTAGTTCTTCAGGTCCAGGCGGACCCGTCGGCCCTGTGCCCGCCAGAGGTTGGCGGTCTTCTCCATGAGGCCCTGCGGGTGGTACTCGATGACCAGCAGGACACGGGTGAGGTCGACCGCCAGTTCGTGGAAGGTGACCACGCCGCGGGTGGTGCCCTTGGCGCCCTCGGACGTCCAGGCGATGCGCTCGTCGGGCACCTGCTCGGTGACGTGAGCCGTCCAGCTGCGGCGGGACCAGAAGATCTTGGCGTTCCAGTTGCTGGTGGTCTCGTCGGTGGCTTCGGCGCTGGTGACGGCGCGCGCGAACTCCGGGAAGTCGCGGTACCGGGTCCACTGGTTGTAGGCGTCCTTGACGGGCACGCCGACGTCCACCGATTCGAGGATGACGGTGGGCCGGCCGCGGCCGGGCTTGCCGCCCCGCCTGCCCAGCCGGTCGCGCAGGGCGTCCGCAGCCTTGTCCTTGGCCTGCTTCGCCCCGGCTTCGACGACCGCCCGGAGGGGGCCGCGCCCCTTGCCGATCCTGCGGGCACCGTCGAGCGCGAGTGCCTTCAGGCCGGGGCTGCTGCCGTCGGCCAGTGCGTTCAGGTGGGCGGTGGACCGGCCCATGGCCCGCCCGGCCCCTGCCAGCAGGCGTTCGGCCTGGGCCAGGAGGTAGGCCTCCAGTTCCTGCTTGGCCCGGTCGGCGGCGGGACTGTCCTTGAGTCGTGCCAGGGTGGTCTCAGGCATCGCCGTCACCTCCCCGGCCGCGGTCGGCGGACCGCTTCGCGGCGCGCCGGGCAGGCGGTTTGTCGGCGCCGGTGCTGCTGCGCTTGGCCCTGTCGGGGCTCTTGGCCGTGCCGGAGGAGGTGCGGCGGTTGCCCGTACGGGAGGCTGCCTGCTTGCGGGCCGGGCGTTTGCGGGCCGACCGCTCGGCGGCGCCGTCCTCGTCCCCCTCGTCGGCCGCCCGGGCCTTGCCCCGCTCGCCGCTCTCGTCCTCCCCGTCAGCCTCATCGGCCTCGTCGGTCGCACGGCCGTCGTCCTCGTCGTCGCGGCCGGTCAGGCCGGCGAGGCGGTCCTGTACGTCCAGCGTACGGTCGTGGAGCCGGTCGGCCACCGCCTCCAGCCGCCGGTCGAGCAGGGCGCTCGCGGCCGCCGATCCCACCCCGCGCAGGTCCGTACGCAACTGCTCGCGTATCTCCTTGAGCTGGGGGCTGTCGCCCAGCCGGCTGCCTATGAAGGAAGCGACCGACGCTCCGTCCGGGGCGAGTTTGCGGCCGAGCACCAGCGTCGTCAGGCCGAAGGCCAGTTTGGCCTTCTTCGTGCGGCCGAGCACGTAGCCGGCACTCAGCGCCACTCCCATTGCCATGCGGTTGTTCATTGGGGTCGCATCCTGGTTTCAAGTCGGGCCAGGAGTTCGTCCTCCCGGCGGTCGAATTCGGACTCGTCCATGCGGCCCGCCTCGAAGGCCGCGACGAGCTCGGCGAGCTCGCGCTGGACCACGGCGGGGTCGTAGTACTGCCGCTCCGCTTCCGCGACGACCTGGCGCAGGACCCAGCCGGTCCCGCGCAGCGGCGCGGCAGGGAGCAGCAGTACTTCCTTGAGCAGCCCCACGGGGGCTCAGCCCGCCTCGGCGAAGCTGTACGGGGGCAGCGGTCCGGTCGCCTGCACCTGGAGGTGTTCGTACTGCTCGTACAGGCCGCGGACGGCGGCGAGGAAGTCCTCCCGGCGCTCGCGGTCGACGAGGAACGAGTAGTTGGCGAGCCAGCCCGTGCCCTCGGGACCCCGGCGCACCCCTTCGGCGAGGGGCGCGAGGGTCTGCTCGATCAGTCCGGCGTCCGCGCGCTCGCGCTCCGCGACCGCCCGGGCGACGAGTTCGCCGAAGGCCAGCTTCTGCTCGTGGGTGCCGCCCCCTGCCGCACGGTTGGCCTCGTGCCGGGCGCGGAGTTCGGGGTCGGCCGCGAGTACGGCGTACAGGACCGCATCCTCGTGGTGGTTGGCCTTGACGTTGTACTCGTCCCGGCCGGTCAGGACGCCCAGCCGGGCCAGGTAGGCGTCGTGGTGCTCGTTGAGGATCGCGCCGACGGCCTCGTCGTCGGGAGAGACGCCGCCGAAGCGCAGCGGCAGGACGGGCCCGCTCACCTGCGCCTGGATCACCACCCGCTGGTGGGCGAGCAGATCGCGGCGCTTGGCCTTCAGCTCCGTGGGAGCGTCGCTGACCAGGGCCACCAGCTCCCCGGCCTTGACGGTACGGACCGGCAGCGGCGGATCGCCTATCCCCTCGATGCTGTCGGGCAGCTTCTGCGATGCGCGGGTGATGCCGTAGACGTAGGTGCTCATTCCTTCTCCTCCCGGCGGGTGGTGGTGCGGCGCCGCGGCCGGCTCTCGGTCGTCTTCTCTTCGGAGCTCTCGTCGCGGGCCTGGCTGAAGGCGTCGGAGATGGTCTGCGCGGCGCCGCTCAGGGCGCCCTTGGTCTTGCCGCGTGCCCCCGATTCGGTCATTTCACCGACGAGGTCGGGCAGGCCGGGGCTCTTGCGGGGGCCGGCTTCCAGGTCGAGTCGGTTGCAGGCCTCGGCGAAGCGCAGGTAGGTGTCCACGCTGGCCACGACCACGCGTATGTCGATCTTGAGGATCTCGATGCCGACCAGGGAGACCCGTACGAACGCGTCGATGACCAGGCCGCGGTCCAGGATGAGTTCGAGTACGTCGTACAGGCCGCTGGAGCCGCCGCCCGAGGCGGCAGGTGCGGGCTGGGCAGGAACGACAGTCATAGTTTCCGGTTCCCTTTCTGTCGGGCAGGGCCGGGCGCTTCCGCCGGATCAGCGGCGGTCCGCACGACCCCTTTCGTAGCGGCGGGTACGCCGGTAGCCGATGAGCTCGCCGTCGCCGTCGACTTCCACGTCGTACGAAGCGAGCAGCGTCATCGTGTCCGGAACGCGGGGCAGTTCGACGATCTCGACCTTCAGCTTCCAGGTGCCGTCCTCGGCGCGCTCGCAGGAGCTCACCGCCTCTGCCGGCAGGCCGAGCAGCTGGGACAGCTGCTGCATCGCCGAGAGGATCACCGCTGCCGGGCGCGGGGGCTTCCTTTCGTCCGCCTTCTTCTGTGTGTCTTCGTCAGATGTGTTGGCCATGACTTCCTCCTGCCGCGTATGACCGACTGACCCGGCCTCAAACGGTGCGCGTTCGCCGGGGGCGGTGGGGGCGCTCCGGAGCGCCTTGCTACAGCGGGCAGTTGTTCGGCGTCTCCGCCGAAGCGAGCGCCACCGTGCGGGAGGTTCGGGCAGCGTGAGCCGCCGGGTGTGCCACCGGAGCCTGGCGGCCTGTTGTCGGGCGGCGAGTTCTTCGTACTCGCCCAGAAGCCCGACCATGGCTTGCGGGCGGACCCGTGTCCGAGGTCCGCCCTGCGCAGAACGTGTTGAACCCGCCGGGGCGGGCGCGGGTCAGCCCAGCGTCCGGTCCTCCGCGATGTCGCAGTCGGTGTAGACCGGCGGCCTGGTCATCAGCCCCGAGAGCTGCTGGGCCAGCTCGCCGGTCTCGGGCGCGTTGCTGTTGGCCATCGCGGCCTCGTGGGACTCGAACCGGACCACGGCGAGGTAGCGGTTGGGGTTGGCCCGGTCCCGGAGCAGGGTGCGGGCGGCAGGGGTGTTGCTCCGGCCCGTCGAGCGGACCTGCTCCTCGTAGGCGCGCATGAGGTCACGTACCTCGTCGATCCGCTCGGTCTCGAAGTCGATGATCTGTGCGAACTTCATGGTCCGGTTCCTCCTGGAGCGTGGTGGCCGCGCGGCTCGGGTGCTGTCTGCCGTCAGCAAACACCGCCGCCCGCGGCGCCTCCGGCTCACACGCCCGGCGGCGCGGCGATTCCAACAGGATGGCTGCCGGGAGGCAGAAGATGGGCCGGACGAACCATGCTGCCTCGGACGCGGAGGAGGACGAGGGTGTACCGACCGGACGGCTGGGACACACGGGTGCGCATCGGCGTGCTCACCCCGCACGCCGATGTGGGACCGGAGTCCGAGCTGCGGGCCATGGCACCCGGCGACGTCGGGATCCACGCGGCGCGCGTCCCCTTCGGCGCGATGCGGTCGGGCGGTGCCATGGACCCCACGATCCCGCTCGCCCCCGTACGGGCCTTCGCCGACCCTCCCCATGTCGACGAGGCCGCGCAGCTGCTGGCCGCCGCGCCCGTCGACGTGCTCGCGTTCGCCTTCACCAGCTCGGCGTACGTGACCGGAGCCGAAGCCGAGGCGGGGATGCTGGACCGGCTGTCCGCGCGGGCGCACGGCCTGCCCGTGGTCGGCACCTGCTCGGCCACGGCGCGGGCGCTGCGCGCCCTGGGGGCGGACCGGATCGCCCTGGTCGACCCGCCGTGGTTCAGCGCCGAACTGAACGGCCTCGGCCGGGCGTACTACGAAGCCGCGGGCTTCGGGGTGGTGTACGCCGCTCCCTGTTCGCTCCCCAGCGGGCAGCGGCTGATCCGGCCCGCCGAACTGCACGACTGGGTCGCCGGCCACGTGCCGTCCGACGCCGAGGCCGTGGTCGTCGGCGGCAACGGTTTCCGCGCCGTGGGGGCAGTGGAGAGCATGGAACGGACCCTGCGACGGCCGGTACTGACGGCCAACCAGGTACTGCTGTGGGCCGCGCTCCGGGCCGCCGGGAGCTCGGCCGCCGGGATCGACGGATACGGACAGCTGTTCTCGCGCACCACCGACAGGTGACTCCGTAGGGCCGACGGGCACCGCACGCGCGTGCATCGCGTTCGGCGGCCGCCGTCCCCCCCGGTGGACGCGCGCGGCGACCGGTCACACGGGCGCGTGGGTCGCGAACGCGCACCGCGTGGTACCGGCGTCAGCGGGCGTCCGGGTCACCGCCCTCCCGGCGGCTGCGCCGACGTCGGCCGAGGGCCCCCGCCAGACCGATCAAGGCGCCCGAGAGCGCGCCGGCCACGAGGATGCGCAGCAGGTTCTCCATCGAATACTCCCCTCCGAGCCAGGTTCACCGTCGCTCGGGCCGCCCCGGCCGCCGGTCGGGGAAGGCTTCGTCCCGGCGGAGGCGGTCCAGGTACGCAGGTGCCTGATCGACTACGAGCGGCGACACTATCGGCGTGCGGACGGCCTGGCTTGGACAAATCTGACCTCGGCCGTCAGAGCGCGAGGGCTCCCTCCGCCACTCGGGCCGTCGCCAGCCGGCCGGGGGTGGTGCCGGCCAGCGCGCGGAACTCGCGGTTCAGGTGCGCCTGGTCGTAGAAGCCACAGGCGGCCGTCGCCTCCGTGAGGTGCGCGCCCTCGCGGGTGAGCAGCCTCATGGCCCGGTGGAAGCGCAGTACGCGGGCGGACGTCTTGGGCGTCAGGCCCACCTGCTCGGTGAAGCGGCGCACCAGGTAGCTCTGGCTCCAGCCCACTTCGGCCGCGATCCGGCTCACCGGGATCGCCCCGCCGGCGTGGGACAGCAGTCGCCAGGCGTGGGCCACCTCGGGCGCGGGACGGGGGCCGCGTTCGAGCCGGGCGGTCAGCGCGAGGTCCAGCAGGTCGAAGCGGGCCGCCCAGTCGCCGGTGGCCGCCAATTGCTCCACCAGCATTCCGGCCTCGGGGCCGAGGACGTCACCGAGCTGGACCACCCTGTTGGTCAGCTCGCTCATCGGCACGGCGAACAGCCGGTAGGCACCCAATGGGGTCAGCTCCAGCCGGATGGCCTCCTGGCCACCGGGATGGTCACAGTCCCGGGGGCCGTCCTCCAGACCGGCCACCAGCGAGCCGGTCACCTGACTGTGGGGTGCCGTGCCGTCCAGTCTGCTGATGTGCGCGAACGGTTCGCCGAGGCTGATCACCACGACGGCTCGGCCCGTGGGGACCAGCCGCACCCGGTAGGGCGAGGCCGCCGCCTCCCAGTAGCCGGCGTAGCTGTGCACGATCGGCCGCAAGTGCGGCGGCCACGGGCGGGTCACCCGCCACCGGGCGCCCACCCGCGTCATCTCGACCCCCGGACCGGCCCGGCCCGTGCTCGCGCCCCCCGGCATACGCCGCCCCCTCCCGCGCCGATACGACAGCATCCTAAGGAGGGGCCGGGGCGCCGGCTCCGCCGGACCGGCAGGCGGTACCTCAGGTGTCCGGTTCCGCGGCCGAGATCGCGGCGAAGGCCGACCCCGGGTCGCGTTCCACCTCCAGGTCGCCGAGGGTGACGACGCCGACGAGTCTCCCGTCCGCCGTCTGTACGGGCAGGCGCCGCAGTGCGTGCCGGCGCATGAGGTCGCTGGCCTGGTCGACGCCGTCGTCGGGCTCGACGGTGATCATCTCGGTGCTGCAGACCGCCTGCACCGTCGTCTCGGCGGGATCCCGGCCCTCGGCCATGGCGCGGATGACGAGGTCCCGGTCGGTCAGGATGCCGCGCAGCCGGCCTTCGTCGACGACCAGGACGTCCCCGATGTCGGCGTCGCGCATCACGCGCGCGGCCTCTGCCAGTGAGGTGCTTTTTTCGACGGTCACCGGCTTCTCGGTCATCACCTCGTGGACTCGTCGGGTCATGGCTCCTCCCGCTGCTGGAAGCGGTTGCGGCTGTTGCCGGGCGCCTACCCCTCCTGGCGAGCAGTACGCCCCGGTAGGCCTGCGGCGGTTCCGGGGCGCCCGATCGGCCGGAGCCGCCGCTGCTCACGGCTGCCCGTCGGCTGCTCACGGCTGTCCCCCGGCTGCCGCGGCCGGCTGCCGGAGGGTGCGGCGTCTGCCGGGGGGTGCGGCGGGAGGGTGCCGCCGGAGCGGGTGGAACGGGCCCGTCGGGGATCTACGGGCGAGGCCGGGGCAGCACCGCATCGCTTGGGCCGTCCGGGGGGAAACGACGTCCGGCGCGCGCAGGGCGGGGAAGGACAGAGGTGGATCACGGCCACGGCGACAGGATTCGGTGCGCGCGCGTGCATCCGAAGGTTCACCGGCCGCCGAACCACCGAGAGCGCAGTCGCCCATCCGACGGAGGACCGCAATTGATTCCGAAGGCCGTTCTCGAACACGCCCAGGCCGCGGCACGGGCCGGGTCGACCGGTCCCGGGTGCGCGCGGGTGGACGCAGACGTGGCCGCGGCGGTGCGCCAGGAGCTCGCAGCCGTCCTGGACGAGCTGCGGGTCGGGGCCCGCGCGCTCGACTCCGTCTTCGCCTCCGACGTGGCGGACCGCCTCGCCGCCTTCACCCTGCGGGGCGGGCGCCGCAACCGGTCGAGGTTCCTCTGGTGGGCCGCCCGCGCCTGCGGGGCCGGCGAGGCCCTGACCCCGGCCCTGCTGCGCGTCGCCGCGGCCCTGGAGCTGATCCAGACCTGCGCCCTCGTCCACGACGACGTGATGGACCGGTCCGCGCTGCGCCGGGGCGGCCCGTCCTTCCACGCACAGCTCGAAGCGCAGTACGCCGACGGGTGCGGGGAGCCCGGAGCCTTCGCCGCCTCCGCCGCCGTCCTCGCCGGGGACCTGGCCCTCGTATGGGCCGACGACCTCGTGGCCGCGGCCGGTCTGCCGGATGCGGCACGGGACCCGGTGCTGGAGATATGGCGGCTGATGCGTACCGAGATGGTGGCCGGACAGTACCTGGACCTGTACACCCAGGCCACCGGCACCCGTTCCACCGTGCTGGCGCTGCGCACCGCCTGTCTGAAGACGGCCCGGTACACGGTGGAGCGGCCGATGGTCCTGGGCGCCGCCATGGCCGGGGCGGGCGGCGCCACGGTGGCGGCGCTGGGCGCCGCCGGGCGCTGCGCCGGGGTCGCCTTCCAGCTCCGCGACGACCTGCTCGGGGTGTTCGGCGACCCCGAGGTCACCGGGAAGCCGGCGGGCGACGACGTCCGGGCGGGCAAGAACACCTACCTGGTGGCGCTGGCCCGGTCCCTCGCCGCCGCCCGCCCGGACCCGCGTGCGCTGCGCCTCCTCGACCGGTCCCTGGGCGACCGGTCCCTCACCGAAGCCGGCCTGGCCGAGGTCAGGGAGGTCCTCCGGGGCACCGGGGCGGTCGCCCGCGTCGAACGGCGGATCCGGCGGCTGGCCGCCACCGCCGAGCGCCACGCGGGCCGGGCGGAGCTCCGCGGCCCGGCCGCGCTCACCCTCGTACGACTCCTGCGGGATGTGGCGTCCCCCGGCCCGCTGCCCTCGTCCTCGCCCCCGCCCCCGTCACCGTCCCCGGCCGCCGCGGCCCGGTGCGCCGGAGGTGGCCGATGAGGACGGTCCCCGGGCGTACGGACCACGTGGTCGTCGTGGGCGCCGGCCTGGCCGGCCTCGCCGCCGCCCTGCACCTGCTGGGCGCGGGGCGGCGGGTGACCCTCGTGGAGCGCGCCCGGGTACCCGGGGGCAGGGCGGGTCTCCTGACCAGGGGCGGCTTCCGCTTCGACACCGGCCCCACCGTCCTGACCATGCCCCACCTGCTGGAAGAGGCTTTCGCAGCCGTCGGCGACGCGCTCGGCGACCGGCTGGAGCTCACCCCCCTGCACCCCGCCTACCGCGCCTCCTTCGCCGACGGCAGCTCGCTGGACGTACACACCGGCGCCGAGGCCATGGAAGCGGAGGTCGAGCGGTTCGCCGGGAGCCGTGAGGCACTGGGCTACCGGCGCCTGCGCCACTGGCTCCAGGACCTCTACCGGGCTCAGATGAAGCGGTTCATCGACACGAACTTCGACTCGCCCCGGCAACTGCTGCACCCCGACCTCGTCCGCCTGGCGGCGCTGGGCGGCTTCGGCCGGCTGGACCCCGCCATCGGACGCTTCGTCAAGGACGAGCGGCTGCGCAGGGTCTTCTCCTTCCAGGCCCTGTACGCGGGCGTCCCGCCGGCCCGCGCGCTGGCCGCCTACGCGGTCATCGCCTACATGGACACCGTCGCCGGCGTCTACTTCCCCACCGGAGGCATGCACGCCCTGCCGCGTGCCATGGCCGCGTCCGCCGCCGACGCGGGCGCCACCCTGCTCTACGGGCAGGAGGTGACGCGGCTGGAGCGGCGCGGCGAGCGGATCACCGCCGTCGTCACCGACCGGCAGCGCATCGCCTGCGACGCCGTCGTCCTCACGCCCGACCTGCCGGTCACCTACCGGCTCCTCGGGTCGTCACCGCGGCGGCCCGTGCGGCTGCGGCACTCGCCCTCGGCCGTGGTCCTGCACCTGGGCACCGACCGCAGCTGGCCCGGGCTCGCCCACCATTCGATCTTCTTCGGCCGGAAATGGAAGGAAACCTTTCACGAGTTGACGCGGACCGGGCGGCTGATGAGCGACCCTTCCCTCCTCGTCACCCGGCCCACCGCCACCGACCCCCAGCTGGCCCCGGCCGGGCGGCACGGCCTGTACGTCCTGGCGCCCTGCCCGAACACCGACGTCGGGCCCTCGGCCGGCCAGTGGGCCGTGCTCGGACCCCGCTACCGCCGGGAGCTGCTCGCCGTGCTCGAACGCCGGGGCCTGAGCGGTCTCGAAGCCGCCGTCGAAGAGGAAGTCCTGGTCACCCCGGCCGACTGGACCGCGCAGGGCCACGCCGCCGGCACCCCCTTCTCCGCCGCGCACACCTTCGCCCAGACCGGCCCGTTCCGCCCGCGCAACCTCGTGCGGGGCACCTCCAATGCCGTCATCGCCGGCTGCGGCACGACACCCGGTGTCGGCGTCCCCACGGTCCTCGTCTCCGGGAAGCTCGCCGCCGCCCGCATCACGGCGGAAACCCGGCGTCCGCTCCCCCGCGGCCGGTCCACCGAGAACGGAGCTCCGGCGTGACCCGACATGAACTGGACGCGGCCGGCATCACCGAGCCGGACCTGCGCGCCGCGTACGCCGCCTGCCGGCGCCTCAACGCCCGCCACGGCAAGACGTACTTCCTCGCCACGCGCCTGCTGCCCGCCGAGCGCCGCCCGGCCGTCCACGCCCTCTACGGCTTCGCCCGGTGGGCGGACGACATCGTCGACGACCTCGGGGGCGCCGCTGAAGGGCAGCGCTCGCGGCTCCTGGACGACCTCACCGCCTCGCTCACGGCGGTACTGGGCGGCGGTGGCAGCGAAGACCCCGTCGTGCGCGCCCTGGCGGACACCGCGGCGCGCTACCGCATCCCGGCCGCCCACTTCACCGACTTCCTGGCCTCCATGCGCAGCGACCTCAGCGTCACCCACTATCCGACGATGCGGCACCTGTGCGCGTACATGCACGGCTCGGCCGCCGTCATCGGCCTGCAGATGCTCCCCGTCCTCGGCACGGTCGGCCCCCAGGACGAGGCCGCGCCGTACGCCGCCGCGCTCGGCGAGGCGTTCCAGCTGACCAACTTCATCCGGGACGTCGGCGAAGACCTCGACCGCGGCCGCGTCTACCTGCCGCTGGACCTCCTCGGCGCGCACGGCGTGGACCGCGACCTGCTGCTGTGGAGCCGCGGCACGGGGCGTGCTGACCCCCGGATCACCGAGGCGCTCAAGGCCGCGGTCGCGCACACCAGGAGCGTCTACGCGCGGGCCGCACCCGGCATCGGCCTGCTGCACCCCACGAGCCGGCCCTGTATCCGCACCGCTTTCGTGCTGTACGGCGACATCCTCGACGCCGTCGCCCGCGACGGGTACGCCTCGGTGCACCGCCGCTCGACGGTCCCCCGGCGGCGCCGGGCGGCCGTCGCGGGGCGGGGCCTGGTACGGGCCGTCGCCGCCCGACGGCGCCGCTCCGGCGGCTTCCCGCAGCAGGCCGGCCGGCCCGCGCCGCAGAACCTGACCGAGAACGTGACGGAGACAGCCCGGTGAGTCCGAAACGCACCCGCCGCAGCCGCTACCCGCTCAGCCTGCGCCGGGCGCCCGTCCCCTGGGAGCGCCAGGAGCCCACCTGGCGCGCCGCCTCGCCACGGGCCATCGGGGCGTCGCTGGAGCGCGCGCTCGCCCGCCCGTCGGGCAACTGGTACGTGCTGGGCGCCTCCTGCGGCATCGGGCCCGGCAGGCCGCACGGGTTCACCGTGGCCGGCGAGGAGATCGTGGCGTGGCGCGACGGGCAGGGCCGGCTGGCGGCCGGCCCCGGCATCTGCCCCCACCTGGGGGCCCCGTTGGCGCAGGCCCGGGTCCACTGCGGGACACTCGTCTGCCACTGGCACGGACTGGCCCTGGACGGTGGCCCGTTCGCCGGCTGGACCGGCTACCCGGCGCACGACGACGGCGTCCTGTGCTGGGTCCGGCTCGATGCGCACGGCGGGGAGGAGCCCACGCCCCGGCCCGTCGTACCCCGGCGGCCCGGCCCGGCCCGCGCGGTGGCCGCCGTCTACGGGGCCACCGGGACCTGCGAACCCGAGGACATCGTCGCCAACCGTCTCGACCCGTGGCACGGGGCCTGGTTCCACCCCTACTCCTTCGTCGACCTCCGGGTGCTGGACGCGCCGGGCCCGTCGGCGCCGGCACCGGCCGAGGCCCTGGTGGTACGGGTGTCCTTCCGCCTCGCCGGCCGGATCGTCATCCCCGTCACCGCCGAGTTCACCGCCCCCGGGCCCCGTACCGTCGTCATGCGCATCACCGAGGGCGAAGGGCGCGGCTCCGTGGTGGAAACCCATGCGACCCCGCTGGGGCCGGGGCGGGACGGCCGGCCGAGGACCAGGGTGACGGAGGCCGTCATCGCCGCGTCCGAGCGGCCCGGGTTCGCCGTCGCCCGGGCCGGTGCGGCGCTGCTGCGGCCGCTCATGCGCCAGGCGGCGGGCCGGCTCTGGAAGGACGACCTGGCGTACGCGGAACGCAGATGGCACCTGCGCAGCACGGGCCGCTTCCCCGGCTGACGCCCGGGAGCGGACCGTTTCAGGCCCGGCCCAGCCGCGCGAGGGACCGCATCGTCGCGGACCGCCCCCGGGCCGGCACCGTCCACAGCGTCTCGCCCCGTACCCCCCACTGCTCCAGCAGGGCGTTGGCGGCCAGGAACCCGCTCGTGGCCGCCCGCTCCATGAGCGCCACCGGCAGCCCCGTACGGACCATGTCGCCCGCCACCACCAGCCGCGGATCGGGGGTGCGGACCCCGGGACGGGAGGCGTAGCCGCCGGTCTCGAACAGCGGGCAGTCCTCGCGCCATTCGTGCCGCACGTCGACCGTCCCCGCCCCCCGGGTCTCCTCGTACACGGCGTGCAGCTGCTCCACGAGCCGTTGCTCCACCTCCGCGCGATCCCGCGCCGGGTCCACGGCGTACGCGTGCAGTTCCACGACCGAGCCGCCGGTACGCAGCGCCCACCGGTGGGCCTCGCCTTCCCAGCGGTCGAGGACGCTGACGTTGTCCAGGTCCCCGTAACCGCTCGTCCCCAGGAAGCCCGGGCGCTGCGGCCGTACCGGCCGGTCCAGCCACAGTCGCGAGACGAGGAACGGCGGGGCGGTGCGCAGCCCGGCGATGTCGGCGCGCCACTGTTCGCCGCCGAGGCCGGGCGAGGCCGCCACGACCCGCCGCAGACCGGGGACGTCCATGGCGAGGACGACCGCGTCGAAGCGTTCGTCGCGGCCCGCCGCCCGCACCTCGTGGCCGTCGGGCCCCGCGGGGCGGACCTGCTCCACGGCGGTCGCCGTGCGCACGTCGGCGCCCAGCACGGCGAGGTGACGGCCCAGCGGCTCCCACAGGGCCTGCGGGAACGGCTCGCGCGGTACGTCGAAGAGCAGGCCCTCGCTGGAGCCGAGGAAGTAGATGTGGAACATCAGCACCAGCTCGGCTGCCGACAGCCGCGCCGGGTCGGCGAAGAAGCTGCGGGAGAACACCTCGAACGCGAGGTGGTGCGCGGCTTCCGGAAACCGGATCGCGGCCAGGAACTCGGCGGCGCTCACCCCGTCGAGCCGCCGGTAGACCTCGGGCACGGCCACGTCCAGCAGCGGCAGCGCGGCGCGCGGGTCCATCCGGGTCAGGTCGCGCCAGCCGAAGGACGGACTGCGGGCGACGAAGCCCAGCGCGCTGAGCGGCGGTGTGCGCGGTACCCGGGCGAAGCCGTCCTCGCCGCCGCCGCTGTGCCGCAGCGGGTAGTCGGGCAGCCCTACGAGACCGTGCAGGCCCGGATCCGTACGCCTGAGCAGCGCGCGCAGGTTGTAGTACTGGCGGAAGAAGGCGTGGAAACCGCGGCTCATCGTGGCCCGCGCACCGTCGCCGAGCCGGACCGGCCACCCGGCCAGTCGCCCGCCGAGTCCGTTCTCCCGCTCGAAAACGGTCACCGTGACCCCGCGCTCCGCGAGCAGCACCGCGGCGGCCAGCCCAGCGATGCCGCCGCCGACCACCGCGACGTGCGGTGCGGGTCCGGCGATCCGCTCCCGGCCCGGCCGCCCCGGTACTTCGCGCGCCCGCCGGTCCTTGCCCGGGTAGCGGCGCTCCCGGCTCTCGGAGGTCATGCCGTCGGCCTCCCGCGTCCCGGGGCCCGCGCCACGAACGTGTGGGTGATGCCGCCCTGCCACCCGGCGAGCGGCAGGGTCCGTACGTCGGTGAACCCCGCGCGGCGCATCCGGTCCGCGAACCGCGGGGCCGTGTCGAAGGCGACGACGCTGCGCCACAGGTGCTCGTACAGTGCCGCGTCCCCCGTCGCCCGGCCCAGCGGCAGCACCACTGTCCGGCACACCGCGCTCCAGGCGGCCCGGTGCACCGCGCGGCCGCTCAGCGTGTACTCGTGCACGGCGATGCGGCCGCCCGGGGCCATGGCCGCGAGGACCGCCGCCAACGCGCCGTCGGTGTCGGTGACGTTGCGGAAGAGGTAGGCGGCGAAGACCGCGTCGAAGGGGCCGCCCGCTCCGGCGGCGGGCAACCGGTCCGCCGGTGCGTGGACGAAGGAGACGTTGTGCGGCCACCGCTTCGCCGCGGCCCGTTCCAGCATCCCGGCCGAGGCGTCGACCGCCGTGATCTCGCACCCCTGGGCGCCCGCGGCGAGCAGCGCGGCGGTCGAGGCGCCCGTTCCGCAGCCCAGGTCGAGCAGCCGGCTGCCGGGGGGCAGCGACCGGACACCGAGCCGGCGGGCGGAACGGCGCAGTTGGCTGTGGTAGCCGGGGTGGGCGCCGACCAGCAGGTCGTAGGTCGAAGCGGCGTGGTCGAAGGCGGCGGCCAGGTCGTCGTCGCGCAGCGGGGGCAGGGGTCGCGTGAGTGGCATGGGTTCCTTCCGGGGGGCAGCCGTGGGAGCGTCCGCGGCGGGTCAGGAGTGCGTCCGCCGTGGCACCAGGGGCAGTTCCAGCAGGGACACGAGCATGGGGGCCACGGGGGTGCGCAGGCCCAGCAGGAAGTCCTCCCACCAGGCCGTCGTACCGTCCAGGAACCGCAGCAGCCGGTCGGCCGGCACCGTCCGGAAGAGGTCGGCGAAGAAGCGTGCCCCGTCCATCCGCCCGGTCGCGAGGGCGCGCAGCAGCACCGCGTCCATGGCCAGCGGGCGGGCCCCGTACGGGCGGGGGACGGCCGGGTCGCGGCCGTGGCGCAGCGCCGCGTCGATGGCCCGGGTCTGGCGCTGGATCGCGGCGAAGGTGTAGCCCGTCGAGGGCCGGGTCGCGCCGCCGGCCGCGCCGATGGGCACGATGGAGTGGCCGCGCCTGCGCGGATAGCGGGAGTCGGTCATGGGGATGACGCCGGACTCGGTGCCGCCGACCGTGAAGGCGCGCAGGCCGAGGACGTCTCGGCAGTAGGCCAGCAGTTCCCTGTCGTAGGCCGCCTCGGGAAGCACGCGCGGCGAGAACTGCGTGTACTCCACCAGGGCTTCGGTGCGGCTGAAGGGCAGTACGTAGCCGAAGGACAGGCCCGGCTCGGGCTGCGGCGTCCGGAAGTCCATGAGGTGGGCGCAGGCCGGATCGAACGCCGGAGCCGGGGTGTGGACGAACCAGCCCTTGAAGTGCTGGAGCAGGGCGGTGCGGGAGGGCGGCAGGGGGCGCAGCGGGCGCGAGTCGAAGGCCCACTGCGCGCGGTACGTCTGCGCACGCCCGTCCGCGTCGTACCCCCGTACCTCCGCGCCGCCCGGGCGGTCCCGTACCGACTCGACGTCCAGTCGGCCGCGTCGGCAGCCGCGGGCCGCCAGCGTCCGGCCGGCGGCGGCCTCGAACTGCGGGGAGCGCAGCATCTTGTACCGCCACGGGCCGAGTTCCGTTTCGGCGGGGCGGCCGTCGCCGCCGGTCACCCGCAGCCGGTCCCAGTGGCCGGTCAGCAGCGGGTCGTGGTCACCCGGGCCTTCCTCCCAGAAGCACCAGGTCCGGTCCGGCGCACGCAGGGGGCCGGCGCCCGCTTCGAGGAGGACCACGGAGGGCGGACCGGTGACCCAGCTGCCGGGGGCGGTCAGGCGCAGGGCGAGGCTCAGGCCGGCGGCTCCCGCCCCGATGATCACCACGTCCGCGTCCCGGCCCAATCGACCCACCCCTTTCGCTCCGCTCCACAGTGACCGCTGCCCTGCTTCCCTTCCCCGAGTGCGGCCGTTGCGGATGCGCCGGCTCGCCCGTATGGCCTCCTGCGGGGCCGCTCTGCGTGCCGTGGCCCGAGCGGAGCCGGGGCTCGGGTATCACCGTGGATGGCGGGAGACGCGCGCCGGGGTGTGGCGGGTTCAGGAAGGCGGCTGGTGGACGTGGAGCGGCATCGGGGACTCGTGGCGGCGGAGGCGGCCATCGGGGCGCTGCCCCGGGGGTGGACGGCGGCCTCGGAGCGGGCGGCGGGCGGGTTGTGGCGGCTGCCGAGGGCGGCCGACGCCGTGGAGTCCGCGTTGGGACAGGGCACGGAGGGGCTGCGGGAGCGCGGCTGGGTGATGGTGCGCGCCCGGGTGGCGGAGGAGATCGGCTCGGGCCGGGACTGGACGCGGGAGGCCGCGGTATGGCTCGCGCGGGGAGGGGCGACGTGGCGCGAGTCCGCCCGGGTGACGGGCGACCTGGCGTGGCGGGCGCGGGCCGAGGGAGCCAGTGCCCTGCTGTTCCTGGACGAGGCGTACGTGGCGTCGCTGGATCCGGGCACCGCGTCCGGGCGGGCCCTGTGGCACTGCTTCCTGACGACGCTGCGGTACGACTTCCGCTGCGTCGCCATCGAGGAGTTCTTCGCCGGGCCGCCGACCGGGCGCGAGCACGCGGACCCGTACACCGACGCCCTGCACGCCTTCGCCCTGCTCGGGCGCTCGCGGGCGGAGGGGCTGGAGCTGATGGCGGACGTGGTGGCGAGGGCGGGCGACGAGGAGAAGGTGGTCCACGCGCTGCTGCACGGCCTGTGGCTCGGCGAGAACCTTCCCCGCCAGGCCTCGCTGATGCTGGAGCTGCTGGAGACCCCCGCCTTCGCGCAGGGCCTGCTGGGGCCGGAGGCGCTGTTCCGCAAGGCGGGGGCGCTGCGCAGGCTGCGACAGTACGAGCCCGCCCTGGCGGCCGTGCAGAGCGCGATCGACCGCCTCGATCCCGGCGAGGTCGTCGTGCACGCCGACTGCGTCCGCGAACGCTCCCTCATCCTGGCGGAGCGCAGCCTCCACACCACGACTCCCACCCCCGACGCCACCCCGCCGCCGGGGCCCGGTTGAGCCGGCGGTGGCCGCGAGGCGTCGCGGAGCCGACCCGCTGCGGCGCGGTCACCGCCCGTTGCGGCCGAACCGCCCCGTCGCCTCAAGGATCGCGTCGTGCATCGCGGGGCTGCCCGTATGGCCCGACTCGTCGATCACCTGCAACTCCGCGTCGGGCCAGGCTCCGGCCAGCTCCCACGCGGTCTTCAGCGGGCTCCCCAGGTCGAGCCGGCCGTGGATCAGCACCGCCGGGATCCCGGCCAGTCGGCCCGCATCGCGCAGGAGTTGGCCGTCTTCGAGCCAGGCGTGGTGCGCGAAGTAGTGCGCGCAGATCCGGACGAAGGCGATCAGCGCGTCGCCGGGTCTGTCGCTGTACGCGCCGGGCCGGCCGTGGGCCTCGTGGGCGATGACGGCGTCCTCCCAGGCACACCAGTTCCGCGCGGCCCCGATCCGTACCGCCTCGTCGGTGCTGTTCATCAGCCGGTCGTAAGCGGCCACGAGATCGCCGCCCCGGTCCGCCTCCGGCAGCGCGTCCCGGAACGCCTCCCAGGCGCCGGGCAGCAGGCGCCCGACGCCGCGGTAGAGCCACTCGATCTCCTCGGGCCTGGTCATGGTGACGCCCGAGATGACGATCTCGGAGACCCGCTCGGGATGGCGCTGGGCGTACGCGAGGATCAGCGTCGAGCCCCAGGAGCCGCCGTAGAGGAGCCAGCGCTCGATGCCCAAGTGCTCGCGCAGCCGCTCCATGTCGGCGACGAGGTGGTGGGTCGTGTTGTGTTCGAGGCTGACGGCCGGATCGGACGCGTGGGGCCGGCTCTCGCCGCAGCCGCGCTGGTCGAACAGGACGATCCGGTACGTCTGGGGGTCGAACATCCTGCGGCTGCCGCGGCGTCCCCCGCTGCCGGGGCCGCCGTGTACGCACAGGGCCGCCTTTCCCCGGGGGTTGCCGCTCGTCTCCCAGTAGATCCGGTTGCCGTCGCCGACATCGAGGAAGCCGTGGGCGGACGGCTCGACCGGCGGGAACGGCTGGGCCATGACGAACTCCTCCTAGCGGGGCCGTGACCGTTGTTCACACCACAGCCGGGCCCGCTTGAGCTTCGGTGGCTACGGGGCTTGCGGCGGGGTGAACTTCGTCAGGATCAGCAGGGTGTCGACGAGGTCCGCGGCCGGGGCGCCGGTGGCCAGGCGGCGGAGTTGCTGGCCGAAGACCAGGGCTACGGCCACGCCGGCCAGGCGTTCGGGGTCCGGCACGCCGAGCTGGGTCAGGATCCGGGTGGCCAGCAGGTCGTAGGCGGCGAAGCAGTCCGCCGCGGCGGCGCGCAGCCGCTCGTCCCGGCCGGCCTGGACGTACAGCTCGAAGGGGGCGATGTGGCGGCTGTCGAAGGCGTTGCCGCCCGCGACCTGGGCCACCACCTCGGCCGCCTGCCCGATGTCGAAGCGCTCGTCGGTGCAGGCGTCGGCGAGCTCCGTGAAGTGCCGGGTCTCCTCCGCCACGAAGTGCAGCAGGCTTTCGCGCAGCAGCTCGTGCTGGGTGGCGAAGTGGTAGGTGACGGAACCGAGGGAGACGCCGGCCTCCTTGGCGATCCGCCGGTTGGTGACGGCGGCGATGCCGTCCTGCCCGATGATCCGCAGTACGGCGTCGATGATGCGCTGGCGGGTGTCGGAAGCATGGGGCATGTCGGCATTCTGCCCCATCGGCTGACACGAGTACCCGGGCCCGGCGGGGGAGTTGGGGTGCCGGGGGTGTGGACAGCCGACAGGGCAGTCCCTACTGTTCGTTCGAACGAACAGCAGAGGGCCGCCGCCGCACGGGAGTCGTCGTGGACATATCGGGATCGAACGTTCTGCTCACCGGGGCCACCGGAGGCATCGGCTCCGCACTGGCCGCGCGGCTGACCTCGCAGGGGGCCCGGCTCACGGTCAGCGGGCGCCGCGAAGAAGCGCTCAAGGCCACCGCCGACGCCTGGGGCGCCCGCACCGTGGTCGCCGACCTCGCCGTCCGGGCCGACGTCGTCCGCCTCGCCGAGGCCTGCGCCGGGGCGGACGTCCTCGTCGCGAACGCCGCCCTGCCCGCCAGCGGCGAACTGCTGGACTACAGCGAGGACCAGCTCGACCGCGCCCTGGACGTCAACCTGCGCGCGCCCGTCCTGCTGTCCCGGCTGCTCGCGGCGCACATGGTGGCCCGCGGCCGCGGTCACATCGTGCTGGTCGGTTCCCTTTCCGGCAAGGCGGCGACCAAGTCGACGTCCCTGTACAACGCGACGAAGTTCGGGCTGCGCGGATTCGCCTTCGCCCTGCGCCAGGAACTCAGGGGCACGGGGGTGGGCGTGTCCCTCGTACAGCCCGGCTTCGTCCGCGACGCCGGGATGTTCGCGGCCACCGGCGCCACCCCGCCGAAGGGCATCAGGACCGTCACCCCGGGCCAGGTCGCCGACGGCGTGGTCCGAGCCGTCCACCGCGACCGGTGCGAGGTCAACGTGGCGCCGCTGGAGCTGCGGCTGCTGAGCGCCATCGCCGGGCAGTTCCCCGGATTCGCCGAGCGGATCCAGGCCCGGACGGACATCGACGGCTCCGTGCGACAGATCGTCGACGCCCAGCGCTCACACCGGTAGGCGGGACGCCGGACGGCTGCGCCCAGGTGGTGGCGGTCGGGCTCGACGGGCGGATCTGGCACGACGTGCGCGAGCCGGACGGCTCCTGGGCGCCGTTCGCGCAGGTACCGGGCCCGAACGGGAGGGACCCCTTCCCCGCGGGCCAGGTCCGCGTCACCGCCCTGCGCGACGGCGCCACCCACCTGACGGCCATCAGCGCCGGCTGGCCGGGGATGGCCGGCCCTGGGGGCGGAGCCGCGGCTCCGCCCCGTACCCGGCTTTGGCCGGCCCGGCCCGGCGGCCGTAGGGTTGGCCGACAGCGAACCATGACCATGATCGACCAAGAGGAGCAGCCGTGAGCGAGTCGGCGTCCATCGCCCTGCAGGAGCAGATCGCCCGGGAACTCCAGGTGTCGGAGACCTTCGACGCCGAGCTGGAGATCGAGCGCCGGGTGGCCTTCCTCGCGGAGCGGCTGACCTCGACCGGCCTGCGCGCCCTGGTGCTCGGCATCAGCGGCGGCGTCGACTCCACCACCTGCGGGCGGCTGTGCCAACTCGCCGTCGAGCGGGCCCGGGCCGCCGGCCACGAGGCGGCCTTCTACGCGATGCGGCTGCCGTACGGCGTCCAGGCCGATGAGCGGGACGCCCAGCTCGCGCTCTCCTTCATCAAGGCGGACCACGTCCTGACGGTGGACGTGAAGCCCGCCAGCGACGCCGCGCTGGCGGCGGCCGTCTCCGCGGGCGTGCGCTTCCGCGACGCCCACCACCAGGACTTCGTCCAGGGCAACATCAAGGCGCGCCAGCGCATGATCGCCCAGTACGCGGTGGCCGGCGCCCACGCGGGTCTGGTCGTCGGCACCGACCACGCGGCCGAGGCGGTCTCCGGCTTCTTCACCAAGTTCGGCGACGGCGCGGCCGACGTGGTGCCGCTGACCGGGCTGACCAAGCGCCGGGTGCGGGCCGTCGCGGACGCCCTGGGCGCCCCCGCCGAGCTGGTGTGGAAGGTCCCGACCGCCGACCTGGAGACCCTCGCCCCGGGCAAGGCCGACGAGGACGCGCTGGGAGTCACGTACGACGACATCGACGACTTCCTTGAGGGCAAGCCGGTCGACGGGCGGGCCTTCGAGACCATCGTGCGCCGCTACCGGCTCACCGAGCACAAGCGGCAGTTGCCCGTCGCCCCGTAGTGCGGTTCCAGGGTCCCCGGGTGGCGCCGGCCGACGCGGCTACGGCGGTGGCGCCGGCCCGGGACTCACCTGGTGAAGACCGCCCGGGCGATCTCGTCGGGGGCGGCGCCCGCCTCGGCGAGGAGCTCGCCGTCGGCGGACCAGATGCCCGAACGGCCGGACGTACGGTCGAACCCGCCACCCGTCGGGCCCGCGAAGGCCGCGGTGGCGACCCACACGCCGTGGTCCGCGGCGACCCGGCGGGCGCGCTCGCCGTGCAGCCCGGCCTCGTGGCCGGCGTGGACGACCCCGGCCAGGTAGCCGTCGATGCCGAGCGCGGCCGTCTTCGCGGCATGCTCGGGAATGCCGGTGTCGCGACAGACGGCCAGCCCCAGCCGCCACCCGTCCACTTCGATCACGGCGGGTTCGCCCGGCACGAAACGGGCGGACTCGCTGCCGTGCAGGTGGACCTTTCCGTACGCCACGCGCGCACCGGCTCCGTCCACGGCCAGGACGCCGATGCGCGGACCCGGTACGGGTGCGCCGACCAGCGCGAGCGTCCCGGTACCGGCACAGGCGGCGATGATCGGAGCCAGCCGGTCGTCGTCGGGGGAAACCGGCGCCGCCGCGAGCTCGTACCCCGTCAGCGACATCTCGGGGAACACCACCACCCGCGCGTCCGCCGCCCGGACGGCCTCGGCGTGGGCCACCGCGTTGGCCGCCACGTCGTGTGCCGCACACCTCGGCTGCGCCACCGCGACGCTCAATGACTGCTCCACCCTCAACTCCCCTGATCCAGTCCTACCCATCACCCCCACCCTAGGCAACGGCGGCCCTCCGCTTGCCGCCGCGTCGAGCCGGCCGCCGGATATTCCGTGTCGGCCCGGCCGTTGGAGGTGCAGACTCGCCCCATGGCGGACATGGGCGCGTTCCGGGAGGCGGTCGACCACTGGGCGGCCGGCGGTCCCGGCGAACCGGCGGGTGAACTGGCCGCCCGACTGGGGCTGCGGACGGCGGTGCTGGTGGAGGGGCGCAGTGACCTCGCGTCCGTCGAGGCGCTGGCCGCACGGCGCGGGCGGTGCCTGGCCGACGAAGGGGTGTCCGTCGTGCCGATGGGCGGGGCGATGAGTATCAGCCGGTACGCCGGGCTCCTCGGGCCGCCCGGCCTCGGCCTGAACCTGCGGGGACTGTGCGACGAGGGCGAGCAGGACTTCTACGACCGCGGCCTGCGGCGGGCCCGCGCGCCGCACCGGGGCTTCTTCGTGTGCGTGGCGGACCTGGAGGACGAGCTCATCCGCGCGCTGGGCCCGGCGCGGGTCGAGGAGACCATCCGGGCCGAGGGTGATGAGCGCGCCCTGCAGACGTTCCTGCGCCAGCCCGCGCAGCGCGGTCGGCCCCGGCACCAGCAGCTGCGGCGCTTCCTCGGCACGAAGAAGGGCCGCAAGATCCGCTACGGCGGCCTCCTGGTCCAGGCCCTCGACCCCGACCGGATCCCGGCCCCGCTGGACGACCTCCTCACGAGCCTGTGACCGCCGCCCCGGAGCGGGGACCCGGGTGGATCCGAGTATTTGCGCCCCTACCGGTGCGGGGACGGCCCCGAACACTGGGCCATGCGCGGACGACTCCGGATTCTCGCCCTGTTGGCGAGCCCGGTGCCGGCCGCCCAATCGACGGCACCGTGGGCCGCCTGGCTGGGCTGGGACCAGCACCGCGACGTCCACCCGGACGACTCCAGCGGCCTCTTCGTCGTCGGTGTGGGCATGGTCATGATCGGCAGCTCGGTCGTGACCGGCGTCTTCGCGGCCCTTTGGCCTCTTCCGAACGGTGGGCCGGAGACGGGCGGCCGATCAGCTGACCCGCTGTGGGCCGTCGGGGGCGAAGTCGCCCGCACGCGCGTGCGCCTGCCGCCGGGGGTTCGCACGCGGTTGGACAGTTGCCCTGGTCAAGGCACGTGGCGCGCGTGCGGGCGGCATCGAGGGGAGCGACCGATGGACACAGCAGGACCGCCGGACCGCAGGGCTCTGCTGGCCGGCGTACTCGCGGGCGCCACGGTCGGGCTCGTGGGGTGCGCGTCGAGGAGCGGCGCCACGCCGGCGGCCGGCGCCTCGGCGACGGCGCGGCCGGCCACGCCCGCCGCGGCGTTCGCGAGGCTGATGGAAGGAAACGAGCGCTGGGTCAGCGGGGACCTCCAGCATCCCGACCGGGATCCGGACCGGCGTCAGCTGGTGGCCCGGTCGCAGGAGCCGTACGCGGCGGTCCTCGCCTGCATCGACTCCCGGGTCCCGCCCGAGCTGCTCTTCGACACCGGGCTGGGCGACCTCTACGTGATGCGCACGGGCGGGGCGGCGATCGGTCCGGTGGTCACCGGTTCCGTCGAGTACGGGCCCATGACCAGTGGCACTCCGCTGATCGTGGTCCTCGGGCATCAGCGCTGCGGCGCCGTCGAGGCGGCGTACAAGTCGCTTCGTGACGACAAACCGCTGCCCGGCAACCTCCAGGCGATCGTCCGGGCCTTGCAGCCCGCCTACGCGCAGGCGGTGCGGGAAGGCGGCACCGACCCGGTCGAGACCATGGCCCGCGCCCAGGTCACGCTGACCGCGACGGGCCTGCGCTCCAACCAGGACCTCGCCCCGCTCGTCGGGAAGGGCGCCCTCGGCGTGGTCGGCGCCTACTACTCGCTCGACACCGGCAAGGTGCAGGCCCTCTCGGGCCGGCCCTGAACGGCCAGCACCCGGCGGTGGTTGCCCGTGCGGGGGCAGCCGACCTACTCTCGCGGCATGCCGCGCGAGAGGGAAGTGCCGCCGCCGGCCGAGGTGTTGCGCGCGGCCTACGGTGCGTTCGACGCCGTCGTCAGGACGGTCACGAACGAGCGGTCATGGCTGCCGACCGGCTGTGCCGGCTGGTCGGTGCGCGATCTGGTCTTCCACTGCCTGGCCGACGCGCAACGCGGCCTGGTGGCGCTGCACACGCCCGCCGGACGCGCGCCGGACCGGGACGCGGTCAGCTACTGGCAGGACTGGGGCCCGAATCCGGTGGGCGCGGCCAACGGCCGGCGGTTCAACCGGGTCGTCGCCAGCATGTTCCTGCACGTCGAGCAGTTGTGCGCGCTGTATTCGGAGACCGCGGGCGCGATGGTGCACGCCGCGGCCGGTGCCGCGGTCGACCGGCCGGTGGTCACCCAGGGCCACGTGCTGCGCGCGGGGGACCTGATCCGCACGCTGGCCGTCGAGGCGACAATCCACCACCTCGACCTCGTCGAGTTCCTCCCCGACGCGCCGGGCCCTTCGGCAGCGGGGCTCGGCCAGGTGCGCCGGACGCTGGACGGGCTGCTCGGCCGCCCCGTACCGGTGGCGTGGGACGACGCCGCGTACGCGCGCGCGGCGACCGGACGCGCGCCGTTGACCGATGCCGAACGGGACCGCTTGGGCGCGGACGCCGCCCGGTTCCCCCTGTTCGGTTGAACCGGCCGCCGCCCGGCGGCGATAGTGGACAGCGGCCGGATCCTTCCCCCAACGGAGGCGTGGATGAAGCGCGTTGTCTCTCTGATCGTCTCGGCGGCTCTCGGAGCGGGCCTGGTGGCCGTCGGCGCGAGCCCGGCGTCCGCGGACGCCTACGACTGCCGCACCTGGTACAACTCCAGCACCACAGCCGCCGGTACGTGCACCAACGGCACCGGTGAGTTCCGGGTCTACACCAAGTGTGTCCGGACCCTGGCGAAGGACTACACCGTCTACGACCCCACGTGGAACCGGGTGGGCACCACCAGCACGGCCACCTGTTACAGCGGGGGCCGGGCCACCAGCGCGGGCATCCAGGTGCGCTGACCGACGAAGGCCGGGCCGCGCGGCGAGCGCGCGGTCCGCGCCGTCGTCAGCACGTGACTCCAGTCACTTGAGTCACGGATGAGACATGCCTTCCGGGGGCACCGGGCACGAGCGGGGATTCCCAGGTCACCGTGGGTCCGCCGCGGTGCCGGAACCGGAGGTACAGCGCGCCGTGTCGGAGCAACAGACGATTCACACAGCCGGGACCTGGCGGTCCGCGGTCTCGGGGGCCACCAGGGAGATCCTGGACCCCGCGGACGCCACCGTCCTCGCCGTGGTCGCCGAGGGTGACGCCGCCGACACGGACGCGGCCGTCAGCGCCGCCCGGGCCGCCTTCGACGGCGGACCGTGGCCGCGCACCCCGGTCGCCGAACGCGCGGCGCTGCTGCGCCGGACCGCCGACCTGCTCCAACGTGACCGGGAGCACATCGGCCTGCTGGAGAGCCGGGACGCGGGCAAGACGCTCGAAGAGGGCCGCGTGGACGTGGACTGCGTCAGCGACGCCTTCCGCTACTTCGCGGACCTCGTCACCGCGGAGGGCGCCGGCCGGGTCGTGGACGCCGGCTCCCCCGGCATCCACAGCGTCGTCGTCCACGAGCCGGTCGGGGTGTGCGCCCTGATCACCCCGTGGAACTATCCGCTGCTCCAGGCCAGCTGGAAGATCGCCCCGGCCCTGGCGGCGGGCAACACCTTCGTCATCAAGCCGAGCGAGCTCACCCCGCTGACCACGGTGGCCCTGATCAAACTGCTGGTGGAGGCCGGCCTGCCCGCCGGAGTCGCCAATCTGGTCACCGGCCCCGGCGATCCGGTGGGCGCCCGCCTCGCCGCCCACCCCGATGTCGACCTGGTCTCCTTCACCGGCGGCCTCGCCAGCGGCACGAAGGTCATGCGGGCGGCCGCCGACAGCGTGAAGAAGGTCGCCCTCGAACTCGGCGGCAAGAACCCCAACGTCGTCTTCGCCGACGCCTGCGCCACCGATGAGGGCTTCGACACCGCCGTCGACCAGGCCCTCAACGCCGCCTTCATCCACAGCGGCCAGGTGTGCTCGGCCGGCTCCCGGCTGATCGTAGAAGAACCGCTGCGCGAGCGGTTCGTCGCCGAACTCGCCCGCCGCGCCGAGAAGATCCGACTCGGCCGGGGCACGGACCCGGGGGTCGAGTGCGGCCCGCTGGTCTCGGCGGCCCAGCTCGACCGGACGCAGTCGTACGTGGCCTCCGCGCTCGCCGAGGGAGCCGTTCTGCGCGCCGGCGGCGAACGCCCCGAGGGGCCCGGGTACTTCTACCGTCCGACCGTCCTCGACCGCTGCAACCGGCGGATGCGCGTCGTACGCGAGGAGGTCTTCGGGCCGGTCCTGACCGTCGAGACGTTCCGCACCGAGGACGAGGCCGTCGCCCTCGCCAACGACACCGAGTACGGCCTCGCGGGCGGCGTCTGGACCGCGGACCAGGGCCGCGCCCGCCGGGTGGCCGGGCTGCTGCGCCACGGCACCGTATGGATCAACGACTTCCACCCCTACCTGCCACAGGCCGAGTGGGGCGGCTTCGGGAAGTCCGGCATCGGCCGTGAGCTCGGCCCGTCGGGGCTGGCCGAGTACCGGGAGACCAAGCACGTGTACCAGAACCTCGCTCCGCGCCCCGTGCGCTGGTTCGCGGGCTGACGGGGGGGCAGGAGATACATGACCACCACCACGCACCACCCCGACCGGCACGAGCACGAGGGCGACCACGGGCACGAGTACGACTACGTCGTCATCGGCGGCGGCACCGCCGGCTCCGTGATCGCGTCCCGGCTCACCGAGGACCCCGGTGTCACCGTCGCCGTCATCGAGGGCGGCCCGAGCGACGTCGACCGCCCCGACGTCCTGACCCTGCGCCGCTGGATGGGCCTGCTCGGCGGGGAGCTCGACTACGACTACCCCACCACCGAGCAGCCGCGCGGCAACTCGCACATCAGGCACAGCCGGGCCCGCGTCCTGGGCGGCTGCTCCTCGCACAACACCCTCATCGCCTTCAAGCCGCTGCCGTCCGACTGGGACGAGTGGGCGGACGCGGGCGCCGACGGCTGGCACGCGGCGGCCATGGACCCGTACTTCGGCCGGCTCCTCAACAACATCGTGCCGGTGGGTGAGGCGGACCGGAACGCCATCGCACGCGACTTCGTGGACGCGGCGCAGGACGCGCTGGGCGTGCCCCTGATCGACGGCTTCAACCGCAAGCCGTTCCACGAGGGCGCCGGGTTCTTCGACCTCGCCTACCACCCGGAGGACAACAAGCGTTCGTCGGCGTCGGTGGCCTACCTCCACCCCGTCATGGACGACCGGCCCAATCTGCGGCTGCTGCTGGAGACCTGGGCCTACCGCCTGGAGCTGGACGGCACCCGGGCGCGCGGCGTGCACGTCCGTGCCAAGGACGGCAGCCGGTCGCTGATCACCGCCCGCCGCGAGGTACTGGTGTGCGCGGGCGCCGTCGACACCCCGCGGCTGCTGCTGCACTCCGGCATCGGCCCGCGCCGTGACCTGGAGGCGCTCGGCATCCCGGTCCGCCACGATCTGCCCGGCGTCGGCGAGAACCTGCTCGACCACCCCGAATCGGTGATCGTCTGGGAGACGGACGGTCCGATCCCGGAGAACTCGGCGATGGACAGCGACGCGGGACTGTTCGTCCGGCGCGACCCGGACTCCCCCGGGCCCGACCTGATGTTCCACTTCTACCAGATCCCCTTCACCGACAACCCGGAGCGGCTCGGCTACGAGCGCCCGGCGCACGGCGTGTCGCTGACCCCGAACATCCCCAAGCCGCGCAGCCGCGGCCGCCTCTACCTCACCAGTGCGGACCCCGAGGTCAAACCGGCCCTGGACTTCCGTTACTTCACGGACGAGGAGGACTACGACGCCCGCACGCTGGTGGACGGGATCAAGCTGGCCCGCGAGATAGCCGCGACCGAGCCGCTGGCCGGATGGCTGCGGCGCGAGGTCTGCCCGGGCCCCGGGATCACCGGCGACGAGGAGCTGAGCGCGTACGCCCGCTCGGTGGCACACACCGTCTACCACCCGGCCGGCACCTGCAAGATGGGCGCCGCCGACGACGAAAGGGCCGTTGTGGCACCCGACTTGAAGGTGCGCGGCCTCGACGGCCTGCGCATCGCCGACGCGTCCGTCTTCCCGACGATGCCCGCCGTCAACCCGATGATCGGAGTCCTCATGGTCGGCGAGAAGGCCGCCGATCTGCTGCGCGGCGGTGATGCCCGGTGACCGCGACCACCCTGACCGGTGCGGCCGTGCCCGGCGCCGGATCCACCGACTCCACCGAGTCCCCCGTCTTTTCCGTCGAAGGCCTGTGGAAGGTCTTCGGCCCCCAGCGCAAGGCCGCCCGGGTCCCGGGCTCGGAGTACGCCGCCCTGCCCGCCGCCGAGCTGCGCGAGCGGACGGGCTGTACCGCTGCCGTGCGCGACGTCGGCTTCGACGTCCGCAAGGGCGAGGTCTTCGTCGTCATGGGCCTGTCCGGCTCCGGCAAGTCCACCCTGGTGCGCTGCATGACCCGGCTGATCGAGCCGACGGCCGGCTCCCTCGCCATCGACGGCGAGGACGTCCTCGCCATGGACCGGGCCCGGCTGCGCGAGCTGCGGCGCCACCGCGCCGCCATGGTCTTCCAGCACTTCGGCCTGCTGCCGCACCGCACCGTGCTCGACAACGTGGCGTACGGGCTGGAGATCCAGGGCATGAACCGCGCCGAACGGCGGGCCAGGGCCGCGGAGATGGTCGCCAAGGTCGGCCTCGAAGGCCTTGAGGGCCGCCGGCCCGGCCAGCTCTCCGGCGGCCAGCAGCAGCGCGTCGGCCTGGCCCGCGCCCTGGCCGCCGATCCCGAAGTCCTCCTGTTCGACGAACCGTTCAGCGCGCTCGACCCGCTGATCCGCCGGGAGATGCAGGACGAGGTGGCCCGGCTCCACCACGACGAGGGCCGCACGATGGTCTTCATCACCCACGACCTGACCGAGGCGCTGCGCCTCGGCGACCGGATCGCCCTGATGCGCGACGGCCGGATCGTGCAGTTGGGCACGCCCGAGGAGATCGTCGGCTCGCCCGCGGACGACTACGTACGGGACTTCGTCCGCGACGTGCCGCGCGAGCAGGTGATCACCGTACGCAGCGCGATGCGCCCCGCGGTGGCCGACGAGGCCGCCCAGGGTCCGGCGCTGGCCCCCGCCACCACCGTGGTGGAGGCCATCGAGGCCGTCGCACGCAACGGCGGCCCGGCGCGGATCGTCGACCACGGCCGCTGCCTCGGCGTCGTCGACGACGCGGGGCTGCTCGCCGTGGTGGCCGGTCTGCCGGCGCCGCACGGCCGGGGGGTGGCGGCATGACGGCCCGCACCCGCTGCGCCGCCCCTGTCCCCGGCACCGGGCGGTGGTGCGGATGACGGCGACGACCACACCCGTACGCGAGCCGGGCCCGCCGGGCCGGCTGCCGGTGGAACCTGCCGGACCTGCCGGAACCCGGCGGCCGGACGACAGCGGACGGTCCGGCCGCGAGCCGTCCGCGGCCGGTTCGCCCGGAGGCCGCCTGCGGACGCTACTGCTCCAGCACCGCGCCGGCCGCAGGGTCCTGCCCCTCGCCGTCGTCGCCGTGCTGCTCGTGCCCTTCGCGATCTACTACCCCGGCGCCGCCTCCTGGCCCGCCTCGCTGGCCGTCGACGTGTCCGGGCCGCTCGGCCGGGCCGGTGACTGGATCATCGACAACCGGGACAGCCACCCGCTCTTCCTCTACTTCTTCGGGCACGTCAGCAACGCCGTGGTGGTGTCGGTCCGCGCGGTGTACGTGGTGCTGCTCGCCGCCGGCTGGCCGGGCGTGACCGCCCTGGCCGGCCTGGTGGCACTGCGTCTCGCCGGCGCCCGGCTCGCCCTGACCTGCGTCGCCGCGTTCGCCGCCTGCGGGCTGCTCGGCATGTGGGTGCCCACCATGCAGACGCTGGCCCTGATGGTCGTGGCCGTCGCCGCCTCCGTGGTGGTCGGCGCGCTGCTCGGGCTCGTCGCCGGGACGTCGGCCCGCGCCGACCGCGCCCTGCGCCCCGTGTTCGACACCATGCAGGTGCTGCCCGCCTTCGCGTACCTGCTGCCCATGGTGCTGGTGTTCGGCATCGGCGTGCCCGCCGCCGTCCTGGCGACCGTGGTGTACGCGGCTCCGCCGATGGCCCGGCTGACCGCGCTCGGCCTGCGCGAGGCCGACGCCGGGGTGCTGGAGGCCGCGGCCTCGCTCGGCGCGACGGGGCGCCAGCGCCTCCTCACCGCGCGGCTCCCGCTGGCCCGGCGCCAGCTGATGCTGGGGGTCAACCAGGCCATCATGACGGCGCTGTCCATGGCCGTGATCGCTTCGGTGATCGGCGCCGGCGGCCTCGGCGACCGGGTGTACCAGGCACTCGCCTCGGTCGACGTCGGTGCGGCGCTCGCCGCCGGCATCCCCATCGTGCTGCTCGCGGTGGTCCTCGACCGGACCGCCGACGCGGCGGGCAGCCGACTGGGCACCGCCCGGGGGCCGGCCGACCGGCAGCACCTGCTGCGCCGGGTGTTCGCCGGCTGGTACGGATGGCTGCTGACGCTGCTCGCGGCGGTCGCCGTGGCCGTCGCGGGCCGGATGGCCGGCACCTCCCAGTGGCCCGGTTCCTGGACCGTACCGATCGCGGAGCCCGTGAACCGGGCGGTCGCCTGGATGACCGGGCACCTCTACTCGGGGGTCCCGGTGGTCGGCGGCACCGCCGACTGGGCGGCCCGCTTCACCGGCTGGATCCTCGACCCGCTGCGCTCCGGACTGCAGGCCACGCCCTGGTGGCTGCTCCTGGCCCTGGTCGGCGCCCTCGGCCTGCTCGTCGGTACCTGGCGCACCGCGCTGACCGCCGTCCTCGCCCTGGCCGCCATCGGTGTCCTCGGCGTGTGGGAGCCGTCCCTCGACACCCTCTCCCAGGTGCTGGCCGCGGTCGCCGTGACCCTCGTACTCGGTTTCGCCGTCGCTGTCGGCGCGGCCCGCAGCGCCCGCGTGCAGCGCCTGCTGCGGCCGGTGCTCGACGTGTGCCAGACCATGCCGCAGTTCGTCTACCTGATCCCGGTGGTCGCGCTGTTCGGCGTCGGGCGGGCGCCCGCCGCGGCGGCCGCCGTCGTGTACGCGCTGCCCGCCGTGGTGCGCATCAGCACCGAGGGCCTGCGCGGGGTCAGCCCGGCGGCGCTCGAATCGGCCCGCTCGCTCGGCGCGACCGGTGCGCAGCAGCTGCGCCAGGTCCAGCTCCCGCTGGCCCGGCCGGCGCTGCTGCTCGCCGTGAACCAGGCGGTGGTACTGGTCCTCGCCGTCGTCATCATCGGCGGCCTGGTCGGCGGTGGCGCGCTGGGCTACGACGTCGTCCTCGGCCTGGCCCAGGGCGACCTGGCCACCGGGCTGGTGGCCGGCGCCGCGATCGTCTGCCTCGGCCTGCTGCTCGACCGCGTCACCCAGCCCGCGAAGGAGGCCTGACATGCGGATCCCCCACCACGGGCGGCGCACCGTCCGAGGCCGGCGCACCGTCGCCGCCCTGGCCGCCACGGCGTCCCTCGTCGCCCTCACCGGCTGCGGGGCGGCGGACATGACCCGCCAGGCCTCTCCGTACGCCGCCGCGCAGGGCGCGAAGACCGTCACCCTCTCCGTCCAGTCCTGGGTCGGAGCGCAGGCGAACACCGCCGTCGCGGCGTACCTGCTCGAACACGAGCTGGGCTACCGCGTCGACACCGTCCAGGTGGACGAGGTGCCCGCCTGGGACGCGCTCAGCCAGGGGCGGGTCGACGCGATCCTGGAGGACTGGGGACACCCGGAGCAGGAGAAACGGTACGTCGAAGGCAAGAGGACGATCACGCCGGGCGGTGACCTGGGCGTGACCGGCCACATCGGCTGGTTCGTCCCGACGTACTTCGCCGAGGAGCATCCGGACGTCACCGACTGGAAGAACCTCGGCAAGTACGCCGGTGAACTGCGCACCGCCGAGAGCCGCGGCAAGGGCCAGCTGATGGACGGCTCCCCGTCGTACGTCACGAACGACAAGGCGCTGGTGAAGAACCTCGGGCTCGACTACGAGGTCGTCTTCGCCGGATCTGAGGCGGCGCAGATCACCCAGATCAGGCAGTTCGCCAAGGAGCACAAGCCGTTCCTGACCTACTGGTACGAGCCGCAGTGGCTGTTCGAGCGGGTCCCGATGACGGAGGTGAAGCTGCCCGAGCACCGGGACGGGTGTGACGCGGACCCGGAGAAGGTGAACTGCGCCTACCCGCGCACGCCGTTGCAGAAGTACCTGAACACGCGCTTCGCGCAGAAGGGCGGGAAGGCGGCCTCGTTCCTGAAGAAGTTCCACTGGACCGCCGAGGAGCAGAACGAGGTGGCGTTGATGATCGCCGAGGAGAAGCTGTCGCCCGAGCAGGCCGCCCGGAAGTGGGTGGAGCGCAACGAGCAGGTGTGGCGGCCCTGGACGCGCTGATCCGCCCCGTGCGCCGGTGCGGGCCGCTCGCCGGGCTCGGCCATTCGGCTTGAAGTCGCCGGTGGCCGGGGAGGTGACGAGACGCGAAGGCGCCGTCTCCCTACCTTCGTGGGTGTTCCTTGCCCGATCGAAAAAGGTGGATCCGTGCGCTCTGTACGTTCTCTCGTCACCCTCCTCGCCGCCGGCGTCGTCATCTTCGGCGGCGCCTCCGCCGCCAGCGCGGACGTGAACGTCACCTACCAGCCCGAGCCCTCGTACACGTTCGTCTTCGGGAACTGGCTCCAGTTCGCGGCCGACGACGTGTTCAACGCGGGCCACGACAACACGGTCGGCTCCAACAACTGACAGCGACGGCACACACGGGTGCACAATCGTTTACCCTGGGGGTAAACAGTTGTGCACCCTTGCCGTGTCCCGCTCTCGCACCGCTCCTGGAGCAGCATGCCCTCCGCGATATCCGCACCCGACGCGGCCCCCGCTCGCTCCCCGCGCCCCCGGGCCGTCGTCCCCGTCCTCGCCTTCTGCGGCGTGGTCGTCGCCGTCATGCAGACCCTCGTGGTCCCCCTGCTGCCGCACGTGCCGGACCTGACGGGTGCGAGCCCCGGCGCCGCCGGCTGGCTGGTGACCATCACCCTCCTGACCGGCGCGGTCTTCACCCCGGTGCTCGGCCGCGTGGGTGACATGTACGGGAAGCGGCGGGTGCTGCTCGCCTCACTGGGCGTGCTCACCGTCGGTTCCGTGCTCTGCGCGGTCAGCTCCGACATCGGCGTGCTGATCACCGGGCGGGCCCTTCAGGGCGCGGCCCTCGCGGTGATCCCCCTGGGCATCAGCATCATCCGCGACGAACTGCCCGCCGACCGGGTGCTGCCGTCGATCGCCCTCATGAGCTCGACGCTCGGCATCGGCGCGGCGATAGGCCTGCCGGTGGCCGCGGTGGTCATGGAGAACTTCGACTGGCACACCATGTTCTGGGCATCGGCCGCCCTCGGCCTGCTCGATCTGCTCCTGGTGCTGTGGATCGTCCCCGAGTCCCCGGTGCGCTCCCGCGGCAGCTTCGACGTCCTGGGGACCCTCGGGCTGGCCGGTTCCCTGGTCGGGCTGCTGCTCGCGATCACCCGGGGCGCGGACTGGGGCTGGACCTCCGCCCGCACGCTCGGCCTGCTCGGTGCTTCCGTCGCCGTAGGCCTGTTGTGGGGGTGGTTCGAACTGCGCACCCGCTCCCCCATGGTGGACCTGCGGGTGTCCGCCCGGCCGGCGGTGCTGCTCACCAATGTCGCGGCCCTGCTGATCGGTTTCGCCTTCTACGCGAACTCCCTGGTCACCGGCCAGATGGTGCAGGAGCCCACGAGCACGGGATACGGGCTCGGCGCCTCCATCGTGGTGAGCGGCCTGTGTCTGCTGCCCGGCGGCCTGGCCATGGTCGCCCTCTCCCCCGTCTCCGCGCGGATCTCCGCCGCGTACGGGCCCCGTACTGCGCTCGCGCTCGCCGCCGTCGTCATGGCCGTCGGCTACGTGCTCCGCTTCTTCACCAGCCACAGCCTCTGGCTGATCGTGGCCGGCGCCACGGTGGTGGCCTCCGGCACCGCGATCGCGTACTCGGCGCTGCCCGCCCTCGTCATGCGGGCCGTGCCGGTGAGCGAGACGGCCGCGGCCAACGGGCTCAACACCCTGATGCGCTCGGTCGGCCAGGCCTGCTGCAGCGCCGTGGTCGCCGCCGTGCTGGCCCACGTGACGTTCATGGCCGGCGGCCGCCCCGCCCCGACCCTGCACGCCTACCTGCTGATCTTCCTGATCGCCGCCGGAGCAGCGCTCGCGGCCCTGTGCGCCACGCTCTTCCTGCCGTCGGACCGGCCCGCGGGCGGTGCCGTGCGCGACCGCGGTTCCCGGGGCGGTACGGTCCCGGTGTCAGCGTCCGTGACCGCCGCCCGGGAGAGCGCATGAGCAGCACCGACGGATCCGTCACCGCCACGGCCGGCACGGAGGGCGCTGCCGAGACCGGAGGGGAGGACGCCGCCGAGACCGGACGCGAGGCCATCGTGCGCGCCGCGCGCCGGGCGTTCACGCTGCGGCCGTACGGCGAGGTCACGATGCGCGGCATCGCCGCCGCCGCCGGAGTGAGCCCGTCGCTCATCGTGAAACGGTTCGGCAGCAAGGAAGCCCTGTTCAACACGGTCGCCGACTTCCGGGCGGCCGCCGACGAGCTCTTCGCCGCTCCGCCGCCCGTACTCGGCCGGCACCTGGTGCTGACCATGGTCGAGCTGCGCGACCGGTTCCGCGGGGACCCGCTGCTGCGGGTGGTGTTCTCCCTGGGCATCGAGGACGAGCGCACCCTGCTGCGCGCACGGTTCCGCGAGCAGGTCACCGACCGGCTGGCCGCGGCCCTCACCGGGCCCGACGCCCAGCTGCGGGCCGAGCTGATCGCCGGCCAGCTGCTGGGGCTGGGCGCCACCTTGAGCCTGCACCGGCCGGACGGCGCCGGCGCCCGGGCCGGCGCCGAACGGCTGGCGGACCTGTACGCGCCGGGCCTCCAGCGGCTCATCGACGGCGCCTGACCCGGCGCCGCGAGGGCCGCCCACCGGGCGGGGCTGGTCTTCGGTGCCCGAGCCCGCTCATGGAGAACGCCAATCGGTGGCATGTACAGTTCAGTAGCCCCGACGGCGATCACCGGACTGCCGCGCGTTCCGAGAAGGCGGTCACAGCATGAAAGCGGGCGTAGCCGCGAACGGCGCACAGCCGCGCCTGGCCGTGCTCGACGGCATCCGGATCCTAGCCGCCCTCGCCGTCGCCTTCTACCACTACACCGCCCTAGAAAGCGCATGGGACAAACCGACCGACGCCGTATTCCCCGGTGCCCACCGCTTCACGGTGTACGGCTGGCTGGGCGTCGAAATCTTCTTCCTGGTCAGCGGCTTCGTCATATGCATGAGCGCCTGGGGCCGTTCCGTGGGGGACTTCGCGGTATCCAGGTTCGCGCGCCTCTTCCCGGCCTACTGGGCCGGGATCATCTTCACCTCGGTCACGCTGTTCACCTGGCCCGAGGTACGAAAGCTGCCCGCTCTCAGTGATGTCGTGGTCAACCTGTCCATGCTCCAGGGCGGATTGCGCATCCCGCACGTCGACGACGTGTACTGGACGCTCTTCGTCGAGCTGAAGTTCTATGTACTTTTTGCCGTCGTGGTCATGTGCGGCGTGACGTACCGCAATTGCGTCCTGTTCTGCGGGCTGTGGACGATTTCCGGGGTGGTTTCCGCCACGGCGGACAGCGGACTGCTGTCGTTCTTCGCCTTCCCGTCGTTCTCCCCGTACTTCATCGCCGGCATCGCCTTCTATCTGATGCGCAGATTCCGTCCGAGCGCCGTTCTGTGGGCCATCGTCGGTATCCAGTTCGTGCTGGCGCAGCAGTACGTCCGCGCCCGGATGGTCTCCAACCTGGGCAGCGCCGTCGCCGGGCGGACCCCCGCCTGGCCCGCCCACGCGCTCATCACCCTCGGCTTCGTCGTCATGGCGGCCTGCGCCCTGGGCGCGCTCGACGCCGTCCGGTGGCGCTGGCTCCCGCACGCGGGCGCGCTCACGTACCCGTTCTACCTGATCCACATGATGGCCGGACTGACACTCATCCACCGTTTCCGCGGCCAAGTTCCTCCCCTCGCCCTGGTCCTCGGGGTCACCGCCCTCATGCTCACCCTCGCGTGGGCCATCCACCGGCTGGTCGAAAAGCCGCTGGGCCAAAGGCTGCGCCGCGCACTGCACCGCGGCCTGCAGGACATCCGCGGGCACAGCCCCGCCCCGTCGCCGCTGCCCCGGATTCCCGCCCAGGCGTCCGCGCCCGCGGCCGAACGGACGTCCTCCCCCCGTCCGTAGGCCCCGCCACCCGTGACCTGCGAGAACGATCATCGCCACCCAGCACTCGACCGGACGGCAGTCGGCTGTACCGTCGGCCATGGACCACATCCCGCCACGGGGAATAGTCGATCTGCGCGGTGACCGCGACACCGACGTCCGCCTGTCCTACCCGCACGACGCCGTCGTCGTCGTGGCCGGGCTCCCCGGCAGCGGGAAGAGCACGCTGCTCCACGCGTGGGCCGCGGCCGCCACCGTCCTCGATCCGCGCGCCACCCGCACCGCCTGTGAAGCGCTGATGCCGTCCTGGCTCCCCTACGCGGTGTACCGGCCGTGGGCGCGACTGCGGCACATGCGGTGGATACGTACGGAGATACGCGGCGGCGCGCACCCGCTGCTCGTCCACGACTGCGGCAGCAGGGCCTGGATGCGCCGGTGGCTGGCCCACCACACCGACCGGGCCGGGCGGCCCCTGCACATGGTCGTGCTCGACGTCGGTCCCCACGAGGCGCTGTCCGGCCAGCGTGCCCGCAGGCGACTGACCTCGCGCCGCGTCTTCGCCACCCACCGCAGGGGCCTGGCGCGACTGCTGACCGGCGTCGAACGCGACGGCCTGGCGGCAGCCTCCGGGCTCACCTCCCTGGTGCTGCTCGACCGCGGCTCCCGGGACCGCGTCCTGCGGGTGCGGTTCGGCCCGCGGCCCCGCCGGGGCTGAACACGCCGCCGCACGACGGCGGGCGGGCGACAGTACGCCCGCGGGAGACGGCCGGGGGCGGCTGTGGATTGGCTGTGAAGCGACGCGAGGCAGGACTCGGGGTGCGGGAGGAGTGCGGACAAGTTCTATATTCGTACGAACCATCCACACGCGGCCCTGCTGCGGTGAGCAGGGGGGACGACAGCGATGGCCGACACCGACGCCGCCGCGGGCACCCGGGCGGAGTCCCGCAGCAGCCTCAAGGTGCGCCGCAAGGCGCAGAACCGCAAGCGGCTGGGCATAGCCGGGGCCGTCGTCTCCCTGGCCGGGGCCGCCGCCACCGCGTACGCCTTCACGCTGGGCGGCGCCTCCGGGTCCGCCCAGCGGGAGGCCAAGCTCGCGGCACCGGGCGCGGCGGCCAACGGGGCCGCCGGCGCGAAGGGCCCGGAGCAGCCCTGGGACGGCAAGGTCAAGGTCCTCGGAGACGGCTCCACCTCCTACACCGGCCCGCAGCCCGGGCAGCTCAAGCCCGAGCGGCTCAAGCCGGGCGAGAAGCCGCCGCAGTTCGTGGTGTTCTCCTGGGACGGCGCGCTCGAAGGCGACGACCACCTCTTCTCGCACTTCCGCCGGGTGGCCCAGGAGAGCAACGCCCACATGACCTTCTTCCTCACCGGCATCTACCTGCTGCCGGACAGCAAGAAGTCGCTCTACCACCCGCCCCAGCACAACCCGGGCGCGTCCGCCATCTCGTACCCGACCGTCCCGCACGTGCAGTCCACGCTCGCGCAGCTGCGCGGCGCCTGGGCCGACGGCGACGAGATCGGCTCGCACTTCAACGGCCACTTCTGCGGGCCCAAGGGCGGCGGGGACTGGAGCCCCGACGAGTGGAAGAGCGAGATCGACCAGACGTACTCCTTCGTGAAGAACTGGAAGACCAACACCGGATTCACCAAGGAGGCACCCCTGCCCTTCGACCCCGACCGGGAAGTGGTCGGCGGCCGTGCGCCCTGCCTGGAGGGCCAGAAGAACCTGCTGACCGCCATCAAGCCGTACGGCTGGCGCTATGACGCGAGCTCGTCGGGAGACTTCCAGCTGTGGCCGTCCAAGCTGGACGGCATATGGAACTTCCCCCTCCAGCTGGTGCCGCTCCAGGGCAAGGAGGTGCAGGTCCTGTCCATGGACTTCAACTTCCTCTACAACCAGTCCGGCGACAGCACCCAGGGCGACCCGGCGAAGTACGCGGCGTGGCAGGCGCAGACCCGCGCCTCGTACCTGAACGGTTTCAACCGCGTCTACAACGGCAGCCGGGCGCCGATGTTCATCGGCAACCACTTCGAGGACTGGAACGGCGGCATCTACATGAAGGCCGTCGAGGACGTGATGCGGGACGTCTGCCCGCGCCAGGACGTGCGCTGCGTCTCGTTCCGGGAGCTGTCGGACTGGCTCGACGCCCAGGACCCGAAGGTGTTGGCCCAGCTGCGGATGCTCGACCCGGCGCAGGCGCCGGACTGGACCACGTTGATCAAGTAGTCGGGCCCCGGCAGCCGCCGGGCTGCGCGTGCCGCCCGGTCTACTTCACCGCCTTGACGTAGTCGGCCCACAGGTGCAGCGCCCGGTCGCTGCCGGGCGTCGTCGGGGTGTCGCCGCCCAGTCCCGTCAGCGGCAGCGGGATCAGGTCGGTCAGCGACATCCGGTAGACCACCACGGCCGTGGACTCGTGCTCGGTGCTGCCGACGAACCAGCCCGCCGTGTTCGCGGCGGTCGTTCCCGTCTTGCCCGCCGTCCCGGGGTGCGCCTTGGCCACCGCCTTCGCCGACCCCTCGGTGACGGCGGACCGCAGGGCGTCCGTCACCGCGTGGGCGGTCTCCGCCTTCACGGCCCGGACCGCCTTCGGGGCGGCGAGCGGGAGCGCGGCGCCGTTGCGGCTGACTGCCCGCACCGAGTAGGGGTCGGTGTGCATGCCGTCGGCGGCGAAGGTCTCGTAGGCGCCTGCCATGCGGATAGCGCTCGGGGTCGAGTTCTCGCCGAGCGCGAAGGTGGGGATCCGCGGCCCGAGGCTCGCTCCGAGCAGCCCCAGGCGCTCGGCGAACGCGTCGACCCGGTCGAGGCCGACGTCGAGGCCGAGCTGCAGCATCGGGGTGTTGACGGAGTTGGCGACGGCCTGGCGCAAGGTCACCTGGCCCCAGCTGCGTCCCTCGTCGTTGCGGCCCTTCACCACCTTCCCGCTGCGGTCCCAGTACGGGCCCTCGGGCGTCTGCACGGTCACCTGGTCGTTGCCGTCGTACACGGTGGAAGGGGATACGGGCGTACGGGCCTTGCCGCGCGTGCGCTGCACGCCGTCTTCGAGCGCGGCGGCGTAGACGAACGGCGTGAACGCCGTGCCGGCCGGGACCGTCGTCGCGTTCGACTCGTTGAAGCCCTGTTTGAGGTAGTCGGGGCCGCCGTACACGGCGAGCATCCGGCCGTCCGGGGCCACGCTCGCGGCGCCGATCTTGGCGTATTTGTCCGTGTTGGGGCGCCGCTCGGCGTCGAAGTCCTTCTGCGCCTCCTGGACGGCGGCCGTCAGCGCCGTCATCCGCGTCTTGTCGAAGGTCGTGTAGATCTGGTAGCCGCCGAGGTCGAACTCGGCGTCCGGGATGCGGCCGGTCTTGATCGCGTACGCCTTGGCGAGCTCGACCAGGTAGCCGGTCTCCGCACCGGGGGTGCCGGGGAGGGACGCGGCCGTGGGCTCGGGGAACCTCGTATAGGTGGCCCGCTCGGCGCGCGAGAGCTGGCCGGTGTCGACCATGCGGTCCAGGATCCAGGACCAGCGCTCGACGGCCCGTGCGTGGTTCTCCTTGCCGAGCGCGGGGTCGTACAGCCCGGCGCCCTTGAGGAGGGAGGCCAGGAAGGCGCCCTCGCTGGGGTTGAGCTGCGAGACGTCCTTGCGGTAGTAGGCCTGGGACGCGCGCTGGATACCGTAGGTGCCGCGCCCGAACCAGCTGGTGTTGAGGTAGTCCTGGAGGATCTGCTTCTTGTCGGTCTGGTTGTCCAGCTTCACGGCGAGCAGGATCTCGGTGAACTTCCGGGACAGGGTGCGGTCCTGGCTGAGGTAGGCGTTCTTCACGTACTGCTGCGTGATGGTGGAGCCGCCCTGGGTCTCACCCCCCGTCACGGCGGCGCGCAGGGCGCGCAGGACGCCGGACGGCGAGACTCCGGGATCGGAGTAGAAGCTCGCGTTCTCGGCCGCGAGCACGGCGCCCTGGACCTTGGGGGGCACCTTGTCCAGCGGCATCTCCTGCCGGCTGACCCAGCCGGTGCGGGCCATCGTCGAACCGTCCGCCCAGTAGAAGACGTTGTCCTGTTGCTGGGCAAATGAGTTGAGATCTTCGGGTATGTCCGTGGTGGCGTACGCGATGGCGACGAAACCCGTCACGGCTATGACGGCGTACAGCCAGGCGCCCAGCCACTGGCGCCAGGAGGGGACCCACCGGCGCCACCCGGTGCGGCCCGGCCTCGGGTAGGCGGGGCGCAAACGCCGCAGCTGCCCGCGCGCCGCGGCAGCGGCCGGCGCGAGGGCGCCCAGGCGGTCCGCCCGCGCCCGGAGGCGGCGCAGCACCGCGAGTACGCCGACGCGCGCCGGGAACGCGCCCGTACGCTTCGGGGCCGCCCGCCTGCCCCTCGATCGCCCTCTTGCGGCCGAATCCTGCCTGCCCACTCCGAATGCCCCCTGTGCCGTGCTTTCCCCGCACACCCTAGATGCACTTGCTGTGAGACCGGGAGGCGGTGGCAGCTTCCCGCCGCGGTCCCGGGCCGGTCTGATACCGGGGTGAAACGGAAGGAGGCGGCCCGGCAAACGGGGCGACGGTGCCTGGCGGCCGCCGAGGAAGCGGAACGCGGCCAATCGGTCGCCCAGTTGTGCGAAGATGCCGTCCCCCGGTTCGTGCGTACCGGGTGACAAGGGGAAACACAGTGATACCTAAGAGGTTCAGGCCCGCCGCCATCGCGGCCCTGACCGTGGCCCTGGCGTCCGGCAGCATGCTCGCCTACTCCGCGAGCGCAGGCACCGGACCCGAGGCGGCCGATCGCGCCACCACCGATTCCTTCGCCCGCATAGCCGACGACGTGCTCTCGCAGCGCACCCAGGCTCTGGTCGAGGATCAGCCGGGACACCACGACGCAGGTCGCAGCTCCGCGAAGACGCGGCTGTCGGCCCAGCTGAAGAAGGACGAGGACGCGGCGGTCGCGTCGCTGCGGTCGCGCAAGACGCGGCTCGCGGAGCTGGGCGAGGCCTACACGGGCGCCGACACCCGCGTCGCCGTCGACCGTGCCACGGTCACCGGCGGGAAGGCGACCGTCCAGGTCACCGAGCAGACCACGCTCACCTACAAGAAACTGCGCGGGGACGAGCCGGCCACCACCGACTTCCGGACGCGCTACGAGCTCACGCTCACCAGCAAGCGGGGCGGTGCCTGGGAGCTGACCTCGATCAAGTCCCAGGAGAACGGCCCCGTCGCGGTCAACGAGCCGGTCGCGGCCACGGCGAACGTCGTCAAGGACGACGGCAACCAGTACCCGGACGGCACGCCCGCGTCCACCAAGTACCCCGCTCCGGCCAAGCCCAAGGCGAAGACCGGCGGCGCCTACGACTACGCCGCCATGGCGCAGTACGCGGAGAAGTACTGGAGCAACTACAACCCGGCGTACCGGAAGTTCACCGGCGCCGGGGGCGACTGCACCAACTTCATCAGCCAGGCGCTGAAGGCGGGCGGCTGGAAGGCGGTGCCCGGCTCCTCCTCGGACTACCGGAACTGGTGGTACGACGGCGCCCGGCAGTCCGACTCCTTCGTCGGCGCGAACGAGTGGGCGTGGTTCACGCTGTCCAACCAGCGGGCCGCCAACCTGGCCAACGTCTACCAGGCGGACGTCGGTGACATCGTGCAGGTGGACTTCAACAAGGACGGGTCCAAGGACCACTCCATGATGGTGACGTACCGCAGCAGCGCAGGAATGCCGTACCTCACGTACCACTCCACCAATACGTACCGCAAGTCCCTCGCGAGCATCATCGCGTCCTACCCGAACGCGGTCTACTTCGCGTACCGCACCTGACGGGTATCTTCCGGTCCCTCCTGCCGCGGCCTCGCCGCGGCAGGAGGAACCTCCGGCATGCGGCGGTTTGTCCCGTTCAGGGTGTTCAGTGGGGTAGTTCCGGGTAGGGCGCAAAGTGACGAGCGCAGCTGGACCTTCGACCTCGACCTCGACCCGGGCGGCCGGGACCCGGTGCTCGGGATCGAGCGGCTCCAGGAGGCGTACTTCGCCCGCGACCCCGGCTACGACCGGGGCATCACCGTGCCCGCCATCGTGGACGTGCCGACCGGCAAGGTGGTCACCAACGACTTCCCGCAGATCACCATCGACATGTCGCTGGAGTGGACGGCCCACCACCGCGCCGGGGCACCGGCGCTGTACCCGCCCGGGCTGCGGCCGGAGATCGTCGCCGTGGACGAGGTGGTCTACCGGGACGTGAACAACGGTGTCTACCGGGCCGGGTTCGCCGGGTCGCAGGAGGCGTACACCAAGGCGTACGAGCGTCTCTTCGCCCGGCTCGATCTGCTCTCCGAGCGGTCTGTGGGCCTACGCCCGGGACCTGTTCCAGACGCCCGGCTTCGGCGACACGGTCGACTTCGACCACATCAAGAGGCATTACCACCTCGTGCACTCCGACATCAACCCGACCGGGATCGTGCCCGCGGGTCCGGACCTGTCGGGCTGGCTCGAACCGCACGGCCGCGCCGCCCCGGGCGGCCGCCCCTTCGGGGACGGCACCCGGCCCGGGCCCCCCTCCCCCGCCGAGACCGTCCCGCCGCCCCACGCGCCGCGGGCGGGCGACCGGAGCTGACCCGGCCGGTGGTTTGACCCCGAGGCGTGCGGTCGCTTTGATCTCACTGGCCGGCGTTCGACAACAGGGGGGACCGGACATGATGGCGGGGCGGTCGCTGGGGCGGCAGTTCGGGTGGCTCTGGGCGGCGTACACGGTCAGCACGCTCGGCACGTGGCTCGCGTTCGACGCGTTCCCCTTGATCGCGATCCTCGTCCTGCACGCCGGGACCACGGAGGTTTCGGTGCTGGCGGCCGCCGGGCTGGCGGTCGGCGCGGCGGTGGCGGTGCCGCTCGGCCCGTGGGTGGAGTTCCGGCGCAAGCAGCCGGTGATGATCGCGATGGATCTGGTCCGGTTCGCGGCATTGCTGAGCGTCCCCGCGGCGTACGCGCTCGGCCTGCTCGGCTTCGCCCAGCTCCTGGTCGTGTCGGTCGTCGTCGGAGCGGCCGACATCGCCTTCACGGCGGCCGGCGGCGCATATCTGAGGACGCTCGTGAAGCCGGAGGACCTGCTCGTCGCGAACGGGCGGTTCGAGTCCACGACCTGGACCGCCACCATGCTCGGACCGCCGCTCGGCGGCGCCGCGATCGGGCTCTTCGGACCGGTGATGACCGTGCTGGCCAACGCGGTGAGCTATCTGCTCTCGGCGGTGGGGATCCGCGCGATCGGCGGCCGGGAGCCGCACCCCGCGCGTACCGAAGCCCCACAACGGCTGCGGGCCCGCGACCTGTTCGAGGGGTGGCGGTACATCCTCGCCGACTCCGCGCTGCGGCCGCTCTTCCTCAACACGGTCCTGGTCAACGGCCTGGTCATGGCCACCCTTCCCCTGCTCGCCGTCCTCATGCTGGGCGCCCTCGGCTTCGCACCCTGGCAGTACGGCCTCGCCTTCGCCGTGCCCTGCGTCGGCGGCCTGCTCGGCTCCCGCCTGGCACCCCGGCTCGTCGCCCGGTTCGGCCAGCACAAGGTCATGCTCACCACCGGGGCGCTGCGGGCGTGCTGGTCGCTCGGGCTGGCCTTCGTCGGACCCGGCACCACCGGGCTCGTGCTCGTCATGGCGGTCGAGTTCGGGTTGATCACCTGCATGGGAGTGTTCAACCCGGTGTTCGCCACCTACCGGCTGGAGCGGACCCCGGCGGACCGGGTCGCCCGCACCCTGGCCGCGTGGTCGGTCACCAGCAAGGCGGCCGTCGCCGCGCTGACCGCGCTGTGGGGCCTGCTGGCCGGGCTGGCCGGCCCGCGCGCCGCGATCGCCATCGCCGGGCTCCTCATCATGGCGACCCCGTTCCTGCTCCCCCGCCACGACCAGCCGCCCCGGTACGAGCAGGAGCCGGCCCGAAGCCGTACGTGAGGCCCGGTCAACCCCCTCGTGCCGGAGCGCGGGCCCGGGGAGGCCGGAGGAGAACGGGGAACAGCGCATGGAGGACCATCTTTCCCCTGCCGATGGGTGGGCCGCCGCTGGCTGACCGCGGTACTCCTGAGTACGGCGGTCGCCTGGGGTACGCCCGTCGCTCCGTTCGCCGGCGGGGCGCCGCGAAGCCGCAGGTGCGATGCTGGAGAGGAATGGAGGGCCGGCCGCCGGACTGATGGGCCGGCCCGTCAGCGAAGGAGGATGACGTGCCCGGTCTTCTTCGAGGAGTAGCCCGCACCGCTGTGGTCGCCGGTACGGCGACGGCAGTCTCCAACCGCGTCTCGCGGCGCCAGGCCGGCCGGTGGGCCGAGCAGGAAAATCCGCAACCCCAGCAACAGCAGCAGTACGCCGCCCCGCCGCCGCCCCCTTCCCCCGCCGCTCCGCCGATCGCGGATGACATGAGCGGCAGGATCGATCAGCTCAAGGAACTCGCGGCGTTGAAGGAGCAGGGGATCCTGACCGAGGCGGAGTTCGCAGAACAGAAGCGCAGGCTCCTGGCCGATTGAACGTGCGGCCGTCAGCCGCTCACTGGCCTTCCTCGGCGTCGAGCCGGCTCGCCTCGGCGTCGAGGGAGGCCAGGATCGCCTGTACGGGGATGCGGCCGCTCGCCACCATCTGCGCGCCGCTGCGCCGCAGGGCTCGGGCGAAGGGGGCGGCCCAGCGGTTCTCGTAGACCAGGATCGCGGCCGCGTTGCCCGGCTGGAGGGCGTTGCCGGCCTCTTCGAGGTCGTCCTGGCCGAGCAGGTCGGAGGAGGCGCCTTCGAATACGGTCAGGTCCATCGCCCCGTCCGCGGTGTCGGGTCCGGTGAGTTCCAGGGCGGTGACGCTTCCGTCGTCGTGCTTCTGTACGAAGCGGAGGTCGAGGATGCGGATGAGGCCCTTGTCCACCAGGTCGATCAGCAGGGGGAACGCCTCGCCCGTCATCCGGTTCCCTGGGAACTCGACGACCAGGTAGTCGACGGGGCCCATGTCTTCGATGTCGTCACTCATGAGCGCTCCTTGCGTTACTGAGAACACGTCGACGGACGGACGCGGCTCTGCTCCCATTGCAGCACCCGGTATGGGGCCCCGCACCTCCGCGCGCCCCGCACCGTCACGCACGGGCCGCCTGGTCGAGTTCGTCGTCGAGGGCGAGTGCGGCGGTGATGAGGGCGAGGTGGGTGAACGCCTGGGGGAAGTTGCCCAGCTGTTCGCCGCCCAGGCCGACCTCCTCGGCGAAGAGCCCGACGTGGTTGGCGTAGGTGAGCATCTTGTCGAAGGCGTAGCGGGCCTGGTGGAGCCGGCCGGCCTTGGCGAGGGCGTACACGTACAGGAAGCTGCACAGGGAGAAGGTGCCCTCGGAGCCTTCGAGTCCGTCCGGGGACGCTGCGGGGTCGTAGCGGTAGACGAGGCTGTCCGAGACGAGTTCCGCGTCCATGGCGTCGAGGGTGGACAGCCAGCGCGGGTCCTTGGGGGTGATGAAACCGACCAGGGGCATGAGCAGCAGGGAGGCGTCGAGGACGGTGCTGTCGTACTCCTGGACGAAGGCCTGACGCGTTTCGCTCCAGCCCAGGGTCATGACCTGTTCGAGGATCGCATCCCGTGCGGCGGTCCAACGGGGTACGTCGGCCGGGCGGGCGGTGGCGGTGGCCTGGCGGATGCCCCGGTCGAAGGCGACCCAGCACATGAGGCGGCTGTAGGTGAAGTTCTTCTGGCCGCCGCGGGTTTCCCAGATGCCCTCGTCACGGCGGTCCCAGTTGTCGCACAGCCAGTCCAGCAGCGCGGCGCAGCGCTGCCAGTCGTCGTACCCCACGAGATCGCCGACCTGGCCGCTCTGGGCGAGGGCGAAGACCGCCTCCCCGTGGATGTCCAGCTGCAGCTGGCCCGCGGCGCCGTTGCCCGCGCGCACCGGCGCGGAGCGCCGCCACCCTTCCAGGTGGTCGAGGACCTCCTCGGTCAGGTACGGGTCCCCGTCGATGCGGTACATGATCTGCAGGGGTTCGCCGTTGGGGGCGCCGCCGTCCCGCAGCCGCTGAAGGACCCAGCGGCGGAAGGCGTTCGCTTCATCGGTGAACCCGAGGGCGCGCATGGCGCGCACCGCGAAGGAGGCGTCGCGGATCCAGGTGTAGCGGTAGTCCCAGTTGCGTTCCCCGCCCTCCTGCTCCGGCAGGCCCATGGTGGCGGCGGCGATCGGCGCGCCGGTCGGGGCGTACGTCATCAGCTTGAGGGTGATGGCGGAGCGGTTGACCATCTGCTGCCAGCGGCCGCGGTAGGTGCAGCGTCCGATCCAGCCGTGCCAGAAGTCGCGCACGGCGTTGAACTCCTGCACCACGTCGTCCAGGTCCACCGGCGTCGGGGCGGCGCTGTCCGCGTCGCAGACCGTCAGGACCACGGCCGCGCGTTCCCCCTGGGCGAGGGAAACGGTCGCCCGCACGTCCGAACCGTCGGCCTCCAGGGCCACGGGCCCGAGGGGTTGCAGGTGCGCGACGGTGCCCGGTCCGTCGAAGCGGGCGGCGGCCCGGTCGAAGGTCAGCTCGTGCGGGGCCCTGCCGTAGTCGAAGCGCGGGCGGCATTCCAGGGTGAAGCGCACGCTCCCGCGTACCACGCGCATGACGCGCACCACCTGGTGCCGGCCGGTTGGGGTGTCCGGTGCCGGGACGGGCATGAAGTCGATGACCTCGCCGACGCCTTCGGCGGTGAGGAAACGGGTGATGAGGACGGCGGTGTCGGCCATGTACAGCTGGCGGGTGACGACGCCTGCCGCGCCCCCCGGTGCACCCGGCGAGGCGGGGAGGTCCTCGGCGGTGACGGCGAAGTAGCCGCCGCGGCTGTCGTCGAGAAGACCGGCGAAGATGCTGGGCGAATCGAAGCGGGGCGCGCAGAACCAGTTCAGTACGCCTTCGGACGAAACGAGGGCACAGGTCTGCAGGTCTCCGATCAGGCCGTGCTCGGCGATCGGCGGGTACGGACGCATCGGTCCTCCAGCGGGGAATGAGAAGCCCGGTGAACCTCCCCCCCGTACGCGCACGGGGGGTCGCGTCAGGCCGGTACCGGGGCGAAGGGGAACAGAGCGTCGGCGCCCGGCCGTACGATGCCGTAGCTGCCGTCCGGCACCTCGTTCCAGGCGCCCGGCAGGTCACCGAGCGGTTCGGAGACGATGAGCCGGGTCTCCTCCGAGACGTCCTGCAGGAACGCGACGTCGGGGTGCAGCCGGCGCAGCGCGTCCACCCGGCTGCTGTAGAACAGCGAGCGGGAAGCGTGCCCGCTGGAGTAGCGGAAGGCCCAGACGCTCTCGCCGTCGCTGATGGCGAGCGTCATCTGGAGCGGGAGTTCCAGGCCGTGGTCGTGTCCGGCGCGCTCCACGACTCCCGCCATCCGGGCGACGGCCGCCGGCGGGTCCTCTTCCAGGCCGAAGGTGAGGGCCAGGTAGAACATCACCTCGGAGTCCGTCGTGCCCTCGATGCCCGCGTACAGGGCGGGGTCGACCAGCATGGTCAGGTCCCGGCGCATGACGTGGAAGCCGGAGATGGCGCCGTTGTGCATGAACATCCAGCGGCCGTGCCGGAAGGGGTGACAGTTCGACTGCTGCACCGCCGTCCCGGTCGACGCCCGGATGTGGGCGAAGAACAGCGGTGAGCGCACGTGGTCCGCCATCTCCCGCAGGTTGCGGTTGTTCCAGGCGGGTCCGACGTCCTTGAGCAGGGCGGGCGAGGCGTCCTCTCCGGTGTACCAGCCGACACCGAATCCGTCGCCGTTCGTGGTCTCCACGCCCAGCTTGGAATGCAGGCTCTGGTCGATCAGCGAGTGGGCGGGTTTGTAGAGGATGGTGTCGAGCAGCATGGGCGTCCCCGAATAGGCGAGCCATCGGCACATGTGATCACCTTGGTCTTCGCGGCGTGGCGGCTGGGGAAATTCGCTTTCCGATCGCCTGGAGCGGCGCTGCTCGACGGGCCCGCGGGTCACCTCATCGGGCCATCTCATTTTCGGCTCTTTCCCTGGGGGGCGCCACGCGGACGGGAGCCGGTCGGTGAGCGGTTCGGCGCCCAGGGTGGCGACGTGCCGGAGTCGAGCCGTTCCGTCATTGTTCTTGGAAAGGGTGGTCGCGTGGTCGCCACCGTCGGAGCCTGACCCGTGAGGAGTCCCTCCGTGCCCGGACCGCATACCAGTACGCGCCGGCTCGCCGTGCCGGGCTGGATGCGGCGGCACACCCCGCTGCTGAGCCGGCTGCTGGACCAGCTCGCGGCCGTACGGGTCCTGGACTGCGCGACCCGACTGGCCGCGCAGGCCTTCCTCGGTGCGCTGCCCGCCATCTTCGTCGTGGCCGCCGTCGCACCCGATTGGCTCCAGCAGGAGCTGGTCTCCTCCATCCGCGCGACGCTGGGGCTGCAGGACGCCGCGTTGGACCAGGTGCGGGCGGTGTACGGCGCCACCGACTCCGCGGCGGTGGCCGGCACCGGCGGGGTGGGCGTCCTGGTGACACTGCTGTCGGCGACCGCGTGCAGCCGGGGCCCTGCAGAAGACCTGCGAGCGGTCCTGGCACCTGCCGAAGGCGAAGGCGCGGCTGGCCGCGTGGCGGTGGCTCGCCTGGATCGTCGTCTGGCTGGTCGCCCTGCTGTTCCAGGGACCGGTGCAGAACGCCTTCGGTGCCGGGCCGGTGGTGGGGTTCTTCGTCTCGGTGGTCAGCAGCGTCCTGTTGTGGTGGTGGACCCAGCACCTGCTGCTGGCCGGCCGGGTGCCGTGGCTGCCGCTGCTGCCCGGGGCGGTCATGGCGGGGCTGGGCGGGCAACTGTTCTCCGTGGCGTCGAGGATCTACATGCCGCATGCGGTGGAGCACAGCATGCAGCAGTTCGGCGGCCTCGGCTCGGTCTTCGTCCTGCTGTCCTGGCTCATTTCGTTCTTCATCGTCATCACGCTGGCCATCTCCGTGGGGTACGTGGTGGCGCACGAGCCGCTGCCGGCCCGCTGGCTCCGGACGCCCGGTGTGCCCGCCGCCTAGGAGCTGCCCGGACGCCGGTCGCGGGCCGGGTTGCGGCCCTCGGCCGCGAGCAGGGCGAGTACGGCGAGCACCGCGAGCAGGATGAGCACCAGCAGCAGGACCGTGAGGACGGTCGGGTGGTTCCACAGGGCGAACACCAGGGCCAGGACGATCAGGACGCCCGCGGTGACGGGCCGCCGGTGGGCCTGCACCCAGGTGCCGACCGGCCCGGTGTACAGCCCGTGGTCGGCGCCCCAGCGCGCCGCGGAGTCGGCGGTGCGCTCGGCCCTGCCCCGTACGCCGCGCGGCAGCCGGCCGGTACCGGAGAGGTAGGCGCCGAGTGCCACGACGATCCCGAGGACGATGGCGGTGCGGATGCTGACCCGCAGGAAGCGCAGGAGCGTGTCGAAGACGGCCGCGGCGGCGTCCGGGGACTGGACCTGCTCCGGAAGGTGGTCGAGGTAGTAGCGGCGGGCGACGACCAGGGCGATGGCGAGGATCAGGCAGGCCGCGGCAGCGCACAGCGCGGTGGTCACCAGGGCCCGGCGGCGGCGCCGCGCGAGCAGTACGCCGATCACCCCGAGGAGCACCGTGAGGACGGGCAGCCAGTTGCCGAGGACGTCCAGGAGGTGGACCGCGCCGCGGATCTTCGCCAGCTTGTCCGACTGGAAGAGCACCATCTGCTTGTTGACCTGGGGAATCTTCTCGGCCGGCTTGAGGCCGGCCTTCACGAGGTCCTGTTTGACGTTCTCCACGGCAGCGCCGATGTCCAGGGTGACGGTGCCGCCCTCGACCTCGACCGAGCCGCGGCCCTCACCGGTCAGCGCGTGCACCACCGCGGAGTGGGCGGCGCGGTTGGCGGTGGTCCAGAGCCGCTCGAACCGGTCGCCTTGCACGAAGCGGGTCGCCACTTTGCTGACGGCCGCGTCGGCGGCCGAGTCCAGTTGCGGGCCGAGCGCCTTGACCGCCGTACCGACACGGGGCGGCAGCCCCTGCGCCTCCAGCCACTTCGCCAGGTCGGCGGTCACCTGGGCGCCGTCGACCCGGACGTCGGCCGCCTCGGTGATGCGGTGGACGGCAGCCGCCTCGATCGCGGGGTTGGAGGCGAGCGGCGCGACCGTAGACACGTACCGGTCGTTGTCCAGCACGATGTCGTGCACCCAGACCGTCAGCAGCGAGAGGGGCACGAGGATGCAGGTCAGCGTGATCAGTACGGCCGAGACGATGCTCCTGGCGATCCTTCCGCCCCGCGAGCCGCCCTTGCCGGGCGGAGGGGGAGGTGCCTCGTCGAGCGGCTCGGACGGCAGACTCATGGCACTCCCTGGGGACGTCTGAGGCGAAAGGCCACTTCCCGCCCATTGGACACGCGGCGCCGCGGGCGCGCGCGTTCGGTTACGCCACCACGGGGAGGACGACGGCCTACGTGGCCGCGTCCCGGACGGTGGTGGTGTCCCGATCCGTGTCCGCATCTGAGAGGACCTCGTCATTGCGGACACCGGGGCCGGGGGCTGATGATCGGGGCATGCCCGCACCGCGAAGAGTCGTCATCGTTGCGTTCCCCGGCGTCGAGTTGCTCGACGTCACGGGGCCGGCCGAGGTGTTCTCCGTGGCATCCCGGGTCGCGGGGCCGGACCGGCCCGGATACCGGGTGCAGGTCGCCGCGGCGGTCGCGGGCGAGTTGCCCACCTCCAGCGGTGTGCGGCTCATGGCCGATCTGACGCTCGGGGAGGTGGACGGCAGGCTGGACACGCTGCTGGTGTCCGGGGCGATCACCCAGGACGGTGAGCGCGTCGAAGCGGTCGTCGACGGGACGGTCAGCGCCTGGCTGCGCCGCGGTGCACCGCGGGCCCGCAGGATCGGCTCGATCTGCGCCGGGGCCCACCTGCTGGCCGACGCGGGCCTGCTGAACGGCCTGCGGGCCACGACCCACTGGCTGACCGCCGCACAGCTGGCCGCCCGTCATCCGGAGGTCAGCGTCGACCCGGACCCCATCTTCATCCGGTCGGGGCGGACGTGGACCTGCGCGGGGGTCACCTCGGGGATGGACATGGCTCTGGCCATGGTGGCCGAGGACCACGGCCAGGCCGTCGCACTCGCCACCGCCCGCATGATGGTCATGTACGTGAAGCGCTCCGGCGGGCAGAGCCAGTTCAGCGTGCCGCTCTCCGTGCCGGTACCGCCCGACGACCCGGTGGAGAGACTGTGCCGGTGGATCGCCGAGCATCCCCGCGAAGACCTCTCCACCCAGGCCCTGGCCACCCGGATGAACCTGAGCCCACGTCACTTCTCGCGGGTGTTCGGCAGGCGTACGGGCAGCACCCCGGCCGCGTACGTCGAGTCCGCGCGTCTGGAGGCGGCCCGCCGGCTCCTGGAGGAAACGGACCTGAGCCTGCCGGACGTCGCCGCCGCGGGTGGACTGGGGTCCGTACAGACCCTGCACCGTTCCTTCCAGCGTCAGCTGGGAACGACGCCCGCCGAGTACCGCCGCCGCTTCCGCTAGACCCCGCCGTACGCCGCCCCACCGATTCCGTCCGGCTGCCCTCGGGCCCGTGCCGGACCCCCGGCATGCCCGGAAACACCTGACGAACGCCGGCATGCCCGCGAACACCGCCACCACGAGGAGAACCCCCATGCCGCACACGAAGGTCATCCCGATCCCGGTCCTGGGCAGACATGCCGTCAACGCCTATCTGCTGCTGGGCCGGCGTCCCGTCATCGTCGACGCCGGGACACCGGGCAGCGCCCGCAGGATCTACGACCGCGTCGCCGCGCACGGCGTGGATCCGGCGGACATCGCGCTGATCGTCATCACTCACGGCCACATCGACCACTTCGGCTCCGCCGCGGAGCTGCACCGGCTGACCGGGGCACCCGTCGCCGGACACGTCGCCGACCTCGGCCCCTTCCGCACCGGCCGGGTCCGCGAGCCGTACCTGCCGACCGGGCCCATGGGCCGTCTGATGGACCGCAACAAGAACCTGCACGTGCGGGCCGAATCGCTGGAACCGGACGTCCTGGTGCGCGGCGCGACCGGTCTCGCGGACTTCGGGGTCGCGGCGCGCATCATGCCCACCCCCGGCCACACCGCCGGGTCCGTCTCCGTCCTCACCGACAGCGGCGACCTGGTGGCCGGAGACCTGGTGGCCAACTCCTTCATGGGCCTCATACCGGGGAAGCCGGCCAACCCGCCCTTCCACGACGACCCGCTCCGCAACCTCGCCAGCCTGCGCGAGATGCTCGCCCTCGACCCCACCCGGCTCCACGTGGGCCACGGCCCGGCGCTCGACCCCGAGCGGGTACGGCGCTGGGCGGCCCGGGAACAGCGCCGCCTCACCCGCCGCGCGGCCCGGGGCCGCCTCTGCACGCGCCCGGATCCGGCCGGGCAATGAGCACTCCGGGGCTTCCCGCGCGTTGCTCAGCGAGTGGTGACGGCCCGCTCCAGCAGGCCGTGGAGGACGCGCTGGTCCCGCTGGTGGTGCACGGGGAAGGCGCCCGTGCTCGCCCACGGCCGGCTACCTGATCTCCGAGCCGGGGGCGGTCCGCGGAGCGCCCGGCGGCTCCGTGCCCGGGCTCAGCCGGACGTGTCCCCGTCACCGTCGGGCCCGTCGAGCTGGTGGTCGGCCCAGACGTAGCTCTCGGGCAGCAGGTCGGTGATCCGGACCGTACGGAGGCGGTCCGCCTCCCCCACGATGACCTCGATGCCGGGGAAGTAGTCGAGGAGGGCCTGCCGGCACCGGCCGCACGGGGGGACCACCCCCCGGTCGCGGTCGCCCACGGCAACGACGGTGTCCAGCTCGTAGGCCCCCTGGGCGGCTGCCGCGCCGATCAGGACCAGCTCGGCGCACGGGCCGCCGGTGAAGTGGTACACGTTCACCGCGGTGACGATCCGGCCGTCCCGGGCGCGGGCCGCGGCCGCCATGGTGTGGTTGTCACCCCGGCAGCGCGTGCGGGCGGCGTGGGCCGCGGCCCGGACCAGTTCATGGTCGACGGGACGGGTCTGCGTGGTCATCTTCTCCCCTTGACACAGTGCCGGGCCGCCGCATGAGCCACCCGACGTGGCGTCCGCGCGCACCGGACGGAAGCCGGTATACCCCACGGGGCCGGTGTCCGCCGACCGAATATCGGGCGCGGCCTCCGTTGCGCGAGCGCCCGCGCGCGTAAAGAGTTGGTCAAGCGCGGAACCGGGAGCGGCGGGCGGGCCACTTCGGCGGACCGGTCCGCAAAGACGCAAAGCAGGGAAGGCGGTTGCCCGGCGTCGCCGACGGGCCAAGCGGGAGCCGGAGCGCCTTCCATATGCGGACATTTCCTGACAGAGCTACTGCGTGATGGAACTCATCCTGTGTGCAGCGCCATTGCCCGGCGCGAGAGGGTTTGCACATGGTTGCCACTGCTACTCATCCGGTGGCCGCCCTCAGCGGCCGGCCACCGCCCGACACCACTGCCACGACTGAAACGGACTGGGCATGACTCACCGACCCCGCCCGATACGTGGCGCCCATGGGCGCCCCGAGAGAGCGTGCACTCCCGGCGCAGCGCCCCGCACATGAAGACCGCACCCGAGCGGCTGCGCGCCGGCCTGGCCGCCGGAGCGGTCGCCGTCACCCTGCTGTGGGCGGCTCAAGTACGGCCGTCGGCCCGGCCCGACGAGCTCTTCGGGGCGGCCGCGCACCTGACCGGGCTGCTCGCGGGCTACGGGATCCTCGCCATGCTGTTCCTGATGGCGCGCGTACCGGCGGTCGAGCACGGAGTGGGCGCCGACCGCCTCGCGCGCTGGCACGCCTTCGGCGGCCGGTGGGTCCTGCTGCTGTGCGCCGGTCACGGCCTGTTCGCCCTCCTCGTGCACGCCCTGCGCACGGGGACCGACCTACTGACCGCCACCGCGGCCCTGTTCCGGTACCCGGCGGTCGCGGCCGCGTTCGTGGGAGCCGCCCTGCTGGCGGCCGTCGGCCTGTGCTCCGCGCGGGCCGTGCGCCGCCGGGTCCCGCACGAGACCTGGCGCGGGATCCACCTGCTCGCCTACCTCGCCGCCGCGCTGGGCTTCGTCCACCAGCTCGCCGGCCCCGACGTCGCCGTCACCGCCCTCACCACCTGGTTCTGGGCCCTGCTGCACACCGCCGTCGGCGTGCTGCTCGCCTGGTACCGCGCGATCGTTCCGGTCCGGCAGGCCCTACGGCACGGACTGCGCGTCGCGACCGTCCAACGGGAGGGCCCGGGCGTGGTCTCCGTCACCATCCGCGGGGGTGAGCTCCGTGAACTCCAGGCCGAGCCCGGCCAGTTCTTCCGCTGGCGGTTCCTGAGGCGAGGCCTGTGGCACACGGCCCTGCCGTTCTCGCTCTCCGCGCCCGTACGCGACGACCGCCTGCGCATCACGGTGAAGGCGCTGGGCGGGCACTCCCGCCGGGTCCGCGGACTGCGGCCCGGGACCAGGGTCCTCGCGACGGGCCCGTTCGGCGCACTCACCGAGCGGCGCCGCACCCGTCCCAAGGTGCTGCTGATCGCCGGCGGCATCGGGATCACTCCGATGCGCGCCCTCTTCGAGTCCCTGCCCGCGGGCCCCGGCGACCTCACCCTGCTCTACCGCGCGGGTGACGCCGGCCAACTGGTGCTGCGGCACGAGCTGGAGGCGATCGCGGCCGACCGCCGGGCCGCCCTGCACTACCTGGTGGGACGCTCCGACGCCGCCTACGATCCGCTGGCCCCGCAGGCGCTGCGCGCCCTCGTCCCCGATCTGTCCGACCGTGACGTCTACCTCTGCGGGCCGCCCGGCATGGCGGATGCGACGACCGCGGCACTGATCAGGGCGGGCGTCCCCGCCGTCCGCATCCACACCGAGTGCTTCACCTACTGAGGACCCCGATCTGACGATGAGCCGGTACGCCGCACCCCAGGAGTCCGTCGATCCCGCCGAGCCGGGCGGGACGGAGCACCTCGCGCCGCGGCCGGCCGGAGCGGCCGTCGGGCCGCACCGGCGGGCCGGCCGGACGGCCGCCCGCCGGCACCGCAGGACCCGCCGCCCGCGGCGGCTCGTCGCCGGGCTCGCCCTGACCAGCATGGTGACGGCGACGGTCATCACGCTGACCGTCGAGCCGGCCGCGCCGAGCACGCCGCCCCCGGGCGGCAGGGCGAACCCCCAGTCCCAGCACTGAGCGGACCCAGGCGCCACCGGCGCTATCCGGTCAGCCTGGATGGACGTTGGATGAACCGCGCCCGGCCGACAGCAGGTCAAAGGCCCCTCTTCGGCCGGCAGACCGGCCGTCACCCTGCGTTCGCGGGTGATCGCGCAGGGCGTTCCGGCCCGCTGAGCTGCCTGAACGACCGTTCGGTCGCCGATAATCGAACGAGTTGTCTGTAAATCGGTCATCGATGTGCGCACACCCTTCACACCCGACAGACTCGGCAGCGTCCAGTCGAGAGAACGCAGTCAACTGCTGCTTCTGACCTTCGAATTGAAAGAGAGTCACGTCGTGCGTCACCGCATCGCTGCCGTCTCCGCCGCCGCCCTCCTGACCCTGGCAGGCGCCACCGGCATCGCGCAGGCCAAGCCGGACAGCCTGTACGCCCCGTCCGCCGTGGTCCTCACCATGGGTCAGGGTGAGAACGGTGCCACTGTCGTACGGGCGTCCACCCTCAGCTGCGCTCCGACCGCCCAGGGAACGCATCCCGACCCCAAGGCCGCCTGCGCCGCCCTCGCCGGAACCGCCGGCGCCCTCGACACGCTCCTGGCCGCCCCGGACCCGAACCGTGTCTGTCCGATGATCTACGACCCCGTCACGGTGACCGCGGACGGGGTCTGGCAGGGTCGTCACATCTCCTGGAAGCACACCTTCTCCAACACGTGCGCGATGTCCGCGACCCTCAACGGAAACGCCCTCTTCGCCTTCTGACGGCCGCCCGGGCCCCCGCCCGCCGCCCCCACCACCTCCCCGGCGGGGGCGGCGGCGGGCGGCCCGTGCAGGTGAGGCGCCGTGTGCGGGTGGGGCGCCGCGTAGGCTCTCGGTGTGTCCGCCTCCCGCCTCCACCGCGTCGCCGTCCTCGTACTGGAGGGAGCCAAACCCCTCGACGTCGGCATTCCCGCGCAGGTCTTCACGACCCGGGCGAGCATGCCGTACGAGGTGCGGGTGTGCGGCGCGGCCCCGGGGCTGGTGACCGGCGGGGACGGACTGTCGTACGCCGTCTCGCACGGACTGGCCGCGCTGGAGTGGGCGGACATCGTCTTCGTCCCCGGCTACCGGTTCCCCGACCGCGACGACCCGCCACCGGCCGTGATCGACGCGCTGGTCTCCGCCCACGCCCGGGGCGCGCGGCTCGCCGCCATCTCGACGGGCGCGTTCGCGCTCGCCGCCACGGGACTGCTCGACGGCAAGCGCGCCACGACCCACTGGCACTACGCGCGGGCCCTCGTGGCGAAACATCCGCTCGTCCGGCTCGACGAGAACGTCCTGTTCGTCGACGAGGGCAGTGTGCTGACCTCGGCCGGCGCCGCGTCGGGCATCGACCTCTGCCTGCACATCCTGCGCCGCGACCTCGGGGTCGCCGCGTCCAACCACGCGGCGCGGCGCCTGGTCGCGGCCCCGTACCGCAGTGGCGGCCAGGCGCAGTACGTGCCGCGCAGTGTGCCCGAGCCGCTCGGCGAGCGGTTCGCCGCCACCCGGGAGTGGGCGCTGCACCGTCTCGGCGAGCCGCTCACCCTGGAGGCACTGGCCGAGCACGCGGCGGTCTCGCCGCGCACCTTCTCGCGGCGCTTCGTCCAGGACACGGGTTACACGCCGATGCAGTGGGTGATGCGCGCCCGGCTCGACGTCGCCCGTGAACTGCTCGAACGTTCGGAGCGGAGCGTCGAGCAGATCGCCGCCGACGTCGGTCTCGGCACCGGGGCGAACCTGCGGCTGCACTTCCAGCGCATCCTCGGCACCACTCCGAGCGAGTACCGGCGCACCTTCACCCGGGGCGGGTAGCGCGGCGGGGCGAGGCGGGGGTCGGGGTCCTCCGGGAGAGCCGTGTGACGAGATCCTTTTGGCGAGATCCTTGCGAACCGTGGCAATCCCGCCGCTGTCGCGTGCGGGTGCCGGGGGCGAACCTGAGGGCGAACAGAGAAGGGGACACCGCTCATGACTCGTATCGCCATCAACGGTTTCGGCCGCATCGGACGCAATGTGCTGCGCGCGCTGCTCGAACGTGACAGCGACCTCGAGGTCGTCGCCGTCAACGACCTCACGGAACCCGCTGCGCTCGCGCGGCTGCTCGCGTACGACACCACGTCCGGACGGCTCGGCCGCCCGGTGACCGTCGACGGGAACGTCCTGGTCGTCGACGGCCGCCGCATCACGGTGCTCGCCGAGCGGGAACCGGAGCAGCTGCCGTGGGCCGAACTCGGTGTCGAGATCGTGCTGGAGGCGACCGGCCGCTTCACGTCGGCCGAGGCCGCCCGCGCCCACGTCAAGGCGGGGGCGAAGAAGGTCCTCGTCAGCGCGCCGTCGGACGGCGCCGACGTCACGCTCGCGTACGGGGTCAACCACGACGCGTACGACCCGGCCCTGCACACGATCGTCTCGAACGCCTCGTGCACGACCAACGCCCTCGCACCGCTGGCCTCGGTACTCGACGAACTCGCCGGTATCGAGCACGGGTTCATGACGACGGTGCACGCCTACACGCAGGAGCAGAACCTGCTGGACGGGCCGCACCGCGACCCCCGCCGGGCCCGTGCCGCCGGCGTCAACATCGTGCCGACCACGACGGGCGCGGCCAAGGCGATCGGCCTGGTGCTGCCGAACCTGGACGGCAAGCTGTCGGGCGACTCGATCCGCGTGCCGGTTCCGGTGGGCTCGATCGTCGAACTCAACACGACCGTCGCCCGCGACGTGACCCGCGACGAGGTGCTGGCCGCGTACCGCGCCGCGGCGCAGGGGCCGCTGGCCGGCGTCCTGGAGTACTCGGACGACCCGCTCGTGTCCTCCGACATCACCGGCAACCCGGCCTCCTCGATCTTCGACTCGGCCCTCACCCGCGTCGACGGCCGGCACGTCAAGGTGGTCGCCTGGTACGACAACGAGTGGGGCTTCTCGAACCGCGTGATCGACACCCTCACGCTGCTCGCCACTCGCTGAGACCGACGGCCGCGCCCGGGGAGCCCCGCCGACACCGGCCACCGCTCCTGGGGGCGCGGAGCGGCACTGGCCCCGGGCGCCGCCCTGCTGATGGGTCTGCGGGCCGTCCCCGGCGGCCCCCGCCGCCACGGCAGCGCCCGTCACCGCACCGAACGCCGCCGAGCCCACGCCGCCGGCCGCAGGAGTGCGGGCCACCGCCGGGAAAGAAGCCCGTGCCGTATCCCCCGGAAGGCGTAATCTGGTCGAAAGGTTGCATACGGCGCGCATCGTGCGCGCCGTACCGCGCCTCGTACGCTCGTGCGTGGGCCAGGGAGGCGGCGCGTGACCGATCCGTTCGGCTTCCTGAGGATTCCCCGCAAGGCCGTCGCCCCCCGCCCCGTCGCGGAGCGGCTCGGCGACTGGCGGGAGGTGTACGCGGGGCAGGCGCTGCTGCCGCTCGTCTCCGAGCAGGCCGACCGCTGCATGGACTGCGGCATCCCCTTCTGCCACACCGGCTGCCCGCTGGGGAACCTGATACCCGAGTGGAACGCCTACGCCGCGCACGCCGACTGGGCCGCCGCGTACGAGCGGCTGCACGCCACCAACAACTTCCCCGAGTTCACCGGCCGGCTCTGCCCGGCGCCCTGCGAGGACGCCTGCGTCCTGGCGATCAACGCCGATCCGGTGACCATCAAGAACGTCGAGCAGACGATCGCGGACGAGGGGCTGCGGCGCGGCTACATGACCCCGCGGCCGCCGGAGCGGCGCGGCGGGAGTTCGGTGGGGGTGATCGGCTCCGGCCCGGCCGGGCTGGCCGCGGCGCAGCAGCTGACCCGGGCCGGGCACGCGGTGGTCGTGCACGAGCGGGCCGACCGGATCGGCGGCCTGCTCCGCTACGGCATCCCCGAGTTCAAGATGGAGAAGGCCCACCTCGACCGCCGGATCGAACAGATGCGGGCCGAGGGCACCTCCTTCGTGACCGCCGCGGACGTCGGCGGCGCCGAACGGGCGGACGAGCTGCGCGCCCGCTACGACGCCGTCGTGGTCGCCGTCGGCGCCGGGGAGCGCCGGGAGCTGCCGGTCCCGGGGCGCGGGCTGGGCGGCATCCACCAGGCCATGGACTACCTGACCGCCGCCAACCGGGTGCGCGAGGGCGACCTCGCGGAGTCCCCCCTGACGGCCGACGGCAGCCATGTGGTGATCGTCGGCGGCGGCGACACCGGCTCTGACTGCCTCGGTACGGCCCTGCGGCAGGGCGCCCTCTCGGTGGTGCAGCTCGACATCAATCCGGAACCGGGGCCCGGACGCGACGACGGCGAGCCCTGGCCGACGTACCCGAAGGTGTACCGGATCTCCCATGCGCACGAGGAGGCCCGCGGGCGGGCGGGCACCGACCCGCGGCTGTTCTCCTGCGCCACCCTGCGGTTCGAGGGGGACGCCTCCGGCCGCGTACGGGCGCTGCGCCTGACCGCCGTCGAGCCGGAGGCCCGGCGGCCGGTGTCGGGCACGGAGCGGGTGGTGCCGGCCGGGCTGGTCCTGCTGGCCCTGGGGTTCTCCGGACCCGAGCGGGCGGGCGGCCTGCGCGCACAACTGGGACTGGAGTTCGACGAGCGCGGCAACTTCGCCCGTGACGCGGGCTTCGCCGCCGCCGGCGGGCGGGCCCCGGGGGTGTTCGTCGCCGGTGACGCGGGGCGGGGCCAGTCGCTGGTGGTGTGGGCGATCGCCGAGGGCCGGTCGGCGGCAGCGGCGGTGGACCGCTACCTGACCGGCTCGACCGCCCTGCCGGCGCCGGTCGCCGCGCACGACCGGCCCATGACGGCCCTGGGACGCATGCGGTACGGGGACCTGTAGGCCGGTGCCGCTTCCCGGCCGGCACGCCGGTGGGAGTGGGCGGACGGGTCGCCCTTCCTGCGGTCAGGGGGCCGTCCCGCTGGGTCTCAGGGGCGCTGCCCGGCTGCATCCCGCTGTGCCTTCCAACCGTGTACCAGCAGGTCGAACAGTGTCTCCATGACCGCGCCGAGGTCGGGTCGGCCCTTGGCCAGGGTCGGGAAGTCCAGGACGAACCGGGCGAGTGATCTGGTGATCGGTGCGGACGGCGCCCCCTCCCGCGTACGCGCCGCCGTGTCGCCCGCGACACCGCGCCATACCGGAGTCGGCTTCCTCGAAGCGTGGTTCGACGACATGGACCACGCCCACCCCGAGCTTTCCCGCTTGGTCGGCAAGGGCAGCGCCCACCTCGCCGACGGGGAGCGCGGCCTCTTCGCCCAGCGCAGCAGCGGCGGCCACATGCGCGTCTACATCATCGGCGTCGGCGTCCACCTCGCCGTGCTCGACGCCTGCGAACTCGCGCCCGCCCTCGTCCGCTCCCCCACCGTCGGTGAGGCCGTGCGCGACTACGAAAGGCCGATGCTCCCGCGCTCCACGGAAACGGCCCGGCTGCTCGAAGGCGGCGCCGAGCACCTGCTCGACGTCCCCGACTCCCAGCCGGTAGCCGCACAGTAGGCCCCGTACCGGGCGCCATCAGCCCGCCGTCCCCGCGCTCCCGCCGCGGGCGGTGCGGGGTACGGCGTGCGACGCTGGAGGGAGAACGCCCACGAGCGCCCGGAGCCGAGCCCCCAAGGGCCCGGGCGGCCCGGGGGCTCGGGAGGTCCGATGGGACGGGATGTCCCGGCGCTGCGGTTCACCCGGGACGACCGGCGCCGATACCGAAGCAAGACGCAGTCCTGCCTCGACGCGCTCGCCCGCATGCTGCGCGAGGCCCGGTTCGACCACGACCGGCCCCAGGTCGGGCTGGAGATCGAGCTCAACCTGGTCGACGGTTCCGGCGAGCCGGCCATGCGCAACTCCGACGTCCTCGCCGCCATCGCCGACCCCGCCTGGTCGACCGAGCTGGGCCGCTTCAACCTGGAGGTCAACCTTCCGCCCCGGCGGCTGGCCGAGGGCGGCGGCCCCGACGCCTGGGAGCGGGAGATCCGGGACGCGCTCAACCACGCCGAGGAACGGGCCGCCATGGTCGGCGCCCACCTCGTCATGGTCGGCATCCTGCCGACGCTCCAGCAGGAGGACGTGGGAGAGCACGCCCTCTCCGAGAACCCGCGCTACCACCTCCTGAACGAGCAGGTGTTCGCGGCCCGCGGCGAGGACCTGCGGATCGCGCTCGACGGCGTGGAGCGGCTGCGCGCGTACGCCGACACGATCACCCCCGAAGCGGCCTGCACCAGCGTCCAGTTCCACCTCCAGGTCGCGCCCGAGGAGTTCGCGGCCTACTGGAACGCGGCGCAGGCCGTTGCGGGGGTCCAGGTGGCCCTCGCCGCCAACTCGCCCTTCCTGTTCGGCAAGGAGCTGTGGCGCGAGACCCGCATCCCGCTGTTCGAGCAGGCCACCGACACCCGGCCGGAGGAGATCAAGGTCCAGGGGGTCCGGCCCCGGGTGTGGTTCGGGGAGCGCTGGATCACCAGCGTGTTCGACCTCTTCGAGGAGAACCAGCGCTACTTCCCCGCCCTGCTGCCCCTGTGCGAGGACGAGGATCCGCACGCCACCCTCGAAGCGGGGGGCGTTCCCGAGCTCGCGGAGCTGACCCTGCACAACGGAACCGTCTACCGCTGGAACCGTCCCGTGTACGCCGTCGCCCACGGCAAACCGCACCTGCGCGTGGAGAACCGGGTGCTGCCGGCCGGGCCGACCGTGGCCGACGTCCTCGCCAACGGCGCCTTCTACTACGGCCTGACCCGGGCGCTGGTCGAGGAGGAGCGGCCGGTGTGGTCCCGGATGTCCTTCTCCGCCGCGGAGGAGAACCTGCACCTCGCCGCCCGGTACGGCATCGACGCCTCCCTCTACTGGCCCGGCATGGGCGAGGTGCCCGCCGCCGAACTCGTCCTGCGCCGGCTGCTGCCGCTCGCGCACCGGGGGCTGGAGGCCACGGGCATGGACGACGTGTGGCGCGAGCAGTTGCTGGGCGTGATCGAACAGCGCTGCGTGTCCGGACGCAACGGCGCGACCTGGCAGTCGGAGATGTTCCACCACCTCGACCACAACCTGCACCGGCACGAGTCGCTGCGCCGGATGACGCGGCAGTACATGGAGTTCATGCACATGAACGCCCCGGTACACACCTGGCCCGTCGACTGACGGTGGTCCGCGCGGCGCACCACTTCGACGGACCGTCACCCGTCCGGGGGCGCGCGGGTCTCCTCCGCAGCGCGGCCGGGCCCGGGTACGGCACGGTAGTCGTCATGCGCCGCTGGTCTCTGCCTCTGCCCCTGCTCCTCGCCGCCCTGTGCGCGGCCTCCGGATGTGTCACCGTCCACCCCGCCCCGGACCGGACCGCCGGTACCCCGCCCCGCCCCGTGGCGTCGGATCCGGCCCGGGGGACCGGGGCGGGGCTGCCGCTGTCCGCCCTGCCCGAGGCGCCGCCTGTGGATCCCGCCGCCGGTGCGGCCCGCCCGGCCGGGTCCGGTCCCGTGGCCCCGTCGGTCCACGATGCCCCCGGCCGGCCACCGCGGGCCGGGTATCCGCCGCGCCGGGGCGCCGCCCCGCGTCCGACAGCGCGGCCGAAACCCAGGGCCAGGGCGAGGCCGGCCACCCCGCACCGCACGGCACGTCCGGCGTCCGGGGACGGCGCCGCGGAGCTGGCCGAGCTGTGCCGCGCCTCGCAGGACGTGACCAGCACCGCCGTCACCCAGCTCTGCCACCGTACGTACGGCTGACGAGCCGGGCCCGGCGGGCGGCCGCGGCGGCCGGGTTCAGCCGGCCACCGGCCAGTGGAGGTCGGTGCGCAGGTCACGCGGGTCCATGTCCGGGGAGGGCTGCGTGAGGTACGTGCGTCAGCCGGGCCACGCGACCTCCGGGAAGGGAGCCGGCCACGACCCCGGCCTCCGGCTGCCCGGCCCGGTCCGTGACGAACCCGACCTCCAGGTCCAGGGACTCTCCCGGTACCCCGTGGTACAGCCCGAAGGCGGGGCTCAGTACGGTGAGCCGCTGCGCCTCGACGGTCCGGGCCAGGGCGCCGAACGGGGTGACGTCCGGCGTGTGCATGTGCCGAGGGAACGGGGCCTTCAGCCGGCTCGGCGGGCCCGGAGCACGTCCGGCGTCAGGTCGTCCTCCAGTACGAAGCCGGCCGCCGCGAGTTCCCGGTCGAGCGCCTGCCGCGGCAGCGGCCACAGGAGGAAGGACTCCCGGGCGTGGCGCAGGACCCGTCCCTGACGGCACACCAGGTAGGAGTAGTCGTAGCGGATCCGGCCGTCCTCGGCGCACTGGGTGAGCATCCCGTGGTAGGTGTCGATGCCCAGCCGGACCTGCCCCAGGCCGCGCCGGACCGGCTGTCCGGGCAGACCCGACGGCGGCCGGTCCAGGAAGAGCAGGCCGCCGGGGACCAGTAGCCCGGCCAGCACCCGCCACAGCGCGCGGCGCTCGGCGGGCGGCAGGCAGGGCACCATCCGCAGACAGACGGCCAGGTCGACCGGCCCGACCGGCCCGAGCGGCGCCAGTTCGAGGGCGGAGCAGGCGTGCACCGTCACCCGGTCCCCGGCGAGACCGCCGGCTGGCGGGTTCAGCCGGGAGAGCAGTACGGTCCGCATCGCGGACGAGGGCTCCACCGCGTGGACGGGTACGGTCGAAGCGCCGATCAGCACCTCGGTGACCAGGCCCGTACCCGCGCCGACCTCGACGATCCCGAGCCGGGCGGCGGCCGCCGGAGCGGCCAGGGAGAGCGCGTGCCGGTGGTACGCGCGGGCGTGCAGCACGTCGTAGAACTCGGCCGATACGGCGTACGCCGCACCGGGCTGCTCCCCGGGAAGGCCCCGGTACCCGGGGTGGCCACAGGGCTGCGGCGGCGCTGCGCGCTCGGCCGGTCGTAACTCCACCCGTCTGTCCATCGGGCCATCATGGCCGCCCCCGCTCCGCCCGACGAGCCCCCGGATCCGGCCACGGAGGCCGGTCACCGCCCCCGCCCCGCGCGGACGGGGCGGGGCGGGGGCGCCGGGCTAGCGACCCAGCAGCAGGGCCGCGACCGGGGCCGGTACCGGTGCGAGGGCCGCGGGCCGGGCGGTGAAGGTGCCCCGGCCCTGGGTCCGTCCGCGCAGCCGGGACGCGTAGCCGAACAACTCGGCCAGCGGCACGGCCGCCGTGACGACCGCCGTGCCGGATCCGGACGTGGAGCCCGAGATCCGGCCGCGGCGCGCCGCGAGGTCACCGAGCACCGCGCCGACACCGTCCTCGGGCACCGTTACCGTGACCTCGACCACGGGTTCCAGCAGCTCCACGGTGCTCGCGCGCAGCGCCTCGCGCAGCGCGAACCGGCCCGCCGCACGGAACGCGAGTTCCGAGGAGTCCTTGGAGTGGGTCGCGCCGTCGGTCAGCGTGACCCGCAGCCCCGTCACCGGGTATCCGCCGAGGGGGCCTTCGGCGAGGGCGTCCCGGCAGCCGGCCTCCACCGCCCGCGCGTACTCCTGGGGCACCCGGCCGCCGACGACCGTGGACCTGAACTCGAAGCCCGCTGCCTCCTCCAGCGGTTCGACGTCGATGACGACGTGGGCGAACTGGCCCGCGCCGCCGTCCTGTTTGACGTGCCGGTGGACGAAGCCGGTCACGCCGCGTACGACGGTCTCCCGGTAGGAGACCTGCGGGCGCCCGACCACGACCTCCACCCCGTGACCGCGGCGGATCTGCTCCACCGCGACCTCCAGGTGGAGTTCGCCCATCCCCGAGAGCACGGTCTGGCCGGTCTCCGGGTCGAGGCGCACCGCCAGCGAGGGATCCTCCTCGACGAGGTGCGCCAGGGCCGTCGCGAGCCGTCCGGTGTCGCCGGCCCGGGCCGCCTCGACCGCCACCGACACCACCGGTTCGGCCACCGAGGGCGGTTCGAGGACCAGCGGGGCCGCCGGGGCCGACAGGGTCGTGCCGGCCCTGGCCGCCTTCAGTCCGATTACGGCGACGATGTCACCCGCCACCGCCTCCTCCCGTTCCTCGTGCCGGTCGGCCTGGACCCGCAGGATCCGGCCGACCCGCTCCGTCCGCCCGGTGGCGGCGTCCCGTACGGTCTCGCCCTTGCGCAGCGTGCCCGAGTAGACCCGTACGAAGGTGAGCCGCCCGGTCGGCGTCGCCGTCACCTTGAAGGCGAGCGCCGCGAAGGGTCCGGCCGGGTCGGGGGCGCGCTCCACGCCGACGGCGTCGGCGCCGCCCGCCGTACCCCGTACCGGCGGCATGTCGGCGGGCGACGGCAGGTAGGCGAGGACCGCGTCCAGCAGCGGCTCGATCCCGCGGTTGCGGTACGCCGACCCGCACAGCACGACCACGCCGTCCCCGGCGAGCGTCAGCTCGCGCAGGGCGCGGGCCAGGGTCGGCGCGGTCAGCGCCGAAGCCGCGCAGAACTCCTCCAGCGCGTCGGCGTGCAGCGCGGCGACCGTCTCCTCCAGGAGCCGGCGCCGCCGCCGCGCCTCCTCGCGCAGGTCCTCGGGCACCGGTCCGCTCTCGTACGCGTCGCCCGGGTCCGCGTCCGCGTGCCAGTGCAGCGCGCGCATTTCCAGTAGGTCGACGACCCCGGTGAAGCCGTCCTCGCGGCCGATGGGCAGCTGGACGACGAGCGGTACGACGCCGAGGCGTTCGCGGAGGGAGGCGACGGCCGTGTCGAGGTCGGCGCCCGCCCGGTCGAGCTTGTTGACGAACGCGATCCGCGGCACCGCGTGCCGGTCGGCCTGCCGCCACACGGACTCGCTCTGCGGCTCGACCCCGGCGACCGCGTCGAACACCGCGACCGCGCCGTCGAGGACGCGCAGGGACCGCTCGACCTCGTCGGCGAAGTCGACGTGACCGGGGGTGTCGATCAGGTTGACGCGGTGGCCGCCCCAGGCGCAGCTCACGGCCGCGGCGAAGATGGTGATGCCGCGGTCGCGTTCCTGGGCGTCGAAGTCGGTGACGGTCGTTCCGTCGTGCACCTCGCCGCGTTTGTGGATGGCTCCGGTGGCGAACAGGATGCGTTCGGTGAGGGTGGTCTTGCCCGCGTCGACGTGGGCGAGGATGCCCAGGTTGCGGACGGCGGTGGGGGAAGTGGTGGCGAGGGGTCGCCGGTTGCTGCGCATGGCCCGAGGCCTTTCGAGTGGTACGGAAGCAGGCAGCGCGATTCCCGGAACGGCACAGGGCACACCGCCCGGCCACGCCCCGGCCGGGACGGCCCGGGGCGCAGGGGGACGGGGGAACTAGGACGGCGTCCCGGGCATACGGTGGCGGCCGCGCAGCCGGCACCGGGCCCCACGAGACACCGGGATCACGTCGTACCGGGACGGGGGAACGAAGGCGATGGTGCGTCGCATGCGCATGGCCCGGTTCCCCTTCTCTTCACTCGGCGTCGAGACACGCGGTGCCCTGTCGGCAGCGCGTGTGGCGAGTGTAGAGAAGCCGATGCCGCCCGGGCACGGCATTTTCCGCGCAGACGGAGCCGGTACGTCCGGCCCTACTCGTGCAGGGGCGCGGCGGCAACGGAGTCGGCCGTCCCGGGAGTTCACGGTGCGGCGGCCCGCTCAGGCCGAGGCGTCCCAGGCGGTGGTCAGCCCGTCCAGCCACGCGGGCGGCAGCTCCTCGGCGTCCCACTCCTCCCGCAGCGCCTGCGAGGCGGAGACGAGCCGCTCCAGCACGGCGATGCTCGTGGCGGAGTGGACGAGCGAATAGCGGCCGTGCACGGTGATGGCGCTGCCCGGCCCGAACGCCGCGAACAGCCGCTCCAGGCGGGCCCGGTGGGTGGCGGCGAACTCCGTCAGGCGGCCGGCGTACCCGGCTCGCTGCCGGGGGCTCATCGTGCCGAGGACGGCGGCGAGCACCTCCTCGGTCACCTCCGGATCCAGCTCCGAGACGGCGGTGAACGACAGGTACAGCGGCGTGAGCGCCACCCGCGCGCGCTCCACCTCCATCCGCCCGGCCCGCGGACGCTCCCCCGCCGGGCCCGGCTGTCCGCCCGCGCCCACGACCCGTTGCAGGGTCCGTTCGGCGACGGCGCCGAGCTCCTCCAGCAGGCCCCCGGCGCCGTCGAGCCAGCCCGCCTCGTACTCCTCGCCCTTGTCCCCGGGCACGCCGGGGCCGCTGCCGCTCCCGCTGAGCTCCTCGTGCGCGAGAGCGAGCGCCCCCGCCTCCAGGAGCCCGAGCAGTTCCCGCGCGTCACCGGTCGGCACGCCCGCCCGCGCGAGGAGTTGCAGCAGCGTCGTCCTCACGTTGTCGACACTGACCTCGTCCGGCCACTGGCGCCCCTCGTCGGCCGCGCTCATCGGGTCCTCCTCATCGCTTCCGGTAGTACGTCTGTCCAACGAGATCGCTCCCATTCGACGGTCCAACGCCCGACGGCCGGGCCGTGCTCCCGGCGGCGCGGTGCAGGGACGAGGCTAACGACTCGGCCAGGGGAATCCGGCCGGACAGTGCCCCTGCGGGAAAGCCGTTCGACCATCCCCCGGCCGTGCCGTAAGGTGGGGTTCACCGACGCGGGGTGGAGCAGCTCGGTAGCTCGCTGGGCTCATAACCCAGAGGTCGCAGGTTCAAATCCTGTCCCCGCTACTGAAGCCGTAGGGCCCGGATCCTTCGAGGATCCGGGCCCTACGGCCGTTCCCTTGCCCCCGTCCGGACCCGTTCGGGTGAAGAACCCGATGCGGTCGGCCCGTGGTGCGCTGGTGCACGTCATGGTCTACGTGGAGCGCGTACGAGGCCTTCTTCCGCGTGGTGGACGGCGGCCGCTGGGAGAAGGTGGGCAGCAGCCACGCCCACGTCCGGGCGGGCGAGGCCGTGGGTCCTGTCGAAGTGGGGAGCACGACCCGGGTGTGCGGCCCCGTGAAGGTCGAGATCCGGGTACACGCCCGGGCCGACGGCGCTGCCTGGAGCGGCTGGTCCGCCGCGTCCACGAAGCAGTGCCAGACCTGAGCGGTCAGCCGACCTGGCGGCGGACGAGCTCGTGGAAGGGGCCGTCCGCGTCGGCGAGCAGTTCCGCCGGCGTGCCCTGCTGGGCGATCCGCCCCTGCGACATCACGATCACCCGGTCGGCGTCCATGATCGTGGACAGCCGGTGGGCGATCACGATGCGGGTGCAGCGCTCGGCCCGGGTGGATTCGATCACCACCTTCTGGGCCGCGTTGTCCAGTGCGCTGGTGGCTTCGTCCAGGAACAGGATGCGCGGCTCGCGGAGGAGGGCCTGGGCGATCATCAGCCGTTGGCGCTGGCCGCCGGAGACGGTGCCGCCGCCGTCGGAGAGCACCGTGTGCATGCCCATGGGCATCGCCTTGATGTCCTCGGCCAGGCCCGCCCGCGCGGCCGCCGCCCAGGCCTCCTCCAGCGAGCACGCCTCGGCCCCGCCGATGCAGTCGAGGATCGAGCCGGACAGCGGCTGGGCGTTCTGCAGCACGACGCCGCACTGGCGGCGCACCGCCGCCTGGTCGAGCGCCGCCAGGTCCTGGCCGTCGTAGAGCACGCTGCCGGAGACAGGTGCGTCGAAGCCGATGAGCAGGCGCAGCAGCGTCGACTTTCCGCAGCCGCTGGCCCCGACGATCGCGACGAACTCCCCCGGGCGCACCTGGAGCGACACGTCGTCCAGGACCAGAGGGCCGTCGTCGGCGTAGCGGTAGGACAGGTTCTTCACCTCGACGGCGCCATCGAGCGTTCCCGGCCGGATGCCGGAGCCGCGCACTTCGGGGCTCGCCTCCAGGACCGGTTTGACCTCCTCGAACATCGGCTGCACGGCGGCGGCCGACAGGAGCGCGCCGGTCAGCTGCGTCACCGCGGACAGCATCATCGTCACGGCGGTGCTGAAGGTGAGGAACCCGCTCGCGGACATGCTGCCCCGGGCCGGGCCGGCGAGCAGCATGAACATCACGAGCGAACACACCGGCAGACAGACGGCATTGAGGACGGTGACGGCGTTCTTGATCCGGCCGATGCGCTGCTGGAGCTCCCGGGTCCGGGCGAACTCGCGTGCCCAGGCGGCGTAGGCGAAGCTCTCGGCGGCGGCCACCCGGAGTTTGGGCAGTCCGCGCAGGGTCTGGAAGGCCTGGTTGCCCAGCTTGTTGCCGAGCTTCACCAGGCGCCGCTGGTAGCGCAGTTGCCACAGGCCCAGGCCCAGGAAGACCGCGGCGACGACGAGCAGCATGGCGACGGCCACCAGCGCCAGCGGCACGCTGTACAGGAGCAGCAGGACGAGGTTCATCGCGGCGACCGCCACCGCCTGGATGGACACCGCCCCGATGCCGGAGACCGCCCGGCGGATGGAGCTGATCCCCAGGGCGGCGCCGGCCAGTTCGCCGGTGGAGCGGCCCGCGAAGAAGGTCACCGGCAGCCGCAGCAGCCGGTCCCAGACGGCGGGTTGCAAGGTGGCTTCGACCCGGCCCTCGATGCGCAGGACGCTGATGTTCTGCAGCAGCATGAACGCGGCCGACACGACGCTCGTCGCGATGAGCGCCAGGGCGCTCTGCACGATGAGGCCGCTCTCGGCCCGGGGCACGTACGTGCCGAGCACCCGGCCGGTGGCCAGGGGTACGAACGCTCCCAGACCCACCGCGACGAGGCCGCCCAGGACCAGGCTGCGCAGGTCCCCGCCCGTACCGCGGACGCTGAAGCGAAACAGCGCGGGCAGGCTCGGCCTGCCGTCGGGCAGCGGGCGGCACAGCATCGTGGCGCCCGGTTCGAAGGCGGCCGCGCGGGCCTTGTCGACGCGTTCGCGCAGGCCGGTGGCGGGGTCGACGGCCGTGTAGCCGCCGCGCCGCCACAGCAGCGCGACCGGTGCCCGGTCCTTGGTGCGGCGGCCTACCAGGGGCCCGCTGTTCTCCCGCCACCAGCGGCCGGCGAGCCGGACCGGCCGGGTACGGATCCGCGAGGCGAGCGCGATGCGTTCGATGGGGTCCGCCCCCTCCGGGGCGGCGCCCGCGGCACCCGGTCCGGTCAGGGTGATGCCGGCGTCGCGGGCGACCAGACGGCATACGGCGAGCGTCGCGTCGTCGTCGCCGGCCGGGCGGGCGGGGCGGGCCGGGCGGGCGCCCCGGCCGGGGCGGCCGATGGAGGCCAGCAGGGCCCGGTCCGCCTGGGTGCGGGCCGCTTCGCCCGCCTCGATGCCGGCGGCCGTACGGTCTTCGTGGGCGCGCTCCAGCTGCTCGATCCACCGGTCCAGGGCGGACAGCAGCCGGTACTGCTGGTCGACCATGCCCTGCCACATCGTCCCGTCGACGAGGAGCGTGCCGGCCATGCCGTGGCCCTCGTACGCCGCCCCGTACTGCACGCTGCCCGGGGCGATCTGCATCCACAGCACGTCGTCGTCGCGTCCCGGGCCGGTGCCGACCCTGCTCTCCAGCGGTGCCTGGTAGAGCACGCGCAGTCCGCGGCCGACACCGAGCGCGAACGCCTCTTCGAGGGGGCTCAGCGCCCCGCCGGGCAGCGCCTGGCCGCCCTGGTCGGCGTACCAGCCCCAGGAGCCGTCCTGCGGGGCTGCGGCCACCGCGGGGTCGGGACGGAAGAGTTCGCGCAGCTCGATGCGGCGGAGCCGGCAGCCGTGCAGGGGCCGGCCGACCAGTGTGTGCACGCAGCCGTCGGCCGGGCCGAGCAGCAGGGAGCCCGCCGCCAGCCGGCCCAGGAAGTGCCAGTGCCCCTCCAGTGCTGCGTCGACGGCGAACAGGTCCAGCGCGCCCTCCTCGACGAGCCACAGTACGAGCGGGCCCTCCAGGGAGAGGCTGCGCAGGCCCGTGCAGTCGACCGGGGAGCCGACGGCGGCCAGGGCCGCCACGACGGGATCGGGTGCGGCCTGCGGCTGCCACGTGATGGTCACTCAGTGCTCCTTGACCAGTGCCGCGTAGGCGCCTTGACGGGCGAGCAGGTCCTCGTGCCGGCCGCGTTCGACGACGGTCCCCCGGTCGAGCACCACGATCTCGTCGCTGTCGCGCACGGTGCTCAGCCGGTGGGCGATGACCACGCAGGCGCAGCCGCGGCGGCGCAGGCTGTCCATGACGATCTGCTCGGTCGCCGCGTCCAGGGCGCTGGTCACCTCGTCCAGCACCAGGACACTGGGGCGGCGCACCAGGGCGCGGGCGATCTCCAGGCGCTGGCGCTGGCCTCCGGAGAAGTTGCGCCCGTCCTGCTCGACCCGGCTGTGGATGCCCCCGGCCCGGCGCGCGACCACGTCGTACACGGCGGCGTCCCGGAGGGCGGCGATGACGGCTTCGTCCGGCAGTGAGGGGTCCCACAGGGCGACGTTGTCGCGGACGGTGCCCTCGAAGAGGAAGACGTCCTGGTCGACGAAGGAGACGGAGGCGGCGAGCGCCCCGCGCGGAATGTCCTCCAGGCGCATCCCGTCGATGCGGATGGCGCCCTCCCAGGGGGTGTGGAGGCCGGACATCAGCCGTGAGACGGTGGACTTGCCGCTGCCGGAACCGCCGACGAGCGCGACCTGCCGGCCGGGCCCGACGGTGAGGGAGAAGTCCTTCAACAGAGGTGCGTCCAGCGGGTTGTAGCCGAAGGTGACGTGCTCCAGCTCCACGTGGCCCTTGAGCCGGCGGGTTGCGGCGGGGGGCTCGCGCCGTGCGTAGATCGGGTCGACGGGGAAGTTCTCGACGTCCTTGAGCCGGGCCACGTCGGCCGCGAAGTCCTGGATCCGCCCGGCGACCCCGCCCAGGCGGGTGATCGGTGCGGTGAAGCTCGTCACCAGGGCCTGGAAGGCGACGAGCAGGCCGACCGAGAGGTGGCCCTCCACCGCGCGCAGGCCGCCGATCAGCAGGATCAGCGCGCTGTTGAGCGCGGCCAGCGTGGGCGCGACGATCGCCAGCCAGGCACTGGGCACTCCGAGCCGCTGCTGCACGTCGAGCGTGACGGCGTGCTGGCCCGCCCAGCGGCGGAAGAAGCCGTTCTCGCCGCCGGTGGCCTTCATCGTCTCGATGAGCTGGAGGCCGCTGTACGAGGTGTTGGTGAGCCGGGCGTTCTCGGCGCGCAGCTTCTGGGTGCCGGTGGCGCGCAGCCGGATCACGGTCCGCAGGGCGACGATGTTGAGCAGCGCCATCAGCACACCGACGAGGGTGAGTTGGGGGTCGTACGTCCACAGCAGTACGGCGTACAGGACGACCACCACGGCATCGACCCCGGCGGCGGCCAGGTCGCGGGCGAGGGTCTCGGCGACCGCGTCGTTGGACTGGAGGCGCTGGACCAGGTCGGCCGGGTTGCGCTGGGAGAAGAAGGTGACCGGCAGCATGAGCAGGTGGCGGAAGAAGCGGGCGCTGCCGAGGGTCGAGGAGATGATGCGTCCGCGCAGCAGGTTGGCCTGCTGGAGCCAGGTGAGCACCGCCGTGAGGACGAGGGCCACCGCCATCGACGCGAACAGCACGCCGAGCAGCGAGGTCTGCTGCCCGATCAGGAACATGTCGATGTACGTGCGGCTCAGCGCGGGTACCGTCGCGCCGACGGCCACCAGCAGGAGGCTGGAGAGGACGGCGGCGAGCATGGTGGCGGACGTGCCGCGCAGCCGGGCCGGCAGGGCGGCGAGTACGCCGGGCTTGCGGCCGGAGCGGCGGAAGCCCGGACCGGGTTCGAAGGTGAGCACGACGCCGGTGAAGCTGGTGTCGAACTCGTCCATCGGCACGAACCGGCGGCCCTTGGCGGGGTCGTTGACGTACACGCCCCGGCGGCCGAAGCGGCGGCCCGTACCGTCGTAGACGACGTAGTGGTTGAACTCCCAGAAGAGGATGGCCGGGGGCCGTACGGCGGCGAGGGCGGCGAGGTCCATCTGCATGCCCTTGGCCTGGAGTCCGTAACCACGGGCCGCGCGCAGGAGGTTGGCGGCGCGCGAGCCGTCGCGGGAGACTCCGCAGGCGATCCGCAGCTCCTCCAGTGGGACGAAGCGGCCGTGGTGGCCGAGCACCATGGCCAGCGCGGCGGCGCCGCACTCCACCGCCTCCATCTGGAGCACGGTGGGGGTGCGCACGGGCCGGGGGGTGCGTCCCTTGGGGGCGGGCGCGGGCCTGCGCCGGGAGGAGCGGTGGCCGGTGCCGCCGTGCGTCGAGGTCGTGGTCGCGGGGGTGGTCACGGCAGGAGCCAATCGGCGGGGCGCTGTACGGAGAGGTGGACGGCGCCGGAGACCGGCGTCGGGGAGTCGAGGGGGTACGGGGGGCCGTCGGCGGAGGACCAGCGGTAGCCGGACCTGGTCTGGCGGGAGCGTTCGAGCTGTACGAGAACCTGGACGGGGTTTCCCTGCCGGGCGAACTCGGCGGCGAGCCGGCCGTCGCCGAGGAATCCGGCGATCTGCGCCGGTGTCTGGGGCGTCCGGCCGACCTCTTTGACGCGCCCGCGCAGCACCCCGTAGCGCTGCTGTGGCACCGACGGGACGGTGAGGTCGACGGCCGCGCCGACGGTGATGCCCGCGCCGCTGCCGGCGGGCACGTACAGCACGGCCACCAGCGGGTCGTCGGGGTCCTTCACGCGTTCCACGGTCGCCACGTCCGAGCCGGTCGTGACGACCGCTCCGACCCTCGCCACCAGGGCGGTGACCCGTCCGGCGGCGACGGCACGTACGGTCCGGTCGCCGTGCTCGGTACTGAGCTGGAGCAGCGGCGCGCCGGGGGCCAGCAGTTGGCCCTCTTTGGTGAGGACGGCGGTGACCTGTCCGGCGAAGGGGCTCTGCAGCAGGTAGCTGCCTTCGGCGCGGGTGAGGAGGCCGGGCGCGCTCAGCTTGGACGACACGGATCCGGTGAGGGCCCAGAAGCCGGCGGCCGCCATGACGACGACCGTGACGGCCAGGGCGAGCCGGCCCTGCGGGCGCGCGAACCGCACGGGGAGATCGAGCTCCTCGGGGGATTGCAGCTTGGAGAGCGCCTTTTGACGGAACTGCACGGACTCGGACTCTTCCTTCGGCTGCCTTCGTCACACGGGACGTCATACGGGATGAACCCCGGAACGGGTGCGTTCCGGGGTTCACTGGTCGAGCGGGACCGCTCAGAGACCGGCGACGCCCGCGCGGACGCCGACGATGCCCTCGACCTGGCCGGGCAGGGCCAGCGCGCCGTGGACGGTGCGGAGGGAGGTCACGGCGCCCAGCACGTCCTGCACGTCGCCGGTCACACCGCCGAGGAGGCCGCCGCCGATGGAGATACCGCCGGAAACGGCGTCCAGCTCGTCGTCGGCGATCTCGCGGGTCTCGATGTCGTTACGCATGGGAGCGCACCCTTCGTTCGTTCGGAAGTGATCTTGATGGGGGGTGTGGGCAGGCCGCGACGAGGCGGTCCGACCACCTGCGCGAGGGCCTCGGCCGGCGTGGAAGCCGTTTCCGAAACCGCTGCGGTGCGCCGATGTAAGCACGCCAACGGGTGACCGGGCGAACCGCGTTGACGGCTGTGAGCAGGCAGGACAACCGACGGGCGGGGAGGTTTTTCGATCCGTCCTGAAGATCGCCACAGGTTCCCCACAAGATCGAGTAACACATCCGTGCGGCGCCGCGCCATGATGGAAGATAAAGGGCATTCAGGTATCAATAGCCGCACGCATTTCCGGCATTTCGCCCAGCCGGGCAAGAGGAGGCATCCACTCCACTCTCACCGTGTGAAGATTTCCCGCAGCGACCCTCGGTGGTCGCGACGCTACGCAGCGCGAGGGCGGCGAGGGTGGCGAGGGCCAACTCGCCGCTGCGGGGAAGCTCCTCCGGCGGGTGCCGGGCTACAGGCTGCGGACGGTGACGTCGCCGTAAGGGGTGGTCGCGCGGATGTGCAGGGCGGCGGCGCGGTCGGTGTTCTTGAGCGCGTTGTGGATCCGGCCGGAGGAGGTACCGGCGCCCAGGGAGGCGGAGACGCCACGAGCGGCGCCGACCGCCGCACTCAGCGCGCAGCGCGCAGCGCGCAGCGTGCCGCGTACGGCCTCGGCAACGGTGATGTCGCCTTCTGGGTGCTGATCTGCGCGGGTCCGCCCAGCCGGCCCACCGCGATGTCACCGGCGAGAACGGCGGTGAGGCGGGCACTTCCGGCCCCGTCGGGCTTCACCGAGCCCTGGGCGGCGTCGAAGGCGACGTCGCCGAGCCGCCCGACGCCCCGGAGTTCGACGGCGGCCGTCTCGCCACGCCCGCGGAGCAGGCCCGCGACGTCCTGTGCGCGAGAGCCGGACCGGCCGCACCGGGCGCCGCCGGTCCGGGTGCCCCGGCCTGATCGTGGAAGCGCGCCGGGCACCGGTACGCGGGCGCAGGCACCGGCCCGCGTCAGCGGTGCAGCAGCTGGGTCCAGTTCTGCGGGACCCGGCCGGCCGGTCCCGGCGTCGGCTGGTCGGCCGGGTGGCCGTGCGGCGGTGCCAGCTCGGGCCCGGACTCGTACAGCTCGTCGCTCCGGTAGTCCCAGAACCACTCCTCGCCCGGCTCGAAGCTCTGCACCAGGGGGTGGCCGGTCGACTTCCAGTGGGCGGTGGCGTGTTGCGCCGGCGAGGAGTCGCAGCAGCCGATGTGGCCGCACTGGGCGCAGCGCCGCAGGTGGAACCACCAGCCGCCCGCTTCGTCGCATTCGACGCAGCCGGTGCCACTGGGCGGGGCTTTCGGGTCGATGCCCTCGATGTCGGTCATACGGGCTCCTCGGCGGTCTCGGTTGGGGAGGCGGTCTCGGATTGCGGGGCGGTCAGCGGCAGCAGGACCTGGAAGCGGGTGTCGCCCGACGCGGACTCGACCTGGAGGCTGCCGTGGTGCTTGTTCACGACGATGCGCCAGGAGATGTCCAGGCCGAGGCCCGTGCCCTCGCCGACCGGCTTGGTGGTGAAGAAGGGATCGAAGATGCGGCTGCGGATGTCCGCCGGGATGCCGGGTCCGGTGTCGCGGAACTCCACCAGCAGCCGGTCCCCCTCCCGTGCCGTGCGGAGCGTCAGCGTTCCCTCGCCGCCGGTGCTCCTGATGGCGAAGACGGCGTTGTCGATGAGGTTGGTCCACACCTGGTTGAGCTCCGCCGGGTAGGCGGGCACCTCCGGCAGGGAGCGGTCGTAGTCCTTGACCACCCGGATGTGCGGACCGATCTTGCCGGACAGCATCAGCAGGGTGCTGTCGAGGAGTTCGTGGACGTCGACGACCCGGTGCGGGGCGCGGTCGAGCTGCGAGTACTGCTTGGCCGCGTCCACGAGGTGGGAGATGCGGGTGGTGGAGTCGTTGATCTCGTCCATCAACAACTCGGTCTCGACGGTGTAGTTGAGCCAGCCGATCGCCCCCGGCAGGATGTCCTCGGCGACGGTCGCCGCGACCTGCTCCAGCCAGTCCGTGTCGAGTCCCGCCTGTACGAAGGTGGGTGCGATCCGCCACCCCTCCGGGATGCCGTGGCCGTCGAGCCAGTCGGCGAGCTCGTCCTCCCGGTCGGACGCCTCCAGCGGGCTCAGCACCGGTGCCTTCGCGACCCGTTCGGCGGTCTGCTCCTGAATGTCGATGAGGTCGGCGAGCGTCTCGCGCGAGTAGCGGCCCTGGGCGATGACGGCCAGCTTGTGCCGCATCTTGCTCACCCGTTCGCGCAGATCGGCGGTGGCCCGGACGGCCGCCGCGGCCGGGTTGTTGAGCTCGTGGGTGAGCCCGGCGGACAGCGATCCGAGAGCCAGCAGCCGCTCCCGTTGCCCGATGGCCCGTTGGGTGTTCTTCGTGCCGAAGAAGAGCCCCTCCAGCAGGTGCGCGGCCATCGGGAACCAGTCCCGCATGACGTCCGCGAACGACTGCGCGGGCAGCACGAAGAACCGGGTCGGCTCCGTCACCCGCATGGAGTTGGTGTACACCTGCGGCACCCTGTCGCCCAGGTAGGCCTGCATGGCCCCCGCGTACACCCCGCGCTGCGAGGTGCGGCTGACCTCCACGTCGTCGCCGCCGACCCGGCGGTACAGCACGACGGTGCCCTCGATCATCACGTAGAAGCAGGTGGCCGGGTCGCCTTCGGTGTAGACCGGGCCGGCTTCGAACCGCTCCACCCGCCCCTCGGCGCACAGCCGGCCGAGTTGCTCGGGGGAGAGCTTCTCGAACAGGAACAGCGAGGAGAGCTCCTGCGGGCCGCACGGCATGGGCTGTCCGCTCATGATTGCTCCAAGTACCGGTGGACGAGCATCACTGCCATGGCTCCCTCTCCGACGGCGGACGCGACGCGCTTCGCGGACTCGGCGCGCGCGTCGCCCGCGACGAACACGCCGGGAACGTTGGTCTCCAGGTGGTACGGGGGCCGGTCCAGTTCCCACTCGGCGGGCGGTCGGCCGTCCGGGGTGAGGTCCGGGCCGGCCAGGATGAAGCCCCGGTCGTCGCGCAGCACCGTGCCGTCCAGCCAGTCGGTCAGCGGGGCCGCGCCGATGAACACGAACATCCACTGTGCGTCCACGAGTTCGGTCGCGCCGCTCGACGTGTCCCGCAGCGTCAGCTGCTCCAGGTGCCCGTCGCCGTGCGCCGCGTCGACGACGGTCCGGATCCGGACCGTGATGTTCGGCGTCTGCTCGATCTGCTGGATCAGGTAGTACGACATCGACGCCGTCAGCGACTCGCCGCGCACCAGCAGCGTCACCGACTTGGCGCCCCGCGCCAGGTACATCGCCGCCTGGCCGGCGGAATTGGCGCCGCCCACGATGTACACGTCCTGCTCCTGGCAGGCGGCGGCCTCGGTGAGCGAGGAGCCGTAGTACACCCCGCAGCCGGTCAGGTCCGCGCAACCCGGTGCCCGTAGCTGCCGGTAGGACACGCCGGTCGCCAGGATGACGCTGTGAGCGGCGATCGCCGAGCCGTCGGAGAAGCGGACGACGCGCGCCGCGCCGTTGGCCTCCAGTCCGGTGACCTCGCGCGCGGTGAGGATCTCGGCGCCGAACCGGCCGGCCTGGCGGCGGGCGCGTTCCGTGAGCTGGGCTCCGGACACCCCGTCCGGGAAGCCGAGGTAGTTCTCGATGCGGGAGCTCTGCCCGGCCTGTCCGCCGGTCGCCGACCGCTCGACCAGTACCGTCCGCAGTCCCTCGGAGGCTCCGTACACGGCCGAGCCCAGCCCGGCCGGCCCGCCGCCGATCACGACGAGGTCGTAGAAGTCGGCGGCCGGCGTCGTCGCGAGCCCCACGTGGGAAGCCAGGTCGGTTGCCTCCGGCTCGATCAGTACGGTGCCCTCCGGCGTGATCACCAGGGGCAGTCGCTGTCCGTCGGCCCCGGCCGCCTCCAGCAGGCGCCTGCCCTCGGGCTCGTCGGAGGAGTACCAGCGGTAGGGCACCTGGTTGCGCGCGAGGAACTCCCGTACCTCCGAGGAGTGCGCCGACCAGCGGTGTCCGACGACCTTGGTGGTGGGCACCGGCCGGTAGTCGCTGGCGCGCCAGGCCGCCAGCAGGTCGTCCAGGACCGGGTAGAGCTTTTCCTCCGGCGGGTCCCACGGCTTGAGGAGGTAGTGGTCGAGGTCGACGACGTTGATCGCGTCGATCGCCGCGCCGGTGTCGGCGTACGCGGTCAGCAGCACGCGTCGCGCGCCCGGGTAGACGCTGATGGCCTGTTCGAGGAACTCGATGCCGTTCATGTGCGGCATGCGGTAGTCGGCCAGGATCACCGCCACCAGGTCGCCCCGCAGTTTCAGCTCGCGCAGGGCTTCCAGCGCGGATCCGCCGGACTCGGCGCGCACGATCCGGTACCCGCCGCCGTAGCGGCGCCGCAGGTCGCGGGCGATGGCACGGGACACTCCCGGGTCGTCGTCCACGGTCAGGATGACGGTCCGCGCCGTGTCGGCGGCCTGTTCCATACGTCTCCAACCCCGAGCGGTCCGGACCGGCCCTCGGCGAGGCGCCTCGGCCGGTCTGCCCATCGTATGTTTGGCCGCCCCGGTTTGCTGCTGCTCACCGCGGACCGTGCGCTGCGGTCACACACCCGGTCACGCACGGTCAATACGGTGGGCCGGGCGGCCGCGCCCGCGCGGACCGGGCCCACCGGCCCACCGGCCCCTCGGCGCGCTGATCAGACGGCGGTGAAGAGGTCGTCGCGGGCGCCGTCGAGGACGAAGCCGTTGTCGAAGCGGACCCGGACGGTCACCCCCGCGCCCTGCTCCTGGTGGGCGGCCCACGCGGGTTCCAGGGAGCCGACCTGCTCCTCCAGCTGCCGCCTGCTCTCCGGCGGCATGTCCCGCCCGAAGGAGTCGAGGAGCGACTTGAGCCGCTCGTACTCCCGGACGTCCCGGCCCGGATCCCGCTCGCCGACCACCCGGTCGACGGTGCCCTCGGCGCCGGCCGCCAGGGCCAGGAACCCGGCGACGGCGCCCGTTCCGGATCCCCCGGCCACGGCAACCGCGTCGGCCAGCCCGATGTCCACTGCCAGCCGCACCCGCTGGCCCTCCTTGAACGTCATGACCCCTGCAATCCATTGATCCGCTGCGGGCTGCCCGCCCACCGGTGGGCGGCGGCGGCGGCTCAGGAGGTGCCATTATCCGGCCCGGTCCCGGGGCCTCGGCGCCTTCGGCGGCACCCGGCCGTCCCCGCGCGGGCGGACGGAGCGTCGACGGTGCGGCCGGCCGCTAGGCTGCGGGCGTGCCGTCGTACTCCATCGGGCAAGCCGCCGACCTGCTGCGCGTGAGCGCGGAGACGGTCCGCCGCTGGGTCGGGTCGGGCCGGCTGCCCTCCCGCCGCGCGCCGGACGGATCGCGACGCGTCGACGGCGCGGTCCTCGCGGTGCTCGCCACGGAGCGCGCCGCGGGACTGCATCCCCTGCCGTCCGGTGCTGCCGCCACCTCCGTACGGAACTCCTTCGCCGGAATCGTCACCGCCGTGCGGGTCGATGACGTGGTGGCCCGGGTCGAGATCCAGTCGGGCCCGCACCGCGTGGTCTCCGTGGTGACCCTGGAGTCGGTGGAGGAGCTGGGCATCGCGGTCGGGGTCACCGTCACGGCCCGGGTGAAGTCCACCGAGGTGCACATCGACGTGCCCGGCCGGGACCGGGCCGGCTGCTGAGGCCCGGCCGCCCCGTGCGGCCGTCAACCGCAACGCAGCGCCGCGTACAGGTCGACCTTGTGGTCGAGCCGGGTGAGGTCCCGGCCCGTGAGGGCCTGCACCCGTTCGATCCGGTAGTGCACGGTGTTCACGTGCAGGTGGAGGGCTTCGGCCGTACGCGTCCACGAGCAGTTGTTGGCCAGGAACACCTCCAGCGTCTCGCGCAGCATCCCGTCGCCGAGCGCCCCCAGCAGCCGGGCCCCGAACACCTCCCGTACCTCGGGCGGCACTCCCGCCAGCAGGTCCGCGAGGGTGTTCAGCTGTTCGGCCCCGCGCACAGGGCGCTCCTCGTCGGCCGCCCGCAGGGCGAACCGGGCCTGGCTCAGCGATGCGCGCAGCCCGCCCGTCCCGGCCGCCCGGGCACCGATGCCCAGGCGCAGGCCGGCCTCCGGGCCCCCGCACGCCTGGAGCAGCGGCCACACCGGGCGGAGCCGGGCCGCCGGTGCGGCCTCCGCGTCCGGGGCCTCGTACAGGACCGCCACCGTCCCGCCCACCGCGTACGGGACCCCGTCCAGGTGCGCCAGCGCCTCGGTCAGTGCCTCGCCGGAGGTCGCCGCGAGAACGCGGTACGGGCCGCCCGCCGGCAGTCCGGCGGCGCCGGCGGCCTCCTCCAGCGCCCCGGGGTCGGCCGGGGTCTCCCCCTCCAGCAGTGCGCACAGCGCCTCGCCCGCGGCCCGGCCGGGGGCGGCCCGGCGGCGCTGCCCGTCGCGGTGCTGGGCGAGGACCTCGGCGATCTCGTGGAGCACCCGCGGCGGCGCCGCGTCCGCGTCGGGGACGTACAACTGCCAGGCGTCGTACGGGGAGCTCGCGGCCTCGATCCGCAGCGAGACCCCGCCCCGGGCGGACGCGGCCAGCGCCTGCCCGGCGGACACGGCGGGCGCGGACGGGGTGCGGGCCACCGTGCGGCCGCTCGCGGTGAGCAGGTAGCAGGGCACCGGGCCCAGGTGGGCGCAGGCCCGGTCGAGCAGTTCGGCGGGTCCGGCGCCGCTCGCCAGCAGCCGGCTCAGCTCGCCGCGTACGTTCTCGGGCAGCGCGAAGACCCGGTTGCGGGTCGGGCGGCGGCTGAGGTCGCCCCACTGGCGCAGGTAGACCGCCTCGGTCACGGCCCGGAAGCTGGTGGTAGCGGGCACGGCCGCGACGGGCACCCGGTGGGCCCGGCAGGCGGCGACGAGCTCGTCCGGAACCCGCCCGTGGGTCTCCTCGCCGGCCAGCAGGGCGGTGACCCCGGCCTCGGCGAGGACGGCCACGAAACGGTCCGCTTTCGCCGGACCGTCTTGGCCCCACCACACCAGTCCGCTGAGCACGAGCTCCCCTGGGCCCAGGAAGCGGCCCGGGTCTTCGAGGTCGGTGGCGGTGACTCCGCTGATGTGCTGGCCGAGAAGTGGTTCCTCGCCCCAGAGCAGGGTGAGGCCGAGGCTGTCGGACTGGAGCAGGTCGAGGACGTGCATGACGGGACTCCTTGCGGTGGGCAGCACCCCACATTCGCCAGGTGAATACGAGGAATTCCATCGTAAATGCAAGCGCAAGGCCATAGATAACCTCTTGGTTGATCGTCCAGGGGCGGCACCCCGAGGGCTGTGCGATTCCGTGTCCGGGACCAGTCGTTTCGGCCTCCTCGCGTTGCTTCACTGGCGGGAACCCGCGGTTCTCCGTCGTCGGGCCGGAAAGGCTGGTGGCCGGAATTGGATCTCAACACGGTGCTCGACGTGCGCGACGCACGACGGCGCGAACCATGGCGTCCCGGCGATGCCTGGCTCGGCGGCGGCACGTACCTCTTCTCCGAGCCCCAACCGCACCTCCGCCGCCTCGTCGACCTCTCCCGGATGGGCTGGCCGCCGCTGTCCTGGCAGCCCGACGGCTCGCTCGACATCTCCGCCACGTGCACCATCACCGAGCTGTCGCGGTTCGGCCGGACCCTGCCCGCGGCCGCCGCCCCGCTCTTCGAACAGTGCTGCCGGGCCTTCCTGGCCAGCTTCAAGGTCTGGAACATGGCGACCGTGGGCGGCAACCTGTGCAACGGCCTGCCCGCCGGCCCGATGATCTCCCTCACCGCCGCGCTCGACGGCACGGTCCTCCTCCAGGGCCAGGACGGCACCACCCGCCGCCTGCCGGTCGCGGACTTCGTCCTGGGGGCCGGCGTCAAGGACCTGCGCGAGGGCGAGCTGCTGCGCTCCGTCCGCCTTCCTGCCCGCGCGCTCGGCTCCCGCACCGCCTTCCGGCAGGCCTCGCTCTACGGGCTCGGCCGCTCCGGCGCCCTCGTCATCGGGGTGTCCGACCCGGCGGACGGCTCCCTCGCCGTCACCGTGAGCGCCGCGACCACGCGCCCGTTCCGCTTCTGGTTCGCGCTGGCGCCCACCGCCGCGGAACTGCGCGAGGCGATCGACGGCGCCGTCCGGCCCGGCGAATGGTTCGACGACATCCACGGCCTGCCCGACTGGAGGCGGCACATGGCCCTGCGCCTGGCCGAGGAGGTCCGCCGCGAACTGACGTGCCTGGAAAGGACCTTGCACAGGACCGGGGAGACTCCCGGGGAGGGACCGCGATGAGCTACGAGATCGAGATCAACAAGCAGCGCTTCTCGGACGAGCCCCGGGCCGGCCAGTGCCTGCGCACCTACCTGCGCGAGCGCGGTTGGTTCGGCGTGAAGAAGGGCTGCGACCAGGGCGACTGCGGCGCCTGCACCGTCCACGTCGACGGCCGGCCCGTGCACAGCTGCCTCTACCCGGCCGTCCGCGCCGAGGGCCGCTCCGTCACCACCGTCGAGGGCCTCGCCGAGGAGGGCGGCGAACTGCACCCGGCGCAGCAGCAGTTCCTGGACGCCCAGGGCTTCCAGTGCGGCTTCTGCACGGCCGGGTTCCTGATGACCACCGCGGCCCTCCAGGCCGAGGAGGGCACCGCCCACGACGACGGCAAGCTCCAGGACCTCCCGCGCGCCTTCAAGGGCAACATCTGCCGCTGTACGGGCTATCGCGCCATCGAGGACGCCGTGCGCGGGGTCAAGCACACCGAACGCCCCTGCGCGGGCCAGGCCGTGGGCAGGAACCTCGGCGCCCCCGCCGGCCCCCAGGTGGTCACCGGCACCGCCCGCTACACCTTCGACGTGGAGGTGCCCGGGCTGCTCCACATGAAGCTGCTGCGCTCCCCGCACCCGCACGCCCGCATCGTCTCCATCGACACCACCGACGCCCTCCGGGTGCCCGGCGTGCACGCCGTCCTCACCCACCACGACGCCCCCGACCGGCTCTATTCGAGTGCCCGCCACGAACACCCGACCGAGGACCCGGAGGACACCCGGGTCCTGGACGACGTGGTGCGCTTCGTCGGCCAGCGGGTGGCGGCCGTCGTCGCCGACACCGAGCAGGCCGCCGAGGAGGGCTGCCGCCGCGTGGTCGTCGCGTACGAGGAACTGCCGTACGTCATCGACCCGGAGGAGGCCATGCTCCCGGGCGCCCCCGTCATCCACCCCAAGGGCCCCGAGTCGCGCATCGCCCGCCCCGCGAACAACGTGTGCGGCGAGGTCCACCACACTCTCGGCGACATGGAGAAGGGCTACGCGGAGGCGGACGTCGTCCACGAGGAGACCTTCCAGACCCAGCGCGTGCAGCACGCCAGCCTGGAAACGCACGGCAGCGTCGCCTACTTCGAGCCCAAGGAGGACGGCGACGGCGAGCGCATCACGGTGCGCTCCTCCACCCAGGCGCCGTTCCTGACCCGGCGGGCGCTGTGCGCGCTCTTCGACCTGGGCGAGGACGAGGTCCGCGTCGTCGCGGGCCGCGTGGGCGGCGGGTTCGGCGGCAAGCAGGAGATGCTGACCGAGGACATCGTGGTTCTCGCCGCCCTGAAGCTGCGGCGGCCGGTGAAACTCGAATTCACCCGGGCCGAGCAGTTCTACGGTGCCACCACCCGCCACCCCTTCAAGGTCACCGTCAAGGCCGGCGCCAAGGCCGACGGCACCCTCACCGCGCTGCGCATCCGCGTGCTCTCCAACACCGGCGCCTACGGGAACCACGGCCCGGCGGTGATGTTCCACAGCGTCGGCGAGTCCTTCGCCGTCTACAAGGCGCCGAACAAGGAGGTGGAGGCGTACTCCGTCTACACCAACGGCGTGCCGGCCGGTGCCTTCCGCGGTTACGGTCTGGGCCAGGTCCTCTTCGCGCTCGAATCGGTGATGGACGAGCTCGCCGTCCGGCTCGGCATGGACCCGCTCGTCCTGCGCGAGAAGAACGTCATCGGCCCCGGTGACCACCTGGTGACCCCGATCGGCCACGACGACGACCTCTTCATCGCCTCGTACGGCATGGACCAGTGCATGGACGTCGTCCGCAGGGCCATTGCCGAGGACCGCAGCCACGAGGACGTACCCGAGGGCTGGCTCACCGGCACGGGCGCGGCCGTCGCGATGATCGCGACCGCTCCCCCGAACGGCCACTTCGCCGACGCGCGGGTCGGCCTGATGCCCGACGGCACCTATGACATCGCGGTCGGCACGGCGGAATTCGGCAACGGCACCACGACGGTCCACAAGCAGATCACTGCGGGCGCGCTGAACACCACGGTGGACCGGATCGCGATCCGCCAGTCGGACACGGACGTGGTCCGCCACGACACCGGCGCGTTCGGCTCGGCCGGCACGGTGGTGGCGGGCAAGGCAGTGCTGCTGGCCGCCGATTCCCTCGCGCAGCGCCTGAAGACCTTCGCGGCCCGCCACACCGGCGTGGCCCGGCACCTGTGCGAGCTCCGGGCCGAGTCTTTCGACTGCGCGGGCCGCGTCCTCACCCTCAAGGAGCTCTACGAGGCCGCGTACGACAAGGGCCGGCTCGACGAGATCTCGGCGGAGGGCCACTGGGGCGGCTCCCCTCGCTCGGTCGCCTTCAACGCCCAGTGGTTCCGCATCGCGGTGGACCCGGACACGGGCGAGATGAGGATCCTGCGCAGCGTGCACGCGGCCGACGCCGGCAAGGTCATGAACCCGATGCAGTGCCGCGGCCAGGTCGAGGGCGGAATCGCCCAGGCCCTGGGCGCGACGCTGTTCGAGACGGTACGGGTGGACGAGCGCGGGGAAGTGACCACGGCCGCCTTCCGCCGCTACCGGCTCCCCCAGTACGCGGACGTCCCGCGCACGGAGGTGCACTTCATGGAGACCTTGGACTCGACCGGCCCGCTGGGCGCCAAGTCCATGTCCGAAAGTCCCTTCAACCCGGTGGCCCCGGCCTTCGCCAACGCGCTGCGGGACGCGACGGGGATCCGGTTCACCGAGCTGCCGGTGACACGCGACATCGTCTGGCAGAAGATGAGTCAGAAGATGCAAGGGAGAATCGCATGATCCTGCTGCATCCGCGGCTTGTAGTAAGCCATCAAGCTTGCAGATGAGGTTCCGGAGTGCGCGGACCCGGGAATGACCTACGCATGGCCAAACTCATGCTGCACGGAGACCTGGACCACCCGGCGACCTTGAGCGTCGCCGATCTGCGCGACTGGGCGCAGCACCGGGCCGCGGTCACCTTCGACTGCGCGACGAACGGCCCCCAGCACCACGTTTTCGAGGGCCCCTTGCTGCGCGAGGTGGTCGCGGACGCGGGGCCTGCCTTCGACGCCCGGCGGCGCAAGGACCGAAGCCGCTTCCTGCTGGCGATCAGCGGCGGCGACGGGCACCACAGCGTCCTGTCCTGGGCCGAGCTCGACGCCGACTTCGGCTGCAGCCCGGTCCTGCTGGCCACCCGCCTCGACGGGGCGGACCTCGACGAGGCGGGCGCACAGCTGGTGGTGCCGTCGGACCGGTGCGGGGCGCGCTACGTCAGCGCCGTCACGCACGTGTGGTTCGGCGCGCTGTCCCCGCCCAGCCTCGGCAGGTAGCCGGGAGCGGGGCCGGGTTCACCGCCCGGCCGCTGCCGGCGGCGCCGCAACCGGCGCGGCCGGGTCGGGGCGGCGGGCGGTGCGGCGGGGCAGGAGGCAGGCCAGGGCGCCGAGGAGGAAGCCGTACGCGGCCACCAGGCCGTGGCCGTTGGACTGGGTGAACCACATGATCAGACCGAGCACCGGCACGCCGATGGCGAACAGGGCCTCCTGCACGCCCGCGCCGTTCCGGCCGGCGCGCAGGACACGGAGCAGGAGGGGGGCGGCGAGGGTCGCGGCTAGGAAGTAGGTGGCACCGGAACTCCCGGCGAAGTTGCGGGGGTCGGTGCTGCGGGCGGTTTCGCCGAACAGCATGTCGACGTACGTGGGCAGCAGGATTCCGGCGGTGAAGAGGCCCAGCATGAGGGGGCCGCCCCAGAACCATTCGGCGAGAGCGGCGATGACGGCGATGGTGGCGATGTTCCACGCGTCGCCGAACAGGCCGCCGTTCTGCATGAAGACCGAGGTGACGATGCGCCACCAGCCGGATTTGGCCGGGTCGCTGTCGAGGGCGTCCATCGCACCCGACCAGCAGAGCTGCGTCACCAGGCCGGCGACGACCAGCGCGGTGAGCCCGACCGCCGCCCAGGGGGTGCTACGCCCTCTCAGGGTGTCCTCGCCGAGCAGGGCCAGTCCGCCCTTGAACATCAGAACCATCAATGCCGCCGTGGTCACGTTGAACACGAGTGCGTCCATCGCCACCACCCCCCTTCGCTCCCCGTTGCTTGCTTCGAGGACGACAGTAGCGCGACGCGGAGCAAGATTCAAACGGTGTTTGAAAAATCGCGCTAGGCTGCTCCCATGAAGCTGACAGCGGAGCGGATCATCGACGCGGGAATGGCGGAGTTCGCCGAGACGGGTTACCACGGCCTGTCCATGCGGAAGGTGGCCCAGCGGCTCGACGTCCACGCCGGGAGCCTCTACTACCACGTACCCAGCAAGAACGCCCTGCTCCAGCTGATGGCGGACCGGGTCGCCCGGCAGGCCTACGACGCGGGGACCGCGGCCCTGGCCGAACTGGGCCCGGAGGCGGGCTGGCAGGACCGCGTCGAAGCCCAACTCGTCGCGCTGCGCGACACCGTCCGGCGCCACCCGGGCGGAGCGGTGATGCTCGCCGACAGCCCGAAGGTGCTCAGCACCGGGGCGCTGGCCCTGATGGAGCGGCTACTGGAGAGCCTGCGCGAGGCCGGCGTGCCCGCCGAACACCGCGCGGTCGGCGCGGACGCGCTGCTCAGTCATGTCACTGGGTTCGTCCTGCAGGAGCAGAGCGAATCGCCTCCGGTGGCCGTCGGGGCGGAAGAGGGCGCGGCGCTGCGGGAGCGGTTCCCGCTGACCGTCGCCGCCGCCTCCGCCATCGGGCAGGACGAGAAGTACGTCCGCAGCGTGCGGCTCGTGTGCGCGGGCCTGGAAACGCTCCTCGCCCCCTGAGGCCCGTGCCGGGGCACGGGCCTCAGGGGCGTTCCGGGGCGGGGCTCAGCTGCGGGAGGCGTCGGTGTCGGGGATCCAGGAGCCGTGGATGCCCGCGGTGACCCGGCGCGGGAGGTGGACGGCGGCGATCCGGTCGAGGCCCGAGGCGTCGAGCACCAGGAGCTGGGAGGTGTCCTGCTTGAGGTCGGAGATGACGGTGAGCAGGTAACCGTCGTCCTCGCGGGTGGCGCCCGCGGCGGGCACGAAGACGGCTTCGCTCGGCAGTCGGGCGTCACCGGCCCGGTGGATCCGGCGGCCGCCGGTGGTGCGGTCGTACTTGACGATGCCGTATCCGCCGTAGCCGCGCTGGTCGGGGAAGGACACGGCGTACTGGTAGCGGTGCTCCGCACCGAGGAAGTCCTCGTTGAGGGTGGGGAATTCGACGGCGAGGTCGTCGACGGTCTGCTCGTGGACCCGGCCGTGCGCCAAGTCGATGGTCCAACGGCGGTTTTGCGAACGGGTGTTGGGTTCGGTGCCGCGACCGGGGGCGCCGACCCACCAGTTCCAGGAGAGCCGGAAGCCCTCCCGGTCCACGGTCGGGCCTTCCAGCACGATGCGGCCCTGGGCATCCTCGTAGGCGTTGGCGGCGTGCAGCATGTTGCCGGGCTCGATGGGGAACCAGCGGATCTTCCCCGCACCTTGCGGGCCTCGGGGCATGACGCCGATGCGCGCGGGCTGGTCGTCGTTCCAGCCGTAGGGGATGCCCGAGTGCTCGGCCGGGTCGAAGGTGACGGTGCCCTCGATGAAGACGATGTGGTGGCGGGTGATCGCGAAGTCGTGCTTGAGGGAGGCGGTGGCGCCCGGCACCTCGACGCTGTGCGTCACCCGGCCCTGGGCGTCGGCCACGTAGTACATGAGGAACGGCGGGAACGGCGCGGAGCCGAAGAAGTGCAGCTCCCCCGTCACCGGATCGGTCTTGGGGTGGGCGGTCATCGCGCTGCGCAGCTTGCCGCCGAAGTCGTAGGGGCCGACGGTGTCGAGCTCGGGGCCGATTTCCACGGGGAAGTTGGCCTCGCAGAGCGCGAGGAGACGGCCGGCGTGCTCGATGACGTGGGTGCCCGCCGTGCTGGCGGTGAGGTCCGGGCCGTGCTCGGTCATGTAGGGGGCGCCCTCCAGGGCCGGGGTGCGGACCCAGCGGTTGCGGTACCAGTCGGCGCGGCCGTCGCTCAGGCGGATGCCGTGGACCATGCCGCTGCCCTTGAACCAGTGGGTGGGGGTGACGCCGGGCTTGGGGTTGTGGCTGTTGCGGATCAGCCGGCCGGTCAGCTCGGGGGGCAGGGCGCCTTCGACGGTGAGCTCGGTGGCGCTGATTTCGTCGACGGCGGGGGTGTAGTGGCCGGTCAGGTAGGGCTTGCTGGTCATGGCGGGAACCTCGCTACTCGGATGGCTGGTGGGGCTGGTGGGAGCGGATCGGGTGCCTGGCGGGGTGCGGTTGCGTCAGCCGGTCCGCTCGGCGGCGGCCTTGAGGGAGGCGAGCCAGGCGGTCAGGGACCGGCGCAGGGCCTGGCCGAGCTGTTCGGCGGCGGCATCGACGGGCGCGCCGCTCCAGGACTCCTCCGTGCGGACGGTGACGTGGTTACCGATCTGCTCGAAGGTCCATACGTGGATGCCCTCGATGCCGTCCGCGGGGCCGCCCCACACGATGCGCTCGCCGGGGATGACCTCCCGGACGGTGGAGGTGATGTCCAGGCCGTGGGTGTTCCAGCGGAAGGAGGTACCGGGCAGCAGCGGACCGTCGAGCTCGGCCCGGTCGATGTCCGCGTTCCAGTCGGCCCAGGCGCCGATGTCGGTGTGCAGGGCCCAGACGCGTTCCAGCGGGGCTTCGATCACGGTGGACAGGCGGACGACGGCGGGGGCGGTCTCGTCGATGGTGAACATGGTTCTTCTGCCTCTCGATCGGGTGTCGTCTATGGGGTGGCGGTCTTGCGCTCAGGAGTGGCCGTGGACCGGGGGACGTGCCCGGGCTGGCGGGCGAGGAGCAGGGCGAGGGCGGCGGCGGCCACGAGGACGGCTGCGGAGATACCGAAGGCCGTGCGGTAGCCGGCGGTGAGGGCTTGCGGACCCGGATGGTGGGCGGCCGCATGGGCGGTGGTGGTGCCCGCGAGGGTGGCGAGGACGGCCAGGCCCACCGCGCCGCCGACCTGGCGGGTGGTGTTGACCAGGCCGCCCGCCAGGCCGGCGTCCTGGGGCGGGACCCCCTCGACGGCCTGGGCGGTCAGCCGGACGAAGGCGACGCCCAGGCCGAGGCCGGCCAGCAGCAGCGCTCCGAAGGCCAGACCGTAGGCATTGACCACCCAGGTGGTGCCGCCGTCCGACAGACCGACGCCCGAGCGGATCTGCGGCAGCGCCACGTTGACGATCGAGGTGGCCACCATGACGGTGAACTGCGCCGCGGCCAGGGCCGCGATGGCCGCTCCTGCGCGGCGGCCGATGCCGATGGACTGCACGTGACTAACCTTCCTGCCTGATCCTGTGTGGTTAACCACTCACAAAGATGGCCCGAAGTCGGCGGGGCTGTGCGCCCCGCCCTGTGGGCACCCGTGCGGGCGCGGCGGCCGGGTCAGTAGTGCCTGATGCCGGCCGACAGCGCCCTGGTCCAGGGGGCGTCCACCTCTTCGGCACCCATGGAGACGATGAGATGGCACAGCATGCCCAGCGCGAAGAACTCCTGCACCTGGGCGTCGGTCCCGCCGGACGCTCCGCGCACGTACTCGACCAGCCGGGCGTAGCCCCGCCGGACCGCCTCGCGCACAGCGGGCTCCGAGACGGCCGCCGCCTGGGCGTGGAGCTGGATCAGCATCAGGTCGTTATTGGTGATCAGCTTGGCGTAGGCGTCCCCCATCGCCTTCAGGACCGCCTCCGGGGAACTGCCCCCGGCGTCGGCGGCACCCCGCTCCAGACTGGCCCGCACCTGTACGAAGCAGTGCTCCACCACCGCCGTGAACAGCAGCTCCTTGTTCGGGAACAGGCGGTAGACGTAGGCCTGCGAAATGCCGGCCGCCTTCGCCACCTCGGTGGTGGTGGTGCCCCAGTAGCCGCGGGCGGCGAAGGCGCCGATGGCGGTGCGCAGCACCGTCTCCCGGCGTTCATCGGCGGTGGACAACTGGCGGGGGCGTTCGCTCTTCATGTGAGTACTCAACCACTCACACTTTTCCCTGTCAACGCAAGCGCTCACTTCCGAGCGGAACTGCCGCAGGCGCATGTGCGAGTTCGACGACCCCCGCTCCCCCGCCTTGGCGGGCGCGCAGCTGCCCGCCCTCGACGAGTCGAACGCGGACAGCGCCGAGCTGGCGTACCTGCACGACTGAAGCGCTACCGGGGCGCCTCCTGGCGGGACCGGCCGGCCGGGCCGCCGCTGTAGGCCACGACTGCCGGGCGGCGCGGGGCGGCTCAGCCGGTCGCCGCTGCCCGGTAGGGGCGGAAGAACGCGCGCAGTTCCTCGGCGTACAGCTCGGGCTCTTCGAAGGCGGCGAAGTGCCCGCCGCGCGCGGGCTCGGTGACGCGCACGACGTTCGCCGTGCGCCGGAGCCAGGCCCGGGGCGGGCGGACGACGTCACCGCGGAAGAGCGAGAAGCCGGACGGTACTTCGACCCGGCGGGCATACTGGGCGGGAGGGATCGCGGCGTTCGCGCGGTACATCCGCATCGAGGAGCCGATGGTTGCGGTGAGCCAGTAGAGGGTGACGTTCGTGAGGACCTCGTCCTTCGTGAAGGACCGCTCGATGTCGCCGCCGCAGTCGCTCCAGGCCCGCAGCTTCTCCACGATCCACGCGGCGAGTCCGGCCGGCGAGTCGGTGAGCCCGACGCCCGCGGTCTGGGGTTTCGTACGGTGCATGGCCGCATAGGCGCCCTCACCCGCGCCCCAGTCGGCGGCGGCTTCGAGCCAGGCGCGCTCCTCGGGCGCGAGGTCCGCCGGGTCGCCGGTGAAGACGGGCACGCCCGCGTCCGTACGGTGGACGGCCACGACCCGGTCGGGGTGGTCGAGCGCGAGGTAGCGGCTGACGTGGCTGCCGAGGTCACCGCCCGCCGCGCCGAACCGCTCGTAGCCGAGGACCGCCATCAGTTCGGCCCACAGTCCCGCGACGGCGATGGAGTCGGGCGACGGGCCGGTGGGGCGGTCGGAGTACCCGTAACCCGGCAGGTCCGGAACGACCACGTCGAACGCGTCGGCGGGGTCGGCGCCGTGCGCGGCCGGGTCGGTGAGCAGCGGGATGACCTTCGAGTAGCGCCAGAACGAGTCCGGCCATCCGTGGCCGAGGACCAAGGGCAGGGCAGGCCCGGCCGGGGCGGCGGCCCGGGCGTGGACGAAGTGGGTTCCGAGGCCGCCGAGGGTGACGCGGAAGTGCGGGAGCCGGGCCAGTGCCGCCTCCTGCGCCGGCCAGTCGAACCCGTCCGCCCAGTAGGCGACGAGTTCGCGGAGGTAGCCGAGGTCGGTCCCGAGCGACCATCCGGCGTCCTCGGGCGCGTCCGGCCAGCGCGTGGCGCGCAGCCGTGCGCGGAGGTCGTCGAGCGCCCCGGGCTCGGTCGACGGGGTGAACGGCTCGACGTGGGGCGGTGCGTCCGGCATGAGGGGCATGCTAACGCCGCGGGCAGCAGCGGCGGTTCACGCCGTGCGGCAACACGCGGACGGCCCGGTGGAACGGATGCCGGCGGGCCGGTCAGCAGGGGGTCGAGGGGCCCTTCTGCCGGGTGAGGTTGTCGTTGGACATCCAGCCCGTGGTGTTCGTGCCGTCGATGCGGACGTAAGTCCATTTGTTCCCGTGGGCGTTGACGATGTAGCAGTGGTACCAGAGCTTCGTGCCGGACTTGGCCAGGCCGACGGCCGGGCACGTCTGGTAGGGACCGGTCTCCAGGTGGTAGTCGCCTGCCATGTAGCCGTAGCTGCCCGGGGTCGCGTCCTTGTGGCTCCAGCCGTCACAGCTCGTCGGTACGGGGCTGGGCCGCGCCGCCGACGCGCTCGGGCTCGCCCCGCGGGCCGTGCCCGAGGGCGTGGGCCTGGCCGACCGCGGGCCGCCGGAGCCCCGGGAAGGGGACGACCCGGGAGTCTTCGGGGACGGCCGGCCGCTGCTCGCCGAGGGGACGGCCGGGGGCAGGGCCGTCGGCGCCCGGCCGCCCTTCCCACCGCCGTGTCCGCCGGTGAGGGCGTACGCGACGCCGCCCGCGGCGAGTACGGCGACGGCCGCGCCCGCCGCGACGAGGGTACGTCCGCGTCCGCGCGCGGGACCGGCCGGCGAAGGCCCCGGCGGCGGGGGCAGCGGCGGCCCGGCGACCGGGGCGTAGCCGGGGTGTGCGGGCCGCTGGTACGGGTGGTGGACGGGCACGGGACCGAGGCCTGCCGTCGGAGCGGGACCGAAGCCGGGCGCGGGGGCAGCCGGTGCCACGGCGGGCGGCTGCGTCGGAGCCGCCGCGGGCACCGGCGGCGGGCCGGCCCCCGCCGGGCCGCTCGCGGCGAGCTCCGCCAGCATCGCGCGCGCCCGGTCGGCCGTCGGCCGGTCGGCGGGGTCCTTCGCCATGAGCGCCCGCAGTACGGGCCCGAGCGGTCCGGCCCGGCGGGGCTCGGGCAGCGGTTCGGCGACGATCGCCGACAGGGTGGACCACACGGAGGTGCGGCGGAACGGCGACGTGCCCTCCACGGCCGCGTACAGGGTCATCCCGAGCGACCAGATGTCGGAGGCGGGGCCGGGCTCCTTCCCCTGGGCCCGCTCGGGCGGCAGGTAGTCCAGCGAGCCGACGAGTTCACCGCTGCGGGTGAGCTTGGCGAGGGCCTCGTCGCCGGGGCCGTCCATGGTGGCGATGCCGAAGTCGGTCAGCACCACCCGGCCGCCGCGCTCCAGCAGCACGTTGCCCGGCTTCACGTCCCGGTGCAGGACCCCCGCGCGGTGCGCGGCGTCGAGGGCGTCCGTCAGTTTGGCGCCGATCGCCGCCGCCTCGTGCGGCTCCAGGGTGCCGCGTTCGGTCAGGACGTCGTCGAGGGAAGGGCCCTCCACCAGCTCCATCACGATGACCGGCAGGCCCTGGTGCGAGGTCACGTCGTGCACGGTGACCACACCGTCGTGCCGGATCCGGGCGGCGGCCTGCGCCTCCCGCTGCATCCGGGCGCGCAGATCGGCGAGTTCGGGCCCGCCGGCGTCGGTGTAGGCCCGTAGCACCTTGACGGCGACCTCGCGGTTGAGGAGCGTGTCGTGGGCCCGGGCGACCACTCCCATTCCGCCGCGGCCGATCATCGCCGTCACCCGGTAGCGCCCCCCGAGTGTCCTGCCGACCAGTTCATCGTTCGTCTCCCCCGTCGGCACCGCACGCTCCGTTTCGTAACCGCTCGTCAATCAGCCCGCTGGCGGCACCAGAGTAGAGGCATGATCACGACGGCCGCCCGGGAGGGCGCGGGCGCGGCCGGCGCTCGGTGCGCCCGCCGCGCCCGCCTGACCGGAGGGCGCCGACAACCGGCGCAGGCCGGGCCCCGCCGTTCCCGCGCCCGCCCGGCGGACCGCGGGCGGGCGGGGTGGCGCGATCGGTGGATCAGACGATGCCCTCGGCGATCTCCGCCTGTTCGCGGGCGTTCCCGTAAGCGGCCGGGGTCCCGTAGGAGCGCCGGGCGACGGACCACCACACGCTGGCGAGGACCAGTACGACGGCCAGGGCGATCACCGCGTAGTTCATCGAGTCGACGGTGACCGGGGACTTCTGCGGCAGGCAGAACAGGACGGTGACGACGGCCACCCACACCACGGCGATCCAGCCGATCGGCCTGCTCCACCGGCCCAGGCTCCACGGACCCGGCTGGAACCGCATGCCGGCGCGCAGCCGCAGGTAGATCGGGATGGCGTAGGCGGGGGTGATGCCGATGACGTTGATGGCGGTCACGGCCCCGTAGGCGGTGGCGGAGTAGAGCGACGGCAGCGCGAGCACGCCCGCGACGACGACCGAGAGCCAGACCGCCGGGACCGGCGTCTGGGTGCGGCCGCTGACCTTGCGCCACAGCGCCGAGCCGGGGAGCGCGTTGTCCCGGCTGAACGCGAAGACCATCCGGCTCGCCGCGGCCACCTCGGCGTTGCCGCAGAAGAGCTGCGCGACGATGACGACGAGGAGCAGGGCGGTGGCGCCGCCGGAGCCCAGGGAGTCGAGGAAGATCTGGGCGGGCGGGACGCCGGTGACGCTGCCCTGGACGGCCGCGTAGTCCTGGATGGCGAAGGTGAGTCCGGCGAGCAGGGCGAATCCGGCGATCCAGGAGACCCAGATGGCCCGGACGATGCCCCTGGCGGCGGAGACCGAGGCGTTCGAGGTCTCCTCCGAGAGGTGCGCCGAGGCGTCGTACCCGGAGAAGGTGTACTGGGCGAGCAGCAGACCGACCGCCGCCACGTAGAACGGGTTGGCCCAGCCGGTGTCGTTGACGAACTCGGTGAAGACGAACGAGGGCGACTGGTGGTGGTCGGGGACGATGGCGAGGGCGCCGACGATCAGCGCGACGCCGCCCAGGTGCCACCAGACGCTGACGGAGTTGAGGACGCTGACGAGGCGGACGCCGAACAGGTTGAGCGCGGCGTGCAGCAGCAGGATGCCCAGGAAGATCAGGAACGTCGATCCGGAGGTGGGCACGAAGCCGAACTGGAGGTTGAGGAAGGCGCCGGTGAACAGGGCGGCGCCGTAGTCGATCCCGGCGATGGCGCCGAGCAGGCCGAGCAGGTTCAGCCAGCCCGTGTACCAGCCCCAGCGGCGTCCGCCGAGCCGGTCGGCCATGTAGTAGAGCGCCCCGGAGGTGGGGTAGGCGCTGGTCACCTCGGCCAGGGCGAGACCCACGCAGAGCACGAAGAGGCCGACGCCGACCCAGCCCCACAGCATCACGGCCGGACCGCCGGTGCCGAGCCCGAAGCCGTACAGGGTCATGCACCCGGAGAGGACGGATATGACCGAGAAGCTGATGGCGAAGTTGCCGAAGCCGCCCATCCGGCGGGCGAGGACGGGCTGGTAGCCGAGTTCTCTGAGCCGTTCCTCCTCGTCCTGCGGGCGTGGGGCATTGTGGCCCTGGCGGGCTGCCCATGCGGTTCGGGACATGGTGGTACCTCCGGGTGGGTGGTGGGGCACGGGGACGGTGAGCGGGTGGCGCGGGCCGGGCAGGATCAGTCCCGGCCGGCCAGGCTGCGGGACCTGGCCTGCAGGAACACCTCCTCGGCCAGCGCCTGGTCGGCCGGGGCACGGGTCCGGTAGGCCCATGGCAGGGGCGTCCAGTACGGGCCGATCGCATCGAAGACGCGGGCCGCGTCGTCGAACTGGAGGGCTCCCCAGAGGGCGTGGGCGAGGTGGTTCAGATCGAGCGGGGAGGCCTGCCGCGGATCGGCGCTGCGGAACCACCGGTCCAGGGCGTGGCCGGCATCACGGACGGACTCCTCGGCGACCCAGTGCAGGTCGAGGGCCCGCTCCTGGCCGCCTTCGCGGCGGTAGCGCTCCACCCGTACGTAGAGCGGCAGGACGTGCGCGGCGGAGCCGGGCGGGGCGGAACCGGCCGCCCAATGCACGAAGTTGGCGGCCTCGGAGAGGGGTCCGGGGTTGCCCGCGTACAGGAACTGCAGCATCCGGTGGTACGCCTCGCGGTTGTGCGGGTCGCGCTTGTCGGCCTCGGCGAGGATGCCCCAGGGGCCCGGGGGCAGCATCGGGCCGGGCGGCGCGAGCCGGTGCTCGTCCATCCGGCGCTGCTCGTCGAGGGGAGCGAGGGCGAGCAGGCAGACCCAGGGCACGGGGTCGGCGGGGCTGAGGGCGGCGGTGTCCCGGCAGGCGCTCCAGGCCTCCTGCCACAGTTCGTGGGTGCGGGGGTGCCCGGCGCGGTGGGCGCGGACGGCCCGTTCGACGGCGACGCGGGTGTGCATCACGGTCGCGGCGACACTGTGCGGTTCCTCGCTGCGCCACGCCGGGACCACGTCGGATCCGGCGGCGACCGCGGCGAGGACCTGGGTGCGCTGGGTCCACAGGCCCCAGCCGTCGGTCCGTTCCAGCAGGCGCGCCATCGAGACCCAGCGGCCGGTGCGCAGGTCCTGGACGGCGGCGCGCAGCTCGTTGTCGTGGCCGGCGGGGTGGTAGACGGGCCGGAAGTCGCCGGCCGCCATCACCTCGTCCCGGTCGACGGGCAGCCCGGACGGGCGCGTCCTGCGGTGGTCGTGGTCATCAGTCCTCGGATCGCGTAGAGAGTGGGTCCGTCCGGCGTTCGGCTGCCGCGCTGCAACCGTGCCGTGCCGGGGATGCGCGGAGCCGTCGGTAACCCCGCTCCCGACCCCTGGCGTTGACCCGCGGTCGGCGTCCTTCCCGTTGATCGGCGATCACTATAGGGCGCTGGACGGTTACGCATCCAGATTCTTGTTCGAACGCAAGTAACCGGCCATGAAGGACATATGACTTTGCGTCACTGACGTCGGCTGCGGCCCCGGGGATCTTGACGGGTGACGCCCGCTGGTAGAGGCTTCCGGGCGACGATCAAGAAGCCGACACCAGGGACGGAGCGGTGATGACGGGCCCGGTGCTCGCTGTCGACCAGGGCACCTCGGGAACCAAAGCCCTCGTCGTCTGTCCGGTACGCGGGGTCATCGGATCCGGTTCCGCGCGCGTACGGCCCCGGTACCTGCCGGGCGGACGGGTGGAGGTCGACCCGCGTGAGCTGCTGGACTCGGTCGTGGGCGCCGGGCGGGCGGCGCTGGCCGCGGCCGGTGAGCCGGTCGCCGCCGTGGGCCTGGCCAACCAGGGCGAGACGGTGCTGGCCTGGGACCCGGCGAGCGGTGCGCCGCTGACCGACGCGATCGTCTGGCAGGACCGGCGCGCCGAACCCCTCTGCACCGAACTGGCGCCCCATGCAAAGCTGTTGCGGCAGACGACCGGCCTGCCGCTCGACCCCTATTTCGCCGCGCCCAAGATGGCCTGGATACGCCGTCACCTGACCCGGGACGGCGTCGTCACGACCAGCGACGCGTGGCTGGTGCACCGGCTCACCGGGGCGTTCGTGACCGACGCGGCGACGGCGGGCCGCACCCAGTTGCTCGACCTCGACACCGTGGGCTGGTCCCCGGCGGCGCTCGACGCCTTCGGCTTCACGGACGAGCGGCTGCCGGAGATCGTCGACGCGGACACCCGGGTCGGCGTCACGACCGCCTTCGGGCCCGCGCTGCCGCTGACCGGGCTGCTCGTCGACCAGCAGGCGGCACTGCTCGCCCAGCGCGCCCTGGCGCCGGGCACCGCCAAGTGCACGTACGGCACGGGCGCGTTCCTGCTCGCGCAGACCGGCCCGCTCCCCCGCCGGAGTGCCTCCGGGCTGGTCGGCTGCGTGGCCTGGCGGCTCGCCGGGCGGACCAGCTACTGCCTGGACGGACAGGTGTACACGGCCGCCTCCGCCGTGCGCTGGCTGACCGAGCTCGGCGTGATCTCCGGCGCCGAGGACCTCGACACCGTCGGCGGCAGCGTCCAGGACGCGGGCGGCGTCACCTTCGTCCCCGCACTCGCCGGGCTCGCCGCCCCGTGGTGGCGGGGCGAGGCGCGGGGCTCGGTCACCGGACTCTCCCTCGCCACCACGGCCGGACACCTGGTGCACGCCCTGTGCGACGGCATCGCCGCCCAGGTGGCGGAGCTCGCGGACGCGGTCGCCGCCGATCTGGGCGCGCCGCTCACCACCCTGCGGGTGGACGGCGGTCTGACCCGGTCGGCGCTGCTCATGCAGGCCCAGGCGGACCTGCTCCAGATCCCCGTCGAGGTGTCGGCGCTGCCGGACGCCACCGCGCTCGGCGTCGGTGCGGTCGCCCGGCTGGGGCTCGATCCCGCGCTCACCGTCCAGGAGGCGGTGCCGCGGTGGCAGCCGTCCGCCGTCTACGAGCCGAGGGCGGGCGCCGGGCAGGCCGCGGAGCGCCGCGCCCGGTTCCGCGCGGCGGTCTCGGCCCTGCTCGACGGGCCGGCATGACCGCCGGCGATCCCGGCACCCCGGCCGGGGCCCGGATGGCCGCCACCGGCCGCGGTGCCCTGACCGGAGGCCCCGCATGAGCATCACCAGCGGAGGCCCCGCATGAGCGTCACCACCGGCGGCCCGCTGCCCGGGCACACGTACGACGTGGCGGTCATCGGCGCCGGGGTGGTGGGCTCGGCCATCGCCCGCGAACTCGCCCGGCTCCCGCTGCGGATCGCCCTGGTCGAGGCCTCCGACGACGTCGGCGACGGCACGTCGAAGGCCAACACCGCCATCCTGCACACCGGATTCGACGCGGTACCCGGCTCCCTGGAGTCCCGGCTCGTCCGGGAGGGGCAGCGCCGGCTCGCCGCGTACGCCGCCGAGAGCGGCATCCCGGTGGAGCCGCTCGGGGCGCTCCTCGTGGCCTGGGACCAGGAACAGCTGGCGGCGCTGCCGGGCCTCGCCGACAAGGCCGTACGCAACGGCTACCGCGCGGCCCGGATCATCCCCGCCGAAGAGGTACGGGCCCGGGAACCGGAACTCGGGCCCGGGGTGCTGGGGGCGCTCGACGTGCCGGGCGAGTCCGTCATCTGCCCCTGGACGACCACGCTGGCGTACGCCACGCAGGCGGTCCGCGCCGGCACCGACCTCCACCTCAACTGCCGGGTGGAGTCCGTCGCTCCGGGCGACCCGCACGCCCTGGGCACCAGCCGGGGCCCGCTGCGCAGCCGCCACCTGGTCAACGCGGCGGGCCTGTACGCCGACGAGATCGACCGGCTCCTCGGCCGCGCGGACTTCTCCGTGACGCCCCGGCGGGGCCAGCTGATCGTCTTCGACGAACTCGCCCGTCCCCTGGTACGGCACATCCTGCTGCCGGTGCCCGGTGCGCTCGGCAAGGGCGTACTGGTGACACCGACGGTGTACGGGAACGTGCTGCTCGGGCCGACCGCCGAAGACCTCGACGACAAGACGGCCACGGGATCGACCGCCGAAGGGCTCGCGCTGCTGCGGGAGAAGGGCCGGCGGATCCTGCCTGCGCTCCTGGAGGAGGAGGTCACCGCCGTGTACGCCGGACTGCGGGCCGCCACCGGGTCCGAGGACTACGCCATCCGGGCCCATTCCGCACAGCGGTACGTCACCGTGGGCGGGATCCGCTCGACGGGCCTGACCGCGTCGATGGCGATCGCCGCCCACGTGGTGGAACTGCTCGCGGACGGCGGCCTGCCGGTGACGGGCGCACGGGAGCCGGAGCCGGTGCGGATGCCCAACCTGGGCGAGGCGTTCCCCCGGCCGTACCGGGACGCGGAGCTGATCGCCTCGGACCCGGAGTACGGCCGGATCGTCTGCCACTGCGAGCGGGTGACGCGCGGGGAGATCCGCGACGCCCTCGCCGGGACCGTACCGCCCGGCTCGCTGGACGGCCTGCGGCGGCGCACGCGGGCGCGGGCCGGCCGCTGCCAGGGCTTCCACTGCGGCGCCGCAGTCCGCGCGCTGTTCGAGGGGGCCCGCCGGTGAACCGTACGGTCGACGTCCTGGTGGTCGGCGCCGGACCCGCCGGGCTGGCCGTCGCCGCCCGCCTCGCCGGGGCGGGCGCGGGGCGGGTCGAGGTCGTGGAGCGCGAGCAGGAGGCGGGAGGCGTACCGCGCCACTGCCACCACGGCGGGTTCGGCCGGCCGCCCCGCCCCTGGCTGCGCGGACCGGAGTACGCACGGCGGGCCGCGGAGGCCGCGGCCGGGGCCGGGGCCGCGGTCCGTACGGGGGTCACCGCCACCGGCTGGGCCGGGCCCCTGGTGCTGGAGACCACGAGCCCGGCGGGCCTGGAGCGGATCACGGCCGGGGCCGTCGTCCTCGCCACGGGCGCCCGGGAGCGCCCGCGCAGTGCCCGGCTGGTGCCGGGCTCGCGACCGGCGGGTGTGCTGACCACCGGGGAGTTGCAGCAGGCGGTCCACCTGTACGGGCAGCCGGTCGGCCGGCGGGCCGTGGTGGTGGGCGCCGAGCCGGTGGCCCGGCACGCGGTGCGCACCCTGCGCCGGGCTGGTGCGGAGGTGGTGGCGGTGGTCACCGAGCGCCCGCGCGGCGCCGCCGTGCCGGGGGTGTCGCTGCTCACGTCGACGACGGTGGGCGAACTGCGCGGCCGGGGCCGCCTGTCCGGGGTGGCCGTACGACACGAGGACGGCCGGTCGGGTGTGCTCGCCTGCGACACGGTGGTCTTCACCGGCGACTGGATCCCCGACCACGAGCTGGCCCGCCGCGGCGGCATCGGACTGGACGCGGGCACCCGCGGCCCCTGCGTGGACGCCTCGTTCCGTACGTCGGCTCCGGGTGTCTTCGCGGTCGGCAACGCCCTGCACGGTGTCGAGAGCGCGGCCACCGCGGCCGCGGAGGGCGCCGCCGCGGCGACCGGGGTACTGGCCCGCCTGTCGGGGGCCCCGTGGCCGGAGTGCGGCCCGCCGCTGGTGGTGCGGTCGCCACTGGTGTGGGTGACCCCGAACCGGGTCAGCGGCCGCGCGGGGCGGCCGTTGCTGCTGCGCTCCGGAGAACCGCTGACGGCCCCGGTGGTGGCGGTGGCCCAGGACGGCCGGCCGCTGTGGCGCCGGCGCTTCCCGGGCCGGGTCTCACCAGCACGCTCCCTGCGGCTGCCCCCGGAGTGGACGGCCCGGGTCGACCTCGCGGGCGGTCCGGTGACGGTGCGACTCGCCTGACGGCGAGCCAGGTGGGGCCCACGGCCCCAGTACGATCGGGCGGCGGGCCGACGACGCTGGGTTCCGGGAAGGGCACGGCATGAGCGACGATCACCCGACGGACCGGCGGATGCCCGACGAGGGTCATCCCCACGAGCTCACCTACATGGCCTGGCCCGGCCGGGAGGTCTGGGGCCCGCAGGTGGGCGCTGTCCGGGCCGACATCGCCGGGATCGCCCGGGCGGTCGCCGAGTTCGAGCCCGTCGTGCTGCTGGCCGGCGGTGCGGACGCGAAGGAGGCCCGCAGGGCGTGCGGGGCAGGGGTCGAGGTCGTACCGATCACGGTGGACGACCTGTGGATCCGGGACACCGGACCCACCTTCACCCTGGGACCGCAGGGCCGGGCCGGGGTCGACCTCAACTTCAACGGCTGGGGCGGCAAACAGGCGCACGGCCGCGACCGTGACGTGGCCCGCGCCGTTCTGGCGGACCAGGGCATCGAGCGGATCGAGGCGCCGGTCACCGGCGAGGGCGGCGCGATCGAGGTGGACGGCGCGGGCACCCTGCTCGCGACCGGGAGTTCGTGGGTCAACGCCAACCGGAATCCCGGCATGACCCGTGCCGACATCGAGCGGGCCCTGCGGGACCTGTTCGGTGTCTCCCGGGTGATCTGGGTCGACGGCGTCGCGGGCCAGGACATCACGGACTGCCACATCGACGCCCTGGCACGGTTCGCCCGGCCGGGTGTCGTGGTCATCGGCACACCGGACGGGGCGGCCCCGCCGGACGTGTGGACCCGGGCCCATGCCGGAGCCCCACGACCTGCGCGGCCGCGGCCCGGAATTCCTCGCGAGCTACGTCAACTACTACGTCACCAACGGCGGCGTGATCCTGCCGCGCTTCGGTGACGAACGGGCGGACGCGAACGCCGCGTCGGTCGTCCGGGACCTCTACCCGGGCCGCGAGGTGAGGCAGGTGCCGGTCGACGCACTGGCCGAGGGCGGGGGCGGCATCCACTGCGCGACGCGGCAACTGCCCTTTCCCACTTGACAGTCAGGGGCACCTCCCCGCCAACCACCCGTACTCGTTGGCCTATCATCTGTTCGATTCTCACCGTCCGTGCCGTCGCAGAGGTGCGGGCGGTGGTTCTTGACGAGAGGCAACGAACACTTGCGATTGACAGTCAAGCACCGGATATCCATCCTCGCGGTGGCGGCAGCCGCCGCCGCGATCGCCGGAAGTGTGCAGCTCACCTCCAGCGCGTTCGGCACCGAGCCCACCGATGACGCCTCGCCGGAGGCGGTGAGCTCCCCGGCGGCGCTGCCGGCCGTGGCGGACGTCGACGCCCACGCGGAGGACTCCGGCGTCTACGGCAGCGACAGCACGGCCTTCAAGGGCGGCGTCCTGTCGCTCGGCGCGCCGGCCGCCCGGTCCGCGGCGGCGTCGGCCGTGGCCGCCGCACCCGCGCCGCCCCAGGGCGACGGGTGGAAGCTGAGCGGCGCGACCAAGTGGCTGCAGACCGGCTACACCATCAAGTTCTACGACCAGAAGTCCGCCGACTGGCTGGCCCCGTACGTCCAGGCCACCGCCGCGGACCTGCGCCGGATCACCAACATGCCGGTCACCGTCGACACGAAGCCGGTCGGCTGGGACTACGCCCGGCCCCGGGGCGAAGTGGTCATCGGCGTCGCCCACCGCCCGTGCTTGCCCCCGGACGGCGACAGCATGGGCAGCACGGGCTGGAAGGTGGTCCGTGACGGCTCCGGCATGGCGAACCTCAGCTGCGGCTTCACCAGTTCCTCCCTGCCCGAGACGGCGACCAGCGGGCACGCCTACATCGACGACGAGTTCTTCACCCCGGCCGGCAAGCCCACCGCCGCGATGGGTGAAACGTACATGCGCAACCACATCAGCCATGAGATCGGGCACACGCTGGGCCTGACGCACGCCAATCGCAGCACGAACAAGAGCGACTGCGTCAAGGGCACCGACTCCGGGGAGTTCCCGGTCATGTGCTCGCCCGCGTACGCGTACCAGGACAAGCGCGCCGGCAACTACGTCCAGCAGTTCGACGTCCAGGGCCTGCGCCTCCTCGCCTCCGGAGGCGGCGCCGTGCTGCCGCCGCAGGGCAAGGTGACCGGCATCGGCTCCAAGTGCCTGGACGTCAAGGGCGGAAAGGCGGCCAACGGCACGCAGATCCAGCTCTACACCTGCAACGGTTCCGCGGCGCAGTCGTGGATCCTCGGCAAGGACGGAACGCTGCGGGCACTGGGCAAGTGCCTGGACGACGCCCGCAACGCGAGCACCGACGGCAACAAGATCAGCCTCTACGACTGCAACGGCACGGCGGCGCAGCGCTGGTCGGTCAACGCCAAGGGGCAGATCGTCCACGTGGCGTCGGGCAAGGTCCTCGACGTGACCGGCGGCTCCACCGCCAACGGCACCGCCGTGCAGCTCTACTCGGCGAACACGAACAAGCGCCAGGTCTGGGTCACGCCGAAGTAGCCCCGGGCCGCCGCCGGAACGGGCGGGCCGCCCACGCCGAACGGCAGCCCCGGCCACCGCGCGCAGCGGTGGCCGGGGTCCGGGGGCGACGCGGCAGAGGACGGCGGATGGCCGGAGGTTGCCTTGCCGGGGGCCGGCGGCGGGTGACAGCGTGGGCGGCAGCGCGCGTACCGCACCTTTCCCCGCCCGGCCGAGCGCCGGGTGCGAGCCCCGAAGGGGGCGTGACATGCCGCCCCACTTTCCCGCCCCACCCCGCCCCGTCCTGCGCAGCTCCTGCCCGTACGGCACCTGGGACGTCCTGCGGGCGCTGCCCCATCCCCTGCTGCGGCCGGGAGTGCGGGGGTACCGGGGCTACCGGATGGCCCTGGAACACGGCCGCCGCAGGCTGGAGGTACCGGACGCCTGCGCCTCGCTGGTGTTCAACCTGGCCGGCCCCGTCTGGGTGACCCTGGGCACCGATCGGGACGCGGCCCCCCGTCCGTACACGGCGCTGCTCTCCGGCCTCCAGACCCGGCCCACGGTCGGTGAGCACGCGGGCCGGGTGGAGGGCGTGGAGGCGCTGCTCGCCCCGTGGGCCGCCTTCGGCCTGCTCGGGGTCCCGATGAGCGACCTCACCGACACGATGGCCGTACCGGCCGACGTACTCGGCCGCCGGGCCGAGCTGCTGGCGGAGGCGCTGCACGCCAGCTCCGGCTGGGCCGACCGCTTCACCCTGCTGGACGATGCCCTGCTCGGCTGGGCCGGGGGGACGGGGACCGGCCCGTCGCAGGCGCTGCGCGGAGCCTGGCGGGAACTGGCTCGCAGCCGGGGGTCCCTGCCGGTCAACGCCCTGGCCCGGCGGACCGGGTGGAGCGTCCGGCGGGTGGAGTACCTGTTCCGGGAACAGGTCGGGCTCACCCCCAAGACGGCCGCCCGCGTGCTGCGCTTCCAGCACGCGCTGCGGCTCGTCAACAGCGGCGGACAGCCGCTCGGGGACGTGGCCGCCACGTGCGGGTTCAGCGACCAGTCCCACATGAACCGGGAGTTCAAGGCGATGAGCGGGCGTTCACCGCGCCGGTTCCTCGCCGAGCGCCGCGCGGCGCTGCCCGGGCCGCCACGCCCCGACCGGGTCGCCGGTCAGGTGACCAGCGTCGTACTGCCGGGGCGGTGACGGGTACCGGAACGGGAACGGATCAGTCGATCTTGATGGAGCTGACCCGGTTGTCCCAGCCGCTGCGCATCGAGTCCTCCTGGTGGTTGGGGCCGGTGTTGCCCGGGTACCAGTAGCCGCCGCCGTTCGCGTTCTCGGCCAGGTGCGCCGTGCACGCGCCGGTCCAGTAGGAGGACGTGGAGTTGTCGAAGCCGTAGGCGGAGAGGTTCTGCCAGTAGCCGCGGTCGTAGAACTTCAGGTCGCGGCCGCCCTTGCTGGTGTACTGGTAGAGGTCGAGCGGTGTGGCGCAGGCGGCCAGCACCTGCTGCGTGGAGGCAGTGGCGCGTAACTGCTTCGCGCGCGCCTCTTGCTGCGCGGGGGTGCGGAAGCATTCCACCGCGCCACGCGTCTGCCACACCATGCAGACCGTGGCGTCGCCCCAGTCGCCGGACAGGTCCAGGGTGCGGCCCTCGAACCGGGCGAACCGGGCCGTGGCGTCCGGGGCGGCGGAGGCGGCGGCCTGGGCGGGTGCGGCGACGAGGGTGGAGCCGCATACGGCCGCGGCGGCCAGAGCGGCTGCTGCACTGCGCTTGACGAACATGGACGGAGTCCCTTCTGCGGATCTCCCGGCACTCGCCGGGACCCCCTCATCCTGGGACGGCGCCGACTCCCGTTCTAGAACAAACGCGCACGGCCCCCGACCCCCGGCCCCGGCGCCGCATCGGCGCCGGGCCCGCGGGCCCACGTACGGTCAGCCGTCGCCGCCGGCCGCCCGGCTGCGCTGGCGCAGGGAGATCCGGTTGCCGTCCGGGTCCACCGCCTCTATGCGGATTCCGAAGCCGTAGTCCTCCGGTTCGGCCCGATCGAACTCCACACCGCGGGCGCGCAGCGCCTCGAAGTCCTTGCGGAGGTCGTCGGATTCGAGGAAGAGCGGGCCGGGCGTGCCGCCGGCCTGCACCTCGGCCGGCCGGCCCGCGGCCGCGGGGTGCGGCCAGAGGATGATCTCCCGGGCATCCCCGGCGACACCGACGGTGAGGAAGCGTCCTTCCGGGCCCGCGTGGTCGACGCGCTTCTCCAGGCCGAGTTGCTCCGTGTAGAACCGCAGCGCGCGGTCCTGGTCGGTGACGTAGAGCGTCACGTACGTGATGTTCGTCAGCATCGTGTTGTCCTGTCCGTTCTTCGGTCGAACGGCTCCCGCGCCGGGGGCCGTACTGCTCCAGCACCTCACTGACGCAACGCGACCGGCGGATGTGACGCGGTGGCGGAAGGACTTTCCGCGGCGCTCAGGCCGTCAGGGCCTCCTCGCCGCCGTCGGACTCCGCCGCGCACGCCGCGACCAGGGCGTCCAGTGACAGGTCCAGCGCGTGGGCCAGCGCCGCCACGGTGAAGAAGGCCGGGGTCGGGGCCCGGCCGGTCTCGATCTTGCGGAGGGTTTCCGCGGACACCCCGGCGGCTGCCGCCACCTCCACCATGCTCCGTTCGCCACGGGCCAGACGGAGGAGGGCGCCGAAGCGCTCTCCGCGCTGCCGCTCCTGCGGACTCAAAGGGACTCTCACCATGGACGTGATACTAATACCGGTATAAGTATTGGGGAGCACCGCACCCCTGGAGTGACGAAACATGGTGGAGATCAAGACCGACACGGAACTGGAGGCGATGCGGGAAGCCGGGCGCGTCGTGGCCAACGCCCTCGCGGCGGCCCGGGCGGCGGCAGCCGTCGGGGTACGCCTGAGCGAGCTCGACGAGGCCGCCCGCGCGGCCCTGACCACGGCGGGGGCGCGCTCGCCGTTCCTCGGCTACCGGCCCTCCTTCGCCCCCGTCCCGTTCCCCGCCGTCATCTGCGCTTCGGTCAACGACGCCATCGTGCACGGCATCCCCGACGGCTACCGGCTGCGCGACGGCGACCTGGTGAGCATCGACTGCAGTGCCGAACTCGACGGCTGGACCGGCGACGCCGCGATCAGCTTCACCGTCGGCACCGCCCGGCCGGCCGACCTGGAACTCATCGCCGCCACCCGGCGGGCCCTTGGCGCGGGCATCGCCGCCGCCTGCGCCGGACAGCGCGTCGGCGACTTCTCCCATGCCAGCGGCACCGTCGCGCGCGACGCGCGGTGCGGCATACCGGCCGACTTCGGCGGCCACGGGACCCGGTCGCGGCACACCGTCGCCATCACCCACGACCGCCCCCGCATCCGCACCCTCCCCTGACCGACCGGGGCCGGGGGCCGGGGCGCCCGGCACCCCGGCGGCGGCTCGGGTCGGTCAGGGCCGCGTCCCGGTGAGGACGCCGACCTTGTCGATCCGGTGCTCCGGATTGTCGTGCGCGTCCCGCCAGGTGTTGCCCGCCGCGTCGTCCTCCGGCGTGGCACAGGTGGACACGGTGATCATCGCGCGGGACGGCGAGGTGCCGCTGGAGCCCGGAACGGCGGCGCGCTGCTCTTCCATCGAGGCGGACGACCGGAAGGACGTCGTCCGGGTGGCGCCGATGACGTACTCGTACGTCACACCGCCCGCGGTGACGAACACGGACGCGCCCGCGGGCAGCGACGGAAGGTCGCGCATCGGCCCCCCTGCGGCGACGCGGTGGCCGGTGACGATGTAGTTCCCCACGTCGCCCGGACCGACGCCGCCGCCGGGCCCGTAAGGGCTCGCGGCCACGCCCTGGTCCTGGATCCGGGTACCCGGGGCGTCATCGGGGCTGCCCTGGTAGGGGACGACGGGCAGCCCGGAGATGCCGATGGCCGGTATCGACAGCGTGGCGCTCTGGATGGCGGTGACGGCCGCGGCGGGCGCCGCATCGGATCCGGGCCCGGCCGCGAGGGCGCCGGGAGCCGTCAGCAGGACGGCGAGGGAGACGCCGGCGAGCGCCGACGGCAGGCTGCGCGAAGAGCGGAAGAGACGTGGAGACATGGCGTGTCCAAGGTCTGCCGGGGATCGTTCGGTCCAGCCGTCCGGTCGGCCCTTCCAGCCTGGCACAGGGCCGACGGCGCGGCAGCCCGGCGCAGGGGACGCCGCCATGGGGAGTCCGCCGCGAGTGGTGGGGTGGGGGAGGGTGCGGAGGCGGCGGTGAGTGGCCGGAAAGCGCCGGTGGGACGGCGTAGAAAGGGACCGGATCAGGGCGTTCCGGCTCTCGTGCCGGACGGACGGAGGAAGGGTGGTCCACCGCAGTCCACCGCATCACCGCCTGAGCGGAACCGGACCCCGGAGGCCCCATGGACCCCACCCCGTCCCTTCCCCAACCACCCTTCTCCCGCGAGGACTTCGCGGCCGGACTGACCCGGCTGCGGGAGCAGGCCGACCTCACCGTCCGGGCCGTCGCCGCACGTGTCGACGCACCGGGCGCCCACAGCACCATCGGCGGCTGGTTCGCCGGCCAGAACCTGCCGTCGATCGGCTCCCTGCCCCTGTTCCGCCGGGTACTGCAGGTATGCGGGGTGAGCGACGCGGCCGAAATCGATCGCTGGCTGGAACGACTCGCGGAGCTGCGGCGCTCGCGGGTCCTGCGCGTCGCGGGAGGCGCCTCCCCCTACCGGGGTCTCGCGGGCTTCGAGGAACGGCACGCCGACTGGTTCTTCGGCCGGGAGCGACTGCGGGCGGTCGTGGTGGACCGGATCCTCTCGGAGGGGGCCGACGTACCCCAACTGCTCGTCGGCGCCTCCGGATCCGGCAAGTCCTCCCTGCTGCGGGCCGGGGTGCTGCCCGCCCTCCGGGGTGAGCACGGCTGCACGCCGCTGCTACTGGTTCCCGGCCGCCACCCGATGCGCGCGCTGGCGGCCGCCGTCACCGCACAGTGGGCGCAGGAGCAGCGGGTCCCGGCGCACGATCCGCTCGAACTGGCCGCTCAGCTCCAGGCGTTGGCCGGACGCGAAGCCGGGCGCATCGTCGTGGCGGTCGACCAGCTGGAGGAGGTGTTCACCGCGTGCGCCGACCCGGCCGAACGGGAGCGGTTCCTGCGGTGCCTGGCCGCCCTCCCCTCCCCCGGCGTACGGGTCGCGGGGTGCCTGCGCGCCGACTTCTACGGCCAGGCCCTCGCCCAGCGCCCCCTCGCGGCAGCCCTGCAGAACGGCCAGACCGTCGTGGGAGCGCTCAGCGAGGACGAGATCCGCGCGGTGGTGGCCGGCCCGGCCGCCAAGGCCGGTCTCGCCCTGGACGAGGGGTTCATCGACGTCCTCCTCGCCGACCTCCGCGACTGCGGCCCCGGGGCGCTGCCGCTGCTGTCGCACGCGCTGCTGTCGACCTGGGAGCGCGGGCGCGGCGCCGCCCTGAGGATCGCCGACTACCGGGCGGGCGGCGGGATGTCCGCAGCCGTCTCCGGCACCGCGGAAGAGGTGTACGCCGGTCTGTCCGAGGCCGAGTCCGTACTCGCGCGGCAGCTGTTCCTGCGGATGGTCGCGGTGGGCGACGGCGTGCCCGACACCCGCAGGGTGCTGCCGCTGCCCCCGCCCGCGGGCCGTGCCGACGGGGCCGGGCAGGTGTACGCGGTGCTGGAGCGCTTCGTCGACCGGCGGCTGGTCACGCTCGACGGCGACGGAGCCAGGATCACCCACGAGGCGCTGCTCACCGCCTGGCCGCGGCTGCGCGGCTGGATCGACACGGACCGGGCCGGGCAGATGGTGTGGCAGGACCTGACGCGTGACGCGGACCGCTGGCTCGCGCACGGCCGCGATCCCTCGCTGCTCTACCGGGACACCCGGCTGGCCGTCGCCTCCGGTTGGGCGCGGGACAGCGGACACGCCCCGGAACTGGACGCACGGGAAAGCGGGTTCCTCGACGCGAGCCGGCTGGCGCAGGAGCTCCGGGTCCGCCGTGAGCGGCGCGGGGCCCGCCGGCTGCGCCGGCTCCTGGTGCTGCTCTCGGTGCTGGTCGTCCTTTCGGGCCTGCTGACCGGTGTCGCCGTGGTCCAGCGCCGGGATGCGGAGAGACAGCAGGCCGTGGCCCTGTCCCGGCTGGTGGCCGCGCGCGCCGAGCGGCTGCGCGGCAGCGATCTCGCCCTCGCCGCGCAACTCGGCCTGGTGGCGTACCGTACGGCGCCGACCGCCGAGGCCAGGGCGGCGCTGATGGACGCCTCCGCGCTGCCGGCGGTGACCCGGATCCTGGCGTTCCGGGGCGTCGTCCAGGCGGTGGCCCTCAGCCCGGACGGACACACCCTCGCCGCGGGCGGCCTGGACCACCAGGTCGCGCTGTGGGACCTGCGCGATCCACTGCGGCCCAGGCCGCTGGGGGCGGCGCCGGTCACGTTCGCCGACACCGTCTACGCGCTGGCGTTCAGCCCGGACGGCCGACGGCTGGCCGCCGGGTCCGGGGACGGGACCGTACGGGTGTGGGAGCCGTCGGGCCCTGATCCGGCGGCGGCCGGAGCCCGGGCACGGGTGTTGCGGGGGCCGGACTCGGCCGTGTACGGGGTCGCGTTCGCGCCCGACGGCAGGACGCTGGCCGCGGCGGGCGCCGACGGCGGCGTATACGTGTGGGCGGATACGGCGGCCCCCGGCGCCGGGGGAGGTTCCGCGGCCGAAGGGGGTTCCGGGCAGGCCGCCGCCGGGGGCCGGCGGCTCGGCGGGTTCACCGGGGCGGTGCACGCCGTCGCGTTCCGGCCGGGCGGGGGCGCGGCCCTGCTGGCCGCGGGGGGCGTGGACGGCTCCGTACGGCTGTGGGACCTGGCCGATCCCGGCCGGCCGCTCGGGTACGGGCAGCCGCTGACCGGAGCGGCCGGCCCGGTGTTCGCCCTGGCCTTCACGGCCGACGGCGCCCGGCTCGCCGCCGGGAGCCAGGACCGGTCCACCCGGGAGTGGGCCGTACCCGCGCCGGGCTCCGCCCCGGAGCCGCCCGCGGTGACCGGCGGGGCCCCGGCCGCTCCCGACGGCCCCGCCAGTTACGTCAACGCGGTCGCCTACAGCGCCGACGGGCAGTGGCTGGCGACCGGCAGCGCGGACAACCAGGTGCGCCTGTACGACGCGCGGACGCGGAGCCTGGCCGGAGTGTTCCCGCACCCGGGACCGGTCACCTCGCTCGCGTTCCATCCCGGCGGGCGGCAGTTGGTGACGGGCGCCGCCGACGGGACCGTACGGCTCTGGCAGCTGCCCGCCCGCCCGCTGCGCGGCTTCCAGGGCACGGTCAACGCGATCGGCTTCGCGCCGGACGGGAAGCTGCTCGCCGTCGCGGGGCGGGAGGTACAGCTGTGGGACGTCTCCGATCCCTGGGCCCCGCGCCCCGTCGGGGCGCCCCTGGCGAATCCGACGGGGTACTCGGCGACGGTCTCCTTCACCCCGGACGGCCGCACCCTGGCCGTGGGCGGCCGGGAGGGCAAATTATGGCTGTGGGACGTCTCCCGCCCGGACCGGGCCGCGCCCTACGGGGAACCGCTGGCCGGGGGCGCCGGAACCATCCAGTCCGCCGCCTTCGACCGGACCGGGCGGATCCTGGCCGTGGGCAGCGAGGGGCGGACCGTACGTCTGTGGGACACGGCCGACCCGGCGCACCCGGCACTCTCGGCCGAACTGCCGGAGCCGACGAACTACGTGTACGCGGTGGCGTTCAGCCCGGACGGCCGGCGGCTCGCCGCCGGCACCGTCGACAAGCAGGTGCTGCTCTGGCGGCTGCCTCCGGCCGGCGGCCGGCCGGCGCTGGAGTCCACCCTGCGGGGGCCGGGGAGCTACGTGATGTCCGTCGCGTTCAGTCCGGACGGCCGCACCCTCGCCGCGGGCAGCGCGGACCGCGACGTGTGGCTCTGGGACGTCAGCGGGGACCGGCCGCGCACCGCCGGGCCGCCGCTGACGGGTCCGAGCAGCTACGTGTACGCCCTGTCGTTCAGCCCGCAGGGCGGGACGCTCGCCGCCGGCAGTACCGACGGCACGGTGTGGCTGTGGGACACGGCCGACATCCGGCGGCCGCGGCCGCGCGCCGTGCTGAGCGGGCTCGGCGGGAAGGCGTACGCCGTCGCCTACGGCCCGGACGGGCGCTCCCTCGCCGCGGGCGGCGCGGGCCCGGCCGCGCTGCTGTGGTCCCGCGACGAGGAGGAGATCGCCCGGCGCCTGTGCGAGCGGGCCGGGACGGTCATCACGGCCCAGGAGTGGGCGCAGCTCGTCCCGGGTCTGCCGTACGCGCCGCCGTGCCGGTGAACGGGCGCTGCCCGGCAGGCTGTACGGAGTTGTACGGACCGCCGTACGGGCCTGGTCGACCTGCGGCTCCGCCCTTCCGCCGGTCGCCGTCGGGATGGCTCTCTGGTGGGGCGCCGCCGGATCCGCCGGGGCGCCGCACACCCCAGTGGGTCTTCCGAGGGAGAACGACCATGCGCATGACGACCACCACTCTGCGGTCCCGGGCCGGACTGGCCGCCGCCGCGGCAGCCGTCGCCCTGACCGGTCTGCTCGCCGGCGCCGGCGGCGCCGACGCGGCCGGCAGCTACATCTCGTCGAACAGCGGCGGGGCGAACGAGCGCACCTGCGCCGACACCGGGTGCGGTTCGCTCGGCTACCTGTCCAACGGGACGGGCGTGACGATGCTGTGCTGGCTGGACAGCCAGTGGGTGTACCCGCCGAGCTCCAACTACGCCTCCAACCGGTGGTTCCGCGTCTCCAGCTACCTGGGGACCGGCTACGTCCACTCGTCCCTGGTGGGGGGCCAGACCAGCGTCGGCCACTGCTGACGGGCCCGCGCGGCTCCCGGCCCCCGGTTCCCAGCTCCTGGGAGCCGGGGGCCGGCGGCGTGGGCGCGGGGAGCGCGGTGCTCCGCCCCCCGTCGGCCGCCGCTTGTGCCGCTACCGGTCCGTCGAGGGGTTCTCCGCCGTCTCCAGGGCCTGGGCGGCGATGGTGATCGCCTCTTCGTCGCGGCCCGCCGACTTCGCCGCCCGGGCCTGGCTCAGGGACACGCGGAGCAGTTCCGTGGTGTGTTCCGGCAGCGAGCCGGACGCCACGATGTCCTCCAGTTTCCGGATGGTGTCTGCGGCCAGGTCGTCGGGCATCGCGCGGCCTCTCCCTCGTCGTGGATCAACGTCGTCGATGAAGCGCTTGCGACGGTGCCACGGCGTGGCGGGCGGGACAAGGCGACGCGGAGCCGAACCACTCTCCCGCGTGATCCGCAGATGGCCTCCCCGGCCCGGAGCCGGCCCTCCCAGCTGCGGGTTTAAGGTCGCCGGTGCTTGCCTTTGCGAAGACTTTAGCAGGAGGGGCCCCTTTCGGTTTGCGTGGAGCAACCAACTACTTCTACGGTTGCCTAGAGCAACGAAATGGAGGCGTGATGGCCGAGCAGGCGCAGTACGAGGAACTGGCCCGCGAGCTCAGCGCCATCGGTGCCGTCAAGCGGGACATGGGGCGGATCCTGCCGCACGACTGTCCCGCCGGGTCCGCCGCCGTCCTGACCCTGCTCGGCCGGCACGGCGGCATGCGGATGAGCCGGCTCGCCGAACTGCTCTCGGTCGACACCTCCGTCACCAGCCGGCACGTCGCGCACGTCGCCGAGCGCGGCTGGATAGCACGGCTGCCCGACCCGGACGACGGGCGCTCCCGCATTTTGCGCCTCACCGCAGCGGGGCAGGAGCAGCTCGACGAGCTCTCCCGGCGCACGTCGCGGCTCCTCGCCGACCGGTTGAGCGACTGGTCCGACGAGGAGGTCGGCGGGCTGATCCGGCTGATGACCCGGCTGCGCACGAGCTTCGGAGACTGCCGCGCGACCGGGCGGCTCCCGTACCCGGACGAACCGACCACCCGTACACCCGCATAAGAACGTAAGGAAGCGCATGGCAACGACCACACCAGCCGGTGTGCGGGCCTCTCACGCCAAGCACGGCGGCAGCGGCGGCCACGACGGCGCCCCGATGACCCACCGGCAGATCATGGAGGCGCTCTCCGGGCTGCTGCTCGGCATGTTCGTCGCGATCCTGTCGTCGACGATCGTCTCCAACGCCCTCCCCCACATCATCGGCGACCTCGGCGGCGGCCAGTCCGCCTACACCTGGGTCGTCACGGCCGCCCTGCTGTCCATGACGGCGGCGACCCCCCTGTGGGGCAAGCTCTCCGACCTGTACAGCAAGAAGGCGCTGGTCCAGATAGCGCTGGTCATCTACGTACTGGGCTCGGCCGTCGCCGGCATGTCGCAGAACGCCGGCATGCTCATCGCCTGCCGCGTGGTCCAGGGCATCGGCGTCGGCGGCCTGTCCGCCCTCGCCCAGATCGTGATGGCGGCGATGATCTCCCCGCGCGAGCGCGGCCGCTACAGCGGCTACCTCGGCGCGACCTTTGCAGTCGCCACCGTCGGCGGCCCGCTGCTCGGCGGTGTCATCACCGACACCGACTGGCTGGGCTGGCGCTGGTGCTTCTACGTCGGCGTGCCCTTCGCGATCATCGCGCTGATCGTGCTCCAGAAGACCCTCCACCTGCCCGTCGTCAAGCGCGAGGTCAAGGTCGACTGGGGCGGTGCGTTCTTCATCTCCGCCGCCGTGTCGCTGCTCCTGCTCTGGGTCACCTTCGCCGGTGACAAGTACGACTGGGTTTCGTGGCAGACGTACGCGATGGTCGGCGGCTCCATCGTCCTCGGCGCGCTCTTCGTCCTCGTCGAGTCCAAGGCGAGCGAGCCGATCATCCCGCTGCGGCTGTTCCGCAACCGCACCATCGCGCTGTCGTCGATCGCGTCGCTCTTCGTCGGCGTGGCGATGTTCACCGGTACCGTCTTCTTCAGCCAGTACTTCCAGCTCGCCCGCGACAAGTCCCCGACCATGTCCGGCGTGATGACGATCCCGATGATCGCCGGCCTGTTCGTCTCCTCCACCGTCTCGGGGCAGGTCATCACCAAGACCGGCCGGTGGAAGGCGTGGCTGCTGTGCGGTGGCGTCCTGGTGACGGCGGGCCTCGGTCTGCTCGGCACGATCCGCTACGACACGGTGTACTGGCACATCGCGGTCTTCATGGCGCTGCTGGGACTGGGCATCGGCATGATGATGCAGAACCTGGTCCTGTGCACGCAGAACCAGGTGGCGCCGTCCGACCTCGGATCGGCCAGCTCCACGGTGACGTTCTTCCGCTCCCTCGGCGGTGCGATCGGGGTCTCCGCGCTCGGCGCGATCATGGCCAACCGGATCACCCACTACGCCAAGGACGGGCTCGCCACCCTCGACCCGAAGTACGCGGCCGCCGCGGCGCAGTCGGGCTCCGGCGGCAGCATCCCGGACATGAACAGCCTGCCCGGCCCGCTGCGCACCGTGATGGAGAGCGCGTACGGCCACGGCATCGCGGACGTGTTCCTGATCGCCGCGCCGCTGGCGCTGATCGCCTTCCTCGTCACGCTCTTCATCAAGGAGGTGCCGCTGCGGACGTCGGGCGGCCTGGCGCAGGCCTCGCAGGCCGAAGCCGAAGCCGGCCCCCAGGCCGACGCGGACGCCGGAGTCCTGGTCCCGGCGGGCGCCCCCGAGCGGGCCGTCGCCGAGGCCGGGTCCGCCCCTCAGGTGCCGCGGCAGCTGGCCGCCGTGGCCACCGCGGGTGACGGCGGGTCCGGTTCCCGGCCCGAGGGCATTGCGGTACGCGGCCACGTGCGCGGCGCCGAGAGCACGCCCGTGCAGCGGGCGGCGGTGACGCTGATCTCGCTGGCGGGACGCCAGCTGGGCCGGTCGGTCGCGCAGGCCGACGGCTCGTACGCGCTCGACGCGCCCGGCAGCGGCTCGTACGTACTGATCGCGGCCGCCGACGGGTTCCAGCCGCAGGCCTCGACGATCGTGGTGAACGGTGAGCCGGTCGTCTACGACATCCTGCTGAGCGGGACGAGCGGCCTGAGCGGTGTCGTACGGGCCGCCGAAACCGGGGCCCCGGTCGAGGACGCCATGGTCATCGTCACCGACGTGCGCGGGGACGTACTGGCCACCGGAACCACCGACGGGCAGGGCGGGTTCACCTTCGCCGAGCTGGTGCCGGGCTCCGTGACCATAGCGGTGAACGCCGCCGGGCGCCGCCCGAAGGCCCTGCACGTGGAGGTCGGCGGCGCGGGCGTGACCCGGGTCGAGGTCGAGCTGAGCTCCGGTGCGCAGGTCCAGGGCGTCGTCCGGGCGCCGGGCGGACCGCTCGGCGACGCCCGCGTCACGCTGGTCGACGCGGCGGGCAACGTGGTCGCCACCGCTCGGACCGGCGCAGACGGGGCGTACGCCTTCACCGACCTGGACGGCGGCGAGTACACCGTCATCGCGACGGGATACCCGCCGGTGGCCACGGCGCTGACCGTGAGCGGCCGCGGCGTCGACGGCCACGACATCGAACTCGCCCACCCCGGCGAGTAGACGGGCGCCGGCCCGTGGCGCGCGCCCCGCAGCGGGGGCGCCCCGCGGGCCGGTCCGCTTTCAGCTGACTCGAAGCTTTCGCAGGGAGAAAACGGGATGGGACTCACCGCACGGATCCGCACGCGCGACGGATGGGCCGTGTCGCACGCGGTCGTCACGGTGACGGACATGACGGGCACCCAGGTCGTACGCGCCGAGGCCGACGGCGAGGGCGCCGTGCGCGACGCGACCGCGCTGGCCCCGGGGGCGTACACGGTCATAGTCACCGCGGTCGGATACGCGCCCACCGCGTCGAGCACCATCGTCACGGCCAGCGGGCGCGCCGAGGTCGGCAGTGTGGTCCTGGCCCGTCAGGGCGGCGCCGAGCTGCCGCCGCCCGGGCCGTGGACGATCGATCCGGCGCACTCGTCGGTGGCCGCCGTCGCCCAGCACCTGGGGATCTCCAGCGTGCACGGCCGGTTCACCGAGTTCGCGGGCCGGATCGAGATCGCCGCGCAGGAGGTGGCCGCGTCGCGGGTGGAGGCGGTGATCGACGCGGCGTCCATCGACACGGGCAACGGCATGCGCGACGGCCACCTCAGGTCGCCGGACTTCCTGGACGTGGCGGCGTACCCGCGGATCACCTACCGCTCCACGGGCCTGACCCCGGCCGGCCCCGACCGCTGGACGGTGCACGGCGACCTGACGCTGCGCGGCGTCGTCCGCCCCGTCGACCTGGACCTGGCCTACCTGGGTACCGGCGCCGACCCCTGGGGCGGCACGCGCGCCGCGTTCCGCGCCACCGCCGAACTCCACCGCGAGGACTTCGCGATGAACTACAACCAGGTCGTCCAGGCGGGGATCGCCGCCATCGGCGCGACGCTGAAGGTGGAGCTGGACATCCAGGCCGTGCAGGGCGACGCGCTGCCGCAGGCGTAGGCCCGGTCCCGCGGCGCGGCTGACCGGGGGCCGGGCCGGCTGCCCGCCCTGCGGGGCCCGGCGTCGCTTACACGTACGGGTGGGGAAATCGGCGAATCGGGAGTGGCGCCGAGCCGTGGTCGGCAGGATGGGGGCATGGATCTCGGTAGTGCGGGACCGGGCGGTTCGCGGCCGGTGGTGGTGCGGGTTCCGGTGGAGCCGGTGGAGGCGGCGACGGAAGCCGACGCCGTCGACGCCGTGGCGCGCGCGGGCGGGGTGGTGGTGCGCGGGCCCCTGTTCGGCGTGGCGACGCAGGACGCCGGGGACGGGCAGCGCTGGCGGGTGGTGGTCCCGGTGACGAACGGCTGCCCGCAGCTGGCCCGCGACTCCCTGAACTCGCAGCTGTGGTTCCGGGCGAAGGACCACGCGAAGGGCCGGGCGGAGCGGCGCGCACTGCTGGCCGCGGTCGCCCGGCTGGAGAGCGAGCGGGTGGACGATCTCGAAGTCGCCGGGGCCCGTTACCGGGTCGTGCGCGCGGAGGAGTACGGGGGATCGGGCCCGGACGGAATGGAAGGGCCGCGCCCGACCGACCCGGAGCCCCCCGTCCCCGACTGGGACCGCACCGTCAAGGGCCCGGCGGTCGACGACGGCCTGGTCCTGGATCCGGACGCGCCGGTCACTCCGGCCCGGGCGGTGGAGCGGCTGGCGCTGCGCGGGCTCCGCTACGCCGGTGGGCGGTTCCCCGAGGACGTACGGGCGGACTCAGTGCGGGCGCTGGACACCCACCCGGACGTGCTGCTGCTGCCGGCGACGTTCGAGGTGGTGGAGCGGACCGCGAACGGCTGGAAGGCGATCAGCGGCCCGCACGCGACGGCGCACGAGGCCCGCCAGTCCCTTGACTTCGCCCTGACGTGGGCGTGGCCCCGGATGCACGGACTCATCCCCCTCGATACCGACCCGACCGCCGACGCCCGCACCTTCGCGGCGGACGGCGGGGCCGCGACCTCCGCGGTGGAACTCGCCGAGTACGCCGAGGCCGCCGCCGCCCTGCGGGCCGGGCGCGTCAACCGGCTGGAGTTCCAGGACCGCGTCTACCAGATCGTCCGCACCCGCCGTCTCCTGCGCTGGGGCCCGGACGGACCGGAGGGCCCGCGCCCGTCCGACGTCAACAGCCAGGACCCGGCCCGCATCCACCTCGGGCTCGACGAGGACGGCAACGTCCTGGCCGCCGACTGAACCGCGCGTGGCCCACTACGGCGGCGGGCCGGTGGGCCGGGCGTACCGGCCGGGGGTGGTGCCCACGACGCGCTTGAAGTGCCGGGTCAGGTGCGACTGGTCGTAGAAACCGGCGGCGGCCGCCACTTCGCCCGGCGGTTGCCCGTCGAGCAGGAGCCGGCGGGCCAGGTCCACCCGGCGGGACGTCACGTACTGGTGCGGTGCGATGCCGAACGCGCTGCTGAAGGCCCGTACGAGGTGGGTCGGGTGGGCGTGCAGGAGGCGAGCGGCCTCGTCCAGGGTGAGGGGTTCGAGGAGCCGGGCGTCCAGGAGGTCGCGCAGGATCCGGGCAACTCCGTGGTCCGGCCGCGCGCCGCGCCGGCCCCCGGGGCGCAGGTGCGCGCGCAGCCGTTCCCCGATGAGGGCCAGCCGGCTTTCCGCCTCGAACCCGTCGCCGGGGTGCGCGAGCGCCGTGTGCAGCTGCCCGACGCGCCGGCGCAGGAGGGGGTCGGCGAGGTCCGGCCCGTCCACCGCGGGGCCGATGAAGCTCGCGTCGAGGTGGGTCATGTCGAGGTAGAGCACCCGCTTGCGGAAGCCGTCGGTGGTGGCGGGCGAGCCGTTGTGCGCGACCTGCGGCGGGAGCAGGCTGACGGTGTCGCCCGGGGTGGCGCGCTCGTGGCGGTCCAGGTCGTAGCGGACCGCGCCGTCGTCGACGATCAGCAGGGTCCAGGCGTCGTGGACGTGCATGGGGTAGGCGTGCCCGGTGAAGCGGGCGTGGAACACCTCCACGACACCTGCCACCGACGGCCGCCAGGCCGAGGTCTCCTGCCGGGGCGTCATGCAAGGAACGTACAAGACGCGGCCGGTGTGCACCGCGCAGTCTCGAAGCATGGGAATCACGAACGAGACCGACGGCGACGCGAAGGCGCCCGTCCGCTTCGACACCAAGATCGCCGTGGTATTGCGGGACGACCTGGAGACCTGGCAGCGCATCAACGTGACCGCGTTCCTGGTCAGCGGGCTGGGCACGGCCGCGCCCGAGGTGATCGGCGAGCCGTACGCGGACGCCGACGGCGCGGGCTACCTGCCGATGTTCCGTCAGCCCGTGCTGGTCTTCGAGGCGGCGAAGGAGCACCTGACGGCCGCGCACGGCCGGGCGCTGCGCCGCGCGCTGCCGACCGCCGTGTTCACCTCGGACCTCTTCGGGACGGGCAACGACCGCGACAACCGGGCGGCCGTACGGGCGGTGGGCACGGACCACCTCGACCTGGTGGGGATGGCGGTGTACGGGCCGCGGAACGCGGTGGACAAGGTCCTCAAGGGCGCACGCATGCACCCCTGAACGAGCACCCGGTGTACGTCAGTCTGGGTTGACGCGACGGCGCTGTCAGCCCAGACTGACATGCATGGAAACCGGAGATCTGGCAGAACGTCTCAGGTCGCACGACCCCGCCGTGGGACTACGGGCGGTCGGCGCCCTGCACCGGCTGGCCGAGCAGGTCGAAGCGGCGGCGGTGGCGCGCGCCCGGGACCAGGGGTGGTCCTGGGAACAGATCGGGGACGCCCTCGGCGTGTCCCGGCAGTCCGCACACGCCAAACACGGGAAGTGAGACGACAGTGTTCGAGAAGTTCACCGCGGGCGCCCGCGCGGCCGTCACCTGTGCACTGGAAGAAGCCCGGCTGCGCGGCGACCGCCGCATCGGGACCGAGCACCTCCTCCTGGGAGTCCTCCACGAGCCGGGGTCATCCGCGGCCAGGTGCCTGGGGGTCGGCCTCGACGAGGCGCGCACCGCCCTGGAGGAGCTGGACCGGTCGGCGCTGGCCGCCATCGGGATCGACGTACGGGGCGTCGAGCGGCCGCCCGTCCCCGCTTCGCGCAAGCGCACGCCCTTCACCTCCGGGGCCCGCTCGGTCCTGCCGCGCGCCCTCGTGGAGGTGAAGAAGGCCGGCGGCCGACGCCTCGGGCCGGAGCACCTGCTGCTCGCGATCCTCGGCTGCGAGCGGCCGGACCCCGCGGCGGAGCTCATGGAGCGGCTGGGGGTGGACCGTACGGCGGTCCGGGACCGGCTCCGGGAGCCGGGCGCCGCAGCCTGAGCCGGACGCCGCACCTGGGGCGGGGGCGGCCGGCCGGCCGGCCGCGAGGCCATCGGGGCCGGCCGGCGGGGATCGCAAAACCCCGCTTGCCGTGGCCCGTTGGCTCACCTAGGGTGATCGACGTGAACACCGGACCGGCGCTACGCCACACACGGATTGGTTACCCGGTGGAGGGCTGACCCCTCCGTGGGTGCGAAACGGGCACCCCCACAGTTCGGCACGCGGACCACCCGGCGCAGCTGCACCACGCGTCCGCATCTCCGCCGAACACACCGAGGTCCACCACATGACTGTCTCGTTCAACCACACCATCATCGCCGCCAAGGACCGCCACGAGTCGGCCCGCTTCTTCCGCGAGTTGCTGGAACTGCCGGAAGCGCCGTCCTGGGGCCCGTTCACCAACATCCAGCTCCCCGACGGCGTGCTGCTCCAGTTCGCGGAGCCGCCGGTGGACATCCAGATGCAGCACTACGCGTTCCTGATCGACGACGAGCTGTTCGACCGGGCGTACCGGTGGCTGCGCGACCACGGCGTCGAGCACTGGGCCGACCCCCAGATGCGCCGCGCGGGCGAGACCAACACCGAACACGGGGGCCGGGGCGTGTACTTCAAGGACCCCGCCGGCCACGCGATCGAGCTGATCACCCGCCCCTACCTGTAGGGATGACGGGCGTGCGGGGCCCGGTCGCCACTCCCCCGGGCGGCGGGCCCCGCACCCGGGTCGCACCCACGGCGGTCACCGTGCGGGCGGCCCCGTCATGCGGTGACGGCCAGGCGATGCCTCAGTTCCTCTTCGGAGACGTCTTCCAGGTGGGTCAGGAACACCCAGATGTGCCCCGAGGGGTCTTTGAGGATGACGGTGCGGTCACCGTGGAACATGTCCTGCGGCGGCTGGAGGATTTCGGCTCCGGCGGCCCGCGCTCGCTCCGCGAGACCGTCTACGTCCGCTACGAAGACGTGCAGGGTGACCGACGTCCCTCCGCCGAGGGCCGTCGGCGCCGCGAAGGAGGCCGCTTCCGCCTCCTCCACGCTGGCGTCGCCCAGCATGAGGGCGGACCCTCCGATCGTGATCTCGGCGTGCAGGATCCCGCCGCCCGGAGCGTCGATCCGGAAATCCTCACGTGCCCCGAAGGCCCGCTGGTAGAAGTCGATCGCCGCGGCGGCGTCGTCGACCATGATGTGCGGGATCACGGCGCGTCGGTAGCGGTCGGGGATGACGGCGTGGGCCGTACCGTCGGCGTGGTCCGTGTGCTCGGTCATGGTGAACCTCCTCCTCGGGCCGCCGGACGGTTCCAGCGGCCCGGAAACGAACCTAGAAGCTCAAGTTTGGTTGAGGTCAACCGGATGCCCGGGGCGCGGCCGGCGGCGGGGCGCGGCCGCCCCGGGGCGTGTGATCATGGCCCGTCGGCACACCTGCGCCTCTTGGGGGGACCATGCGCACCCGGACCATCAAAGTCACCGCCGCGAAGGGCCTCGGCGCGGCGCTCGCGGCCCTGCTCCTCCTGGCCGGCTGCACCGCACCGGGCGAGCGGGACCACGGCGGCGCCGGCCCCGCGACCCCGGCACCGGGGCAGAGCGGCGGGTCCGCGTCCGAGGGGTACCAGGGGCCCCGGCCGCAGGACCAGAACCTGCTGGCCTGGACCGGCGACCCCAATGACGCGGGGCACGTCACCGCGCAGTCGGCCGCCGGGGTCGGCGGCCGGGTCACCCTCGTACGCATCGTCCTGCGCGAGCAGATCACCTGGTCCGACATCTGGCTGGGCCTGGCCGGTCTCGACCCCAACGCGCAGCTCGCCGACTGCTACCTCGGCGTGTACGACGGCGCCGGAACCCTGCGCGCGGCCACCGCGGACATCTCGCCGCAGCTGATGAGCGAGGCGATCGCCAAGCCGCTGCACCTCGGCAAGCCGTTCACCGCCGCCCCCGGGACCTACTTCATCGCTCTCCTGCTCAACGGCAATTGGGCCACCAACGCCCTGACCCTGAAGTCCACGGGGGCCGGCATCTCGGTCAACGCCGGTCTGGCGCCGCCGAAGCTCCGGTACAGCACGGTCCTGACCGGGCAGACCTCGCTGCCCGCCACCGTGAACCTCACCGAACAGTCCACGAGCACCATCAACACCGGCTGGGGCAGCCAGTGGTACGGGGTCTCCTGACGCGCGAGGCGCCCCGCGCGCGGATACGCGCAACGGTTCGCGTCGTACATACGTGCGAAGAATCCGCCGAAACCCCCGGTCACCTGCCCCTGGGCGGCGCCCTTTTGGCAAAGGGACAGTTTCCGACATGTCTGCATTAAGCAACACGGGGCGATTTCGCCGTGTTCGGCAGCGGATGTGGGCCAAAGTATGGCTTCTCGGCCATATGCCGAGAACCGCTCGGTGCCCGCCCGCATGTCCGAACCCCGGGGCGGGCCAACGTTGGAAGGGGCCATTGCCATGTCTGCTTCTCTCACTCCCCGCCGTTTCGTCGCCGCGTTCCTGGCCGCCGGCGCCCTGGTCGGCGCCGCCGCCCTGCCGGCCACCGCCGCCGACCACGGCAACGACCGCCGCGCCCACTCCGCGGTCGTCATCGGCTCCGTACAGCACGAGAGCCCCGGTCGCACCGACCGCTCCAACCACGCGCTGAACCGCGAATGGGTCGAGGTGAAGAACACCGGCCGGCACGGGGTCGACCTGCGCGGATACACCCTCACCGACCAGCAGGGCAACCGCTACCGCTTCGCGGGCCTGCGCCTCGCGGGCGGCCACAGCGTCAAGGTCCACACCGGTCAGGGCCGCAACACGCACAGCGACGTCTACCAGAACCGCCGCCAGCAGATCTGGGACGCGCGCGACACCGCGACCCTGCGCGACGACCGTGGCCGCGTCATCGACACCGAGTCCTGGGGCGGCCGCCAGGGCCGCGGTCACCACAGCTGACCGATCGCCGTACCCGCGTTCCCGGCGCGGCGGCTAGGATCCCGGACGGGCGGAGACACCTCGGTGTTTCCGCCCGTCCGGATTTCCAGCCACAGGGGGGCTCGACTTGATATCGACTTTGCTGCGCCGTGGGCGGGGCGCACTCGCCGTCACCATCGCCACCGGCGCTCTGCTCACCGTCTCCGCGCCGGCCCAGGCGGCCGCCGCGCCGCCGGTGAGCGCCGCCGGCGCGTTCCTGATGGACGCCGGCACCGGGGCGACGCTCAGTTCCAAGGCCGCCGACACCAAGCGGCAGATGGCGAGCACCACCAAGATCATGACGGCTGTGGTGGTCACCGGCCTGCCGAACGTGGACCTCAACAAGAAGGTCACCATCCAGCAGGAGTACCTGGACTACGTGGTCCGGGAGGGCGCGAGCTCGGCCCACCTCAAGGCGGGCGCCACGCCGACGGTCCGCCAGCTCCTGTACGCGCTGATGCTGCCCTCCGGCTGTGACGCGGCGTACGCGCTCGCCGACGCCCTCGGCACAGGCACCACCACCCAGGCCCGTACGGCGGACTTCATCGCGAAGATGAACGCCAAGGCGAAGTCCCTGGGCATGACCAACACCGTGTACGACTCCTTCGACGGCATCTCGCCGACGGGCAACAACCTCACCACCCCGCGCGACCTCGCGAAGCTCACCAAGTACGCGATGGGCGGAAGCACTTTCCGGACGCTCGTGCAGACCGTCTCGATCAGCACCGGCGCCACCTCCACCGACGCGTCGTGGTCGAACAGCAACCTGCTGATCCAACCCCGGCCGACCGGGTACGCGTACCCCGGTGCGATCGGGGTCAAGACCGGCACCGGCACGGCGGCGGGCAAGTGCCTCGTCTTCTCCGTGACCCGGAACGGCAAGACGGTCATCGGCGTGCTGCTGAACGACGAGGAGCGGTACGCGGACTCGATGGCGCTCTCGGACTGGGCCCTCGGGCCGGCCGCCGGTTCGAAGACCGCGCTCCAGCGGAGCAACACCGAGCCGATCCCGGACGTCCTCGACTGACGGTCGGATGAGCTGATGGTGTGAGGACGTGAGGCGGATACCCCCGGTATCCGCCTCACGTGCGAGGAGGGTGGGTTCAGTGGTCGTCGGGGCGGGCGCTGATCAGGTCACGGGCCTCCTGCGACAGCCGCGTGCGCCGCGCCTGCCGGTCCCGTCCCGCCTCGCCGCCAAGCGCGAGCCGCAGTGCCAGTTCGGTGCGCAGCACCGTCGTCCGCGGTACGGGGACGCGCTGGCCGGGCTTCTCCGTGAACGGCTGTAGTTCCACCGCCGCCGCTTGCGCCTCGTCCGAGCCGCTGCGCCGCAGGGAGAGGAAGGCGCGGGCGAGCCAATCGGCGGGAATCGTCACCATGGATTCGGTCATGCCCCTGCAACGAGCGAAACCCCGCGCAGGTCAGGCCCCTTCGAGCGGTTGACGGCGCCGGCCCGGCCGGCCGGACCGGAAGTGCACGCGCACTCCTGGGGTCCTCCGCCGCGGCGCGAGTCCCGATCGAGGCTCCCAACAGTCCGGGCTGGGACCGTGTCGAAGACGACGCGGGCCGGAGCCGCCCGGGCCCGGCCACTTCGGTGTCCGGGCCGGGGCGCTCCCCGGGTCCGCGGGTTCGGCCTGACCGTCAGGGCCGCGACAAGAGGGGTCCGGGAAGCGCAGGCGGACGATCCGGACCGAGGAGAGGGGTTTGATGTGGCGAAGATCGTTCTGGTATCCGGCAGCACGCGCCGGGACTCGCTGAACACGGCTGTACTGGCGACCGTGCGCCACATCCTGGCGGAGCTGCCCGGGGACCACGAGACGGCGCTGCTTCCCGTTTCCGAGCTGCCGTTCTACGAGGGCGGGCTGGAGCGCGCCGACGGATCGTTCGCGGTGCGCGCGGCGAAGGAACTGGTCGCCGGCGCGGACGCGCTGTTCATCAGCACACCCTCCTACAACGGGGCCATGCCCGGCGCGCTCAAGAACGCCCTGGACTGGCTGTCCCGGCCGGACGGCCGGAGCCCGCTGACCGGCAAGGTGACGGGCGTGGCCAGCGCCTCGCCGGGAGTGCGCGGCGGGCGCGACGCCCAGCCCGGCCTGATCGCGGTGCTCGGCCGGTGCGGTGCGCGGGTGGTGGAGCACGAACCGGTCGCCATCGGCGGCGCGGCCGCGCTCGCCGCGGACGGCGGCCGCTACACGGACCCGGAGGTCGTGGCCCGGCTGGAGAGCTTGACCCGCGCCGTGCTCGCCGAGCTCAGCCACCTCGGTGAGCGCCTCGAGGTGCTCGTCTGATGGCGGCCGACCGGCCCGGCCTGCTGCGGATCATGAAGGAAGACCTGGACGTGGTGGTGGCCCGCGACCCCTCCGTACGGAGCCGCCGGGAAGCCCTGCTGCACGCCGCGCTGCCCGCCCTGTGGGCACACCGCGTCGCGCACCGGCTGCACCGGCGCGGACTGCGGTTCATCGCGCGGGCCATCGCCTGGTACGCCCGCCGCGGCACCGCCGTGGAGATCCACCCCGGCGCGGTGCTCGGCCGGCGGGTGTTCATCGACCACGGCGCGGCCGTCGTGATCGGCGAGACCGCGGTGGTCGGGGACGACGTGACCATCTACCACCAGGTGACGCTCGGCGCGGTGGGCTGGTGGAGCGACAACAACCGGGCCGAGGGCGAACGCCGCCATCCGGTGGTGGGCCACGACGTCGTACTCGGCACGAACGCGACCGTACTGGGCCCCGTCACCATCGGCGAGCACGCCGTCATCGGAGCCCAGGCCCTGGTCAACAAGGACGTGCCGGCGGGAGCGCGGGTACTCGCCGCCACCGCCGTGATCAAGGCGGTCGGCCGGGCTCCGCAGCCGATGGAGGACCTGTACGCCGTCACCGCCTCGGCCGGCTCCTGGTAGGCCCCGCTCCCCGTCCAGCGGCCCGGAATCCCCCGCGAAGACCGCAGCGGCGTACGGCGCCCCGTACGCCCGACCGAGACACCGCCCCACCGAACGACTTGTGAGGAACAGACGTGGAAAGCCGCCAGAAGCGCAACATAGCCGACAGCATCGAAGACTTGGTCGGCTCGACCCCCCTGATCCGCCTGCGCTTCGACGACACCGCCCCGGGCACCGAGGTCCTGGCGAAGCTGGAGTCGGCCAACCCGATGGGCAGCAGCAAGGACCGGGCCGCCCTGTACATGCTGCGCGCCGCGGAGCTGCGGGGTGACCTCAGGCCCGGCGACGGCACCGTCATCGAGGCGACGTCCGGCAACACGGGCATCTCGCTGGCCGCGCTCTGCGCCGCCCGCGGCTACCGCTGCGTGATCGTGCTGCCCGACAGCGCCACCGCCGAGCGGGTCTCCCTGCTCAAGGCGCTGGGCGCGGAGGTGGTGCAGACCCCGCGCGAGAGCGGCTACTCCGGGGCGATCGCCAAGGCCGCGGAACTGCACGCGGCGACGCCCGGCTCCTGGTTCCCCTGCCAGCACGAGAACCCCGACAACGTACGGGCCCACTACGAGACCACCGGCCCGGAGATCTGGGCCGACACGGCCGGGCGCATCGACGTCCTGGTCTGCGGCGTGGGTACCGGCGGCACCCTCAGCGGCATCGCGCGGTACCTGAAGGAGCAGAACCCCGAGGTACGCGTGGTCGCGGTCGAGCCGGAGAACTCGCCCGTGCTGTCCCAGGGCGTCGGCGGGCAGCACCGGATCCCCGGGCTGAACGGCGGCTTCGTCGCCCCCACCACCGACGTCGGCCTGATCGACAGCGTGGTGACGGTCTCCGACGAGGACGCCATGCTCGCGGCCCGCGCCCTCGCCCGCCGCCAGGGCGTCTTCGCCGGGGTCTCCTCCGGCGCCGTCGCCCATGCCTGCGCCCAGCTGGCCGGGCACCCGGACTACATCGGGGCGACGATCGTCACGGTCCTCCCCGACACGGGCGAGCGCTACCTCAGCCTGTGGAACGAGAACGACGCCCCGGCCGCGCGCACCGTCGAACAGCCCGTCGCCCGGGCCGCCGAGCAGTCCGGGGCCCTGACGGCCAAGCCCTGAGCCCACCGCTGCCACGCCGTCCGATGCCCGACTCCCCCACTCCGCAAAGGAATCCGACATGCCGGTGAACACCGTCGACCGGTGGCAGGGCACCGCACGTGCCCCGCGCGCCGAGCTCGTCCGCGCAACGACCGAGACCGCACCGGGCGCGACCCCGCTCGCCGGAGCCGCGCGTGAGGGAGGCGGAGCATGAACTTCCGCGAGCTGCACCCGAACATCAAACTGAGGCTGGGCGTCGGCTTCGTCCAGCGGCTGCTCGGCATCATGCTGATGCCGCTGATGGTGATCCATCTGGCCGCGCTGTACGGCGCGGCGGCGGCCGGCGTGCTCACCCTGCTGGTGGCGGCCGCGGGCATCGCCAGCAACTTCCTCGGCGGCCACCTCGCCGACGTGTACGGCCGCAAGCCGCTGATGGTGGCGGGCGAGGTCGGGGCGGCGCTCACCTTCGGGCTGCTGGCCCTGGCCAACTCGCCCTGGTGGCAGTCGGGAGTGGTGACCTTCGTCCTCTTCCTGCTCAACACCTGCCTGGCGAGCGCGGCCACCCCGGCCGCCGAGGCGATGATGATCGACGTCTCCACCCCGGAGAACCGGAACTTCGTCTACACGGTCAACTACTGGTCGATCAACCTGGCGTTCACCGCCGGCGCCCTGATCGGCGGCTTCTTCTACGGCGAGCACTTCACGCTGCTGCTGACCGCCGCGGCCGCGCTGTCGGCGGCGACCGCCCTGGTCACCTGGTGGTGGATCGCCGAAAGCGCCCCGGAGTCCGCCAAGGACCAGGCGGCCGGCGTACCGGCCATGCTCCGCGGCTACCTCGCGGTCTCCCGGGACCGGGTGTTCCTGCGGCTCCTGGCCGCGGCGACGTTCAGCCGGGCCATCGAGGTGCAGATCGGCTACTACATCGCCGTCCGGCTCGCGGACGACTTCCCCGAGCAGGCGCTGGCCGGCCTGGACCGCTGGTTCCCGGCGGTCGACGGCGTGGCGATGCTCGGCATCCTGCGGGCCGTCAACACCGCCCTGATCGTCGTGTTCGCCCTCTTCGCGGGCAGCATGTTCCGCCGGCTGCCCGACCGGGTCCGGCTCTACGCGGGCCTCACGGTCTTCACCGCCGGCTACATGGTCCTCGCGGTCAGCAACAGCGGCTGGGTCCTGATCGCCGCCGCGGTCCTGCTGACGGTGGGCGAGATCGCGAACGTCCCGGTCAAGCAGGCGCTGCTGGCCGACCTGGTGGACCCGGCCGCCCGCACCAAGTACCTGGCCGCCTACGGCCTCAACGCCCGCATCGGCCTGCTGATCGGCTCGCTCTGCGTGACCGTCGGAGCCTTCCTCTCCCCGGTCGGCATGAGCCTGCTGTACGCGGCCTTCGGCCTCGGCGCCATCCTCGTCTACCGCTCCCTGCTGCCGCTGCGCGAGGCGCGCCAGGCAGCGGCCGAGGCGGCGGCCGCGGAGCAGGACTCCGCCGACGTCGAGCAGGACACCGCCGACGCGGAGCCGGCCCGCCCGGTCGCCGCGTCGGCCCGGAACGGAGCCACGTCATGACCCACGCCCCCGCCCACGCCGCGGCCCCCGGCCGCCTCCTCATGGTGATGCCGTACGAGCAGCTCGTCCGCAAGGCCGTCGAGGCCGGCTTCCGGGTCTGGTCCATCTGGGATCCGGCGCTGCGCCCGGCCGCCTACCTCGACAAGGTCGCGGCCCACTCCGAGGAACTGGCCCTGGTCGACTTCGAGGACGAGGCCGCGCTGCGCGCACTGGTCGCCCGGATGGCCGTGGAGCACGGCATCCAGCACGTCCTGCACCTGGGCAGCGAGTCCAGCATGGCCCCGGTGGTCGCCGAAGCCGAGGCCCTGGGCCTGTCCCCGAACCGCGCCGAGTCGGTCCGGCTGCTCAACGACAAGAACGCGATGCGGCGCCTGCTCAATCGGAGCGGTGTCTCCGTGGTCCGCGCCCGGGAAGCCGCGACGCTCGGTGAAGTGGAGCCGCTGCTGGCGGAGTTCGGTCTGCCGGCCGTGGTCAAGCCCGCCAACTCGGCGGGCAGCCGCGGGATCGCGCTCGTCCGCACGGCCGCCGACCTCGTGGAGTGGACCGAGCGGGTCAAGTCGGCCGGCATCGAAGGCCCCTACGTCATCGAGGACTTCCTGGAGGGCCCGGAGTTCAGCGTCGAGACGCTGACCGTCGGCGGCCGGCACGAGATCGTCGGGATCACGGCCAAGCAGACCAGCGGCCCGCCCGGATTCGTGGAGACCGGGCACGTCCACCCGGCGCCGCTCCCCGCCGCCGACGCGGCCGCGATCCGGTCCACCGTCACCGCCCTGCTCGACCTGACGGGATATGCCTTCGGCCCGGCGCACACCGAGGTGATCCTCACCCCGGCCGGGCCGCGCATCGTGGAGTCGCAGGCCCGTCTCGGCGGCGACCGGATCCCGTTGCTCGTCCAGGTGGCCACCGGCCTCGACCTCGAAGCGGCGGTCTTCCGGGCCCTGGCCGGCGAGGACGTGCACACCCCGGCCCCCCGGCGGTACGCCTGCGTCGGCTTCTTCCGACTGCCCGCCGGACGGCTGGAGTCGGTGGAGGGCCTGACGGAGCTTGGCGCCGCGGAGCACGTGCACGCCGTGCACTTCCCGTACGGGCCCGGCGACGTCCTGCCGCGCACCACCGACTCCGGGACCCGGCACGGCTACGCCGTCGTCGACGCCCCGAGCCCCGCCGAAGCGGCCGAGCGGATCGAGGCGGCCTTCGCGGCGCTGCGCACCACGATCACGCCCGGCCCGCCGGACGCGCCCGGCGCACCCGCCACCTCCGACACGCCCAGCACGAAGGAAGCCCTGTCATGAGCGCGAGCACCGCGACGACCGAAGCCGCCCCACCCGCGACGCCTGCCGCCGAGCGGACGATGCTGCTGGTCGGCGGCACCGACCAGCACCTCGAACGCGCGAAGGCCCTGGGCGTCCGCGTGGTGCTGCTCCAGCACCCCGACAAGATCAACGCGTTCCAGACCGGGCTGGCCGACGTACTGCTGATGGTCGACTACACCGAATGGGACACCGTACGGCCGCTCGCCGAGGCGGCCCGCGAGGTCTGGGGCTTCGACGTGGTCGTCTCCCTCACCGAGGGCGGTCTCGACATGGCGGCCCGGCTGAACGACCACTTCGGCTTCCCGGGCACCCGGCCGGAGGTGAGCCGCCGGATGCGCAACAAGTACCTGATGCGCCGGCACCTGGCCGAACACGGCAAGCTGGCCATGCACTGGGGCCGGGTCACCGACCGCGAGTCGCTGGAGGCGTTCGGCCGCGAGGCCGGCTTCCCGTTCATCATCAAGCCGACGGACGCGACCGCGAGCTTCGGTCTGATCCGGGTCGACGGAGCCGCCGGCCTGGAGGCGGCCTGGGAGCGGATCGAGGAACTGCGCGGCCGGCGGACCGACCGCGGCTCGACGCTGTTCACGGTGCGCGAGTTCCTGATGGAGTCCTACCTCGACGGCCCCGAGTTCAGTGTGGAGGGCTTCAGCTTCGGCGGCCGCCACGTGGTGGTCGCGGTGACCGAGAAGCTCGTCGACGACACCCACTTCGCGGAGCTGGGCCACGCCCTGCCCGCCCGGCTCACACCCCAGGCGTACGCCCAGGTCACCGCCGCGGTCACGGACTTCCTGGACACCATGGGCGTGACCGACGGCCCGAGCCACACCGAACTGCGTCTGACCTCGCGGGGGCCCGTGGTCATCGAGTCCCACAACCGGGTCGGCGGCGGCCACATCAACGAACTGGTCGAGGCCGCCTACGGGATCGACCTCCTCCGGTACGGCGTCGCCTGGCCGCTGGGCCTGGTGGAGGAACTGCCCGAACCCCCCATCCCCCGCGCGGGCGCCTGCACCCGCTTCGTCCTCCGGGACCCCGGAACGGTCACCGCCGTGTCCGGTGTGGAAGAGGTGGCGGCACGTGCGGACGTACTGGCCGTGGAGGTCTCCGTGCGCCCCGGTGACGAGGTCCGCCCGCTGCGCGACAACTGGGACCGGCTCGGCTTCGCCGCGGTGACGGCGGCCGACACCGACACCGCCATCGCCCTCTGCGAACGGCTGACGGAGCAGATCCGCATCGACGTGAGACCGGCGCGGGCGTTCGCCCCGCACCGGGTGGAGGTGGCGGCGTGACCGCGCTCGTACTGCACCGGTTCCCGCTGGAGCCCTTCCCGTACGACCGGTGGCTGGCGGAGCTCGACGGCGGTGTGGTGATGATCGCCGCCCGGGACAGGATCACGGCCGGCCGTGAGCGGGTCCCCGACGGGCCCGGCGGCTACCGCCGCCTGGAGGTCATCGACACGTTCGACGACGAGGACCTCGTCGACCGGCTCGCCCGTGACCTGATCCAGGAGTACGGGGTCACGCACGTCATCGCGCACCACGAGGCGGACCTGATCCGGGCCGCGGCGCTGCGGGAGAAGTTCGGGCTGCCCGGCCAGCTCCCCGCTGAGGTGCTGCCCTTCCGGGACAAGGTCCTGATGAAGCGGAAGCTGGCGGCGGCGGGCATCGCCGTCGCCCCGCACACCCTGGCGGGGACGGCGGACGAGGCGCGGTCCTTCGCGGCGGAGCACGGCCTGCCGCTGGTCTTCAAGGCGCGCGACGGCTTCGGCTCCGTCGGGCTGCGGGTCGTACGGACGGGGGAAGAGCTGGAGCGGCAGCTGGCGGAGGCCTTCGCGGGGGACCCGGAGCCGCGCGAGGACCTGCTGCTGGAGGCGTACGTACCGGGCCGGATGTGCCACGTGGACGGGGTGGTGGCGGGCGGCCGTACGGTCATGGCCTGGCCGTCGCAGTACCAGTACGAGCTGTCGTCCTTCCAGGCGGACAACGGCGCCCGGGTGGACCTCACCCTGGACCCCTCGGACCCGCTGACGCCGCGGCTGCTGGAGCTGGCGGAGCAGGCGCTCGCGGCGCTGGGCGGACCGGCCGACTTCGCCTTCCACGCGGAGGTGTTCCACACCCCCGACGACCGGCTGGTGGTCTGCGAGGTCGCGGCGCGGCCGGCGGGCGCGCGCATCCGGGAGGTGCTGACCGCCGTCTTCGGCGTGCACCCGGTGGAACTGGCGTCGCGGGCGCACACGGGGCTGCGGCTGCCGGCCCTGGAGCGGCTCGCGCAGGGCGGCCCGGACGGCGGCCGGCGGTTGCCGACGGTCCGGATGGCGGGGCAGGTCCTGATGATGAAGCGGCCGGGGACGGTGCGCGCCATCCCGGTCACACCGGAGGAGCCGTGGGTGGAGTTCTACGGCGTCTTCGCGGAGCCGGGGGAGGTACTCGCCGAGGCCGCCCTGTCCTCGGACTTCCTGGCCGCGGCGGTGCTGTCGGCGCCGACGCGGGAGGAGTGCGAGAACCGCCTGCGGGCCCTGGGGGCCCGCTTCGAGTCGGAGATCGTGATCGACTGAACCGCCACCTCGGTGACGGACCACCGGCTGCCGCCGACCGGGGCCGGTGGTCCGTGCCCGCGGCACTGTTCGATAAGGTCCGGGGTCGCACGGGACCGATCGAGGAGTGCATGGATGACCAGCGTGGAGCCTTCGGCCCCGGGTGAAGCGGCACAGCCGCGTCCGGCCCACAGCACGGACGAGCGGATCCTCCGTATCCGCAGGCGCCTGGAGCGGCTCATCGGCATCGCCGCGACCGAGGGCAACAGTCTGCGTCCGCTGCGCAACGGCGACGAGATCTTCGCCGCGATGCTCTCCTCGATCGAGGGGGCGCGCCACACGGTCGACATGATGACGTTCGTCTACTGGCGCGGGGACATCGCCCGCCGCTTCGCGCGGGCCCTGGCCGGCCGCGCCCGGGCGGGCCTGCGGGTTCGGCTGCTGCTGGACGGTTTCGGCAGCCGTCTCATAGAGCCCGAGCTGCTGGCGGAGATGGGCGCGGCGGGCGTACAGGTCGCCTGGTTCCGAAAGCCCCTGTACCTGTCCCCGCTCAAGCAGAACCACCGCTGCCACCGCAAGGTGCTGGTGGTGGACGAGCGGACCGCCTTCACCGGCGGCGTCGGCATCGCGCAGGAGTGGTGCGGCGACGCCCGCAACGCACAGGAGTGGCGTGACACCCACGTCGAGGTGCGCGGCCCGGCGGTCGACGGCATCGCAGCCGCGTTCGCCCAGAACTGGGCGGAGTGCCATACGGAGCTCTTCGACGACCGGGACCGTTTCGTCGGCCACGAGCCGGCCGGCGACGCGATCGTGCAGGTGGTGCGCGGGTCGGCCAGCTTCGGCTGGCAGGACATGCAGACCTTGATCCGCGTCGTCCTGGAGTCCGCCGAGGAGCGGGTGCGCCTTGCCACGGCGTACTTCGCACCCGACGCGTACTTCGTCGATCTGCTGTGCGCGACGGCGCGCCGCGGCGTGGCGGTCCAGATCCTGCTGCCCGGCCCGCACACCGACAAGCGGGTGTGCCGGCTGGCGGGCCAGCGCCACTACGAGGCGCTGACCGCCAGCGGCGTGGAGATCTTCGAGTACCAGCCGACCATGATGCACGCGAAGGTCATCACCATGGACGGCGTCGTCTCACTGATCGGCTCCACCAACTTCAACCGGCGCTCCCTCGACCACGACGAGGAGGTGATGCTCGCCGTCATGGACCGGAGCTTCACCGCCGTGCTCGACGGGCATTACGACACCGACCTCAAGGTCAGTGATCCCATCCGGCCCGGCAGGTGGAAGAACCGCTCACTGGCGCAGCGCGCCCGTGAGGCCGGCGTCGTGCCCATCCGCCGTTTCCTCTGACGGCCGGGGCTCGACGGGTTCCGCCGACCGGCGGGGGCCGGCCGGCGCAGCGCGGTCAGCGTGAGTCGGAGTCGCCGGATTCGGCGTGGGCGCGGGAGCGGCGCTGGGCGCCGGGGCTCGGGGAGAGTGCGTCGGCCGCCTCTCCCGGCTCGCCGCCCGCGACCTCGTCCTGCGGACCGCGCTCGGCCCGTTCGGCTTCCCGTCGTGCCTCCTCGTCACCGGCCTCACCCGGAGCATGGGACGGGGTGGTGCGCGGCGGCTCGTTCCGTTCGCGGTCGGTCATCGTCGGGTTCCTTTCCTCTGCGCCGGCCGGCGAGGGCGCCGACAGGCGTAACCCCGCCTACCCGGTCGTGCGGATCCCAAGCAGGTCAAAGGGGTGGCAGGAGCGCGGCGGCCGCTGGCGGGCAGTGCCCTGATCGGGCGACCCGGCGGAACGGCTCGCCCGCGCCACCGGCGGGCCGCCCTACGGTGGGCGCCATGGACGACGCGGCCCCCGTACCTCCGCCGGCCGAGGGCGAGGCGGAGCGGGCCGTCCTGATCGCGTCCCAGCTCAAGGAGCGCCTGTACGCGACGATCACCATGATCGCGGTGGTGGTGGGGCTGGCGTACTCCGGCCATGCCACCCCGGCCGGCGTGGCCGTGTCGGTGGCCGGGACGGCGGTGGGGCTGTGGCTGTCCACCCTGGTGGCGGACTGGCAGGCGCACCGGGTGGTGCACGGGCGCGGCTCCGGGGAGCGGTGGCTGCGCGAGGCGCTGTTCGTCTCCGCTCCCCTGCTGCTGTCGGCCGTGGGCCCGCTGCTGCTGATCCTGCTGTCCGCCCTCGGGGTGATGGCGCTGCACACGGCGCTGCTCGTCGCGGCCGCGGTGGACGTGTGGGTGCTGTTCGGGTGGGGGTGGTACGGCGGGCTCCGGATGGGCGGCGCAGCGGCCGGCGCCCTGCTTGCGGGGGTCGCGTACGCGTCGATCGGTACCGCTGTCGCCCTGATCAAAGTGGCCGGCCACTGAACCCGGCGCGGCGGGCCCGCGGCGGGGCCGCCGCGGGCCGGCCGGGGTCAGCCGCGGGCGGCGAAGGCCTTGGTGAAGGCGAGCGGCGCCTGGAGGACGGACGAGCAGGTCGGGTCGGCGTAGTTCTTGGCGCCGCCGGCGCACTGCCGGTCCCGGGCCCCGGACCACATCGCGAGCCGGCCGAGGCCCTTGGTGCGGGCGAAGGCCGCCAGCTGCGCGGCGTCCTCGACGGTGAAGACCTCGACCGCGACGTCGTTGACGCCGATCATCGGCGTCACCGCCACCGTCTTCCACGCGGCGGCGTCGGAGAGGCCGAGGACGCCCTTGAGCTGCGCCTGGGTGGCCGTCGCCGCCTGGATGGCGTAGCCGCCCATGTCCCCGGCGTACGCGGGCCCGTAGTCCATCGCCATGATGTTGACGGCGCCGATCGCCACCCCGTTGCGCCGGGCGTCGGCGAGCAGGTCGAGCCCCGCCTGGGTGAGGCCCTCGGGCATCACCGGGAGGGTGAAGGAGACGTCGAGCCCGGGGTGGGTCTTCTGGAGCTGGGCGATGGCCTGCGCCCGGCGGGTGTTCGCGGCGGTGTCGGGCAGGGCCCCGCCCTCGATGTCGAAGTCGGCCTTCGTCAGCCCGTACGCGTCGATGACCTTGCCGTAGGCGGCCGCGAGGCTGCCGGCCGAGTCGCACGCCAGGGCCAGCTCGGACCCGGCGGCGCCGCCGAACGACACGCGTACGTCGCCGCCCTTGGCCCGCAGGGCGGGGAGCTGGGCGGCCACCCGGTCGGCGCCGAGCGCGGTGGTACCGCCCCAGAGCGGGGTACAGCCGCCGCCGGAGGTGACGAAGGCGAGGTTGAACTCCTTGACGCCGGTCTTCGTGGCGGTGTCCAGGAGGTCGTAGGCCGGGTAGAGCGAGGTGTCCACGTAGGGCGCGAATCCGGCCGGGGCGGCGCTCCCGCCGCCCGGGGCGCCGGTCGGGGCCGGCTTGGAGGGGGCCGGCACGGTGGGCTCGGCGGTGGGCCCGGCCGTGGGCCCGGTGGACGGGGCCGGCGTGGGCGCGGCGGTGGGGGGCGCCGTCGGCCGCCCGCTGGGCGCGGGAGTGGGGCCGGCGGCCGGGGAGCACTTCTCCTTGTTGATGAGGCAGCCGGTGGGGTTGCCGGCGGCGCCGGTCGCGGAGGTGACGAACCCGACGGTCACGGAGGCCCCGGGGGCGAGGCCCGCGGAGTCCCAGCGGGGCGGCTTGACCGTCACGTGCCGGCCGCTGACGCTCTGTTCGCCGTTCCAGAGGGAGGCGAGGGCCGTGCCGGCGGGCAGGTCGAATTCGAGGGTCCAGTCCCGCAGCGCCGCGCCGCTCCGGTTGGTGATGACGTACTGCCCGGTGTAACCGGTGCTCCAGCTGCTCGACTTGGTGAACGCCGCGCCCACGGAGGCCGCTTGGGCGGTACCGGTCAGGGCGACGGCGGTGCCGCCGACGGCCGCCGCGACGGCCAGGGCCGCCGCCGCCTTCGTCTTCGCGCTCGTGGTGCGGCGATGGGAGTTGCCAGCCATGGAGGACCTGCTTCTGCGTGTGGGATGGGGGATGACCAGCACGCTAGCGAGCACGAAACGGACAAATGTCCGGTTCGGTCCTTCCGTCGGAGACCTTGAGGCGGGCTTAAGGAAGAGATCGGAAGACGTTAATGACCCGGCTGTCGGTGGCGGCTGGGAGGATCACCGGCATGACGCCTCTGATCCGCACCGACAGGCTCCGCCGGCCGTTCGAGCGCCCCTGGGAGGTGACCGGATGAGCCGGCCCGCGCACGGCGCGCTGCACCACGTGGAGATCTGGGTGCCCGACCTCGGCCGCGCCGTGGGTGCGTTCGGCTGGCTGCTGGAAGCACTGGGCTACACGCCGTTCCAGAGCTGGAGCAACGGACGGAGCTGGCGGCTGGGCCCGGTCTACCTCGTCTTCGAGGAGTCGCCGGCCCGCACCGCCGTCCACCACGACCGCCGCCGCCCCGGGCTGAACCACCTGGCGTTCCACGTCGAAGACGCCGCCACGGTCGAGGCGTTGGCCGCCGGGGCGGTGCGGCACGGCTGGCGCCTGATGTTCGGCGACCGGCACCCCCACGCCGGTGGCGCGGGGCACTACGCGGCGTACTTGGAGAACGAGGACGGCTTCGAGGTCGAGCTCGTCGCGATCCCCTGACCGGGGGCCTGAGGTCACCCGGATGCGGGGTCCGCTCACCTGAGGGAAGCTGGCAGGGCGGACTCCGACGGGAGACGGACGGGCGAGGAGGCCTCGTGAACGGTTCAGGAGAAGGCCGGCGCACCCGTGCGCCCCGGGCCGGGCTGCGACGGGCCGGACTACGGGCGGCAGGGCCGCGGACGGCCGGGCTGTTCTGTGCGGTGACGGCCCTCGCGGCGACCGCCGTTCCGGCCTCGGCGCGGACCGCCCCGACGGTGTCGGCCGATCCCCCTTCCCATCCGGTGGTGGTGGTCGACTGCTTCTCCAAGGCCCAGGTCCGCCCCGAGGAGTACCTGCTGGCCTGCGGCGACGGCAACAACAACCTCGTCCGGCTGCGGTGGGAGTCCTGGGGCCCGCGGACCGCGACGGCCACCGGAACCGACATGGTGAACGACTGCCGCCCCTACTGCGCGGCGGGCCGTTTCCACGCCTATCCCGTGACCGTGACGCTGAGCAAGCCGCAGCCGTGGCCCGGCCGCCCCGGGGTCCAGCGCTTCACCACCATCCGGCTCCTGTACACCCACACCGCGCCGTCCCCGGTCCCCAAGGACGTGACCATCAAGCTCGTCTACTGACCCGGCCGCGCGGGTGGGTGCCCCGGCGCCGGTTCACGGTGTCCGCTCGCGTCGGCGGCCCTGCCCGCGTCCTGCACTTCGACCAGGTACCGCCGGGTGCCGGGCCGGCTGCCGTCGCGGTCGGTGAAGCCGTGGACCCGGGTCGCGGGCCGCGGCTGGGTGCACCCGGAGTACACCCCGGGCCGCCGCCCGGGCGCCAGGGGGCCGCGCGGGCCGCGGTGGCGCCGCCGCTACGGCGGACACGGTCAGCGCGGGGGGCGCGGGAGTACGTCCGTGCGGCGGGCCGACGCGGCGTCCGTGACGTCGAGGAACACCTGGTCCAGTTCGGGCCAGCGTTCCTTCAGGTCGGTGCGGATGCGGACCATCGCGTCCTCGACGGTCTCGCTGTCGTAGCCGGCGGTCAGGTCGATGCCGGCGGCCAGCAGCGCCGAGTCCGGCCCGAGGCGCATGGTCAGCAGGGAGGTGACCGAATCGATCTCCGGCTGACGTTCCAGGAGGGCGCGGATCTCGTCCTGCAGGCCGGGGTCGACCGCCTCGCCGATCAGCTGGGTCCGGGCCTGTTTGCCGAGCACGTAGGCGACGTACACGAGGAGGATGCCGATGAGGACGGAGGCGCACGCCTCGTACGCCACCTCACCCGTCGCCATGTGCAGCGCCATCCCCGCCATGGCGAGGACCACGCCCAGGCAGGCCGTGCTGTCCTCCGCCAGGACGGTGCGCAGCGCGGGATCCCGCCCGGCGCGCACCTCCGCCGCCAGGCCGCGGCCGGCCGCGCGGGCCGAGCGGCGGACCTGGAGGACGGCCCGCAGCAGCGAGACGCTCTCGGCGAGGAGGGCCACGAAGAGCACGATCAGGCCGATCACGTAGCCGCTGTGCGATTCGCCGCCACCGGACCGGAACGCCTCCACTCCCTGGAAGACCGAGAAGCAGCCGCCCGTGACGAAGATGCCGACGGCGGCGAGCAGCGACCAGAAGAACCGTTCCTTGCCGTAGCCGAAGGGGTGGCGCCTGTCGGCGGGACGCCTGCTGCGCTTGACCGACGCCAGCAGGAAGACCTCGTTGATGGAGTCGGCAACCGAGTGCGCCGCCTCCGACAGCAGGGCCGGGGAGCCGGCGATGACCCCGCCGATGGCCTTGGCCACGCAAATGGCGAGGTTCGCCGCGAGGGCCACCCATACGGTGAGCCGCGTTTCGCCGTCCTGGCCGGAGGCCTTGGCCGCCGGACGCCCGGCCCCGCTCGTGGGGGCGGTCCCGTCAGCGCTCATCCCCGTACCACGGCGCGTACGTTCTCGACGCTGCCGCAGTCCGCGGCGAGCTGCCGCTCGCGCTCGCGCAGGAACGCCGCCGCCAGCTCGGCGCGCCGGTCGTCGGGCACGTTCTCCCGGGCGCCGTTGAGGATCGTCCGCTCCTCCTCGTCGATGTGGTGCGACACCGCCTTCGCCAGGTCCTCCAGACGCGCGTCCCACTCGTCCGAGCCGACCTCGGACACTTCGAGCAGCGCCAGCAGGGCTTCGTTGCCCTCGGCGTGCTCCTCGGAGCCGTGCTCCACCTCTTCGTCGTCGACTCCCTTGAACCGCTTGAGAGCGACGTAGACCTCCGCCTCCTCGGCCTCGCCGTGCGCGATGAGCAGCGCGGCGAACTCGCGCAGGGCAGCCGCCCGGTCCGCCTCCACGCTCCGCATCCGACGGAAGAGGTCCTCCATGCGCCGGTGGTCCTCGAGGATCACCGCGACGACGTCCTGTTCCACAGCCATGTTGTCCACTCCTGCTCGTTGCGCGCCGCGCCGCCCGGGCGGTGGGCGGCCGCCGGGGCCCCTCCCACCTGCCCGGGCGCGGCCGCTCGCCTGCGCTCGGTCCCCTTCGGGGGTGCTCGCTGCGGCGGAGTTCAAACGTGCTGGACACGGACCGGATCGGCGGGCCGCCGACGCGGACCCCCAGGTCGAGCCACCGCCCCCGCTCCCGCCGGTCCGCCGGAGGCGGGAGGAGCCGGCGGTGTTCAGGAGCAGTCCGGGCAGAGGCCGCGGTAGGTGACCTCCGCGCCGGAGAGCGTGAAGCCGAAGCGCTCGTCGGCCGGGAGGTGGGACAGCGGGTCGCCCGGGTGGACGTCGCGGATGAGTCCGCAGCCGGAGCAGACCAAGTGCTGGTGCGGCCGACGGGCGTTGGGGTCGTAGCGCTTGGCGCGGCCGTCGGTGGACACCTCGACCACCTCGCCCAGGGAGACCAGTTCACCCAGGGCGTTGTAGACCGTCGCCCGGGAGATCTCCGGCAGCAGCCGTACCGCACGGGCGTGCACCTCGTCGGCCGTGAGGTGGACGTGCTCGCCGTCGAGGACCTCGGCAACGACCCGGCGCTGGGCGGTCATTCGCCAGCCGCGGGCGCGCAGGCGCTCCAGCAGGTCACTCATATCGGCTCACCTCTTCTGGTCCGGCTCTTCCGGTCCGGCGGGACCCTCGAACTCCACTCGTGAACGGGCGGAATCCGGTCGGATACGGGCTTGGTGTGCTTCTTGACTTGGATTGCGTCCATCGTAGGATCGGTTCCGTTGATAGCCAAGGGACACGAAGATTCCACAGCGGCAGGAGACGGAGCGTGAGCGGCCACCGCCGAGGCACCGCGCGGTGCCGGCGTGCGGGTTGCGGCGGCCCCGCGTCCCGCTGCCCGAAACCGTCCGGGACGGTGACCACCTCGATGCCGAGGCGACCGACGAGGCCGAGGCCGTCTACTGGGGGCCTGTGCCCCGCTTGACCCACCGCATGCAGCACCTGAGCACCACGATCCGCCTGGTCCGGAAGGATTCCCATGTCTGAGAACCATGATGCAATCGTCGTAGACGCCAAGACGGAAGGCGCAGGCGGCTGTCCCGTCGCCCACGAGCGCGCCCCGCACCCCACTCAGGGCGGCGGAAACCGCCAGTGGTGGCCGGAACGCCTCAACTTGAAGATCCTGGCCAAGAACCCCGCCGTGGCCAACCCGCTCGGCGAGGACTTCGACTACGCCGAGGCCTTCAAGTCCCTCGACCTCCCCGCCGTGAAGCAGGACATCGCCGAGGTGCTCACCACCTCGCAGGACTGGTGGCCCGCCGACTTCGGCCACTACGGCCCCTTCATGATCCGCATGGCCTGGCACAGCGCGGGCACCTACCGCATCAGCGACGGCCGCGGCGGCGCCGGAGCCGGGCAGCAGCGCTTCGCCCCGCTCAACAGCTGGCCGGACAACGGCAACCTCGACAAGGCCCGCCGCCTGCTGTGGCCGGTCAAGAAGAAGTACGGCCAGAGCCTCTCCTGGGCCGACCTCATGATCCTCGCCGGCAACGTCGCCCTGGAGTCCATGGGCTTCGAGACCTTCGGCTTCGGCGGCGGTCGCGCGGACGTCTGGGAGCCCGACGAGGACGTCTACTGGGGTCCGGAGACCACCTGGCTCGGCGACGAGCGCTACACCGGCGACCGGGACCTGGAAAGCCCGCTCGGCGCGGTCCAGATGGGCCTGATCTACGTCAACCCCGAGGGTCCCAACGGCAATCCGGACCCACTCGCCGCGGCCCGCGACATCCGTGAGACGTTCCGCCGGATGGCGATGAACGACGAGGAGACGGTCGCCCTGATCGCGGGTGGCCACACCTTCGGCAAGACCCACGGCGCCGGCCCGGCGGACCACGTCGGAGCCGACCCGGAGGCCGCCCCGCTGGAGGCGCAGGGCCTGGGCTGGAGCAACAGCTTCGGCACCGGCAAGGGCGGCGACGCCATCACCAGCGGCCTTGAAGGCATCTGGACCAACACCCCGATCACCTGGGACAACAGCTTCTTCGAGATCCTCTTCGGCTACGAGTGGGAGCTCTTCAAGAGCCCCGCGGGCGCCCACCAGTGGCGGCCGAAGGACGGCGCCGGGGCCGGTACCGTGCCCGACGCGCACGACTCCGCCAAGAGCCACGCGCCGACGATGCTGACGACCGACCTCTCGCTCCGCTTCGACCCGGCCTACGAGCAGATCTCCCGGCGCTTCCTGGCGAACCCGGCCGAGTTCGCGGACGCGTTCGCCCGCGCCTGGTTCAAGCTGACCCACCGCGACATGGGCCCGGTCGTGCGCTACCTCGGCCCGGAGGTCCCGTCCGAGACGCTGGTGTGGCAGGACCCGCTGCCCGCGCGGACGCACGAGCTCGTCGACGCGGCGGACATCGCCTCCCTCAAGGAGCAGGTCCTCGCCTCGGGCCTGTCGGTGTCCGAACTCGTCTCCACCGCCTGGGCCGCGGCCTCGTCCTTCCGCGGCAGCGACAAGCGCGGCGGCGCCAACGGCGCGCGCATCCGCCTCCAGCCGCAGAGCGGGTGGGAGGTCAACGAGCCCGACCGGCTGGCGGCGGTGCTGCGCACGCTGACCGGGATCCAGGAGTCCTTCGACGCGGCGCAGACCGGGGGCAAGCGGATCTCGCTCGCCGACCTGATCGTGCTCGCGGGCGCCGCCGGCGTCGAGAAGGGCGCCAAGGACGCCGGCTTCGACGTCCAGGTGCCTTTCACCCCCGGCCGGGTGGACGCCTCGCAGGAGCAGACCGACGTCGAGTCGTTCGCCGCGCTGGAGCCGGCCGCGGACGGGTTCCGCAACTACCTCGGGAAGGGCAACCGGCTCCCGGCCGAGTACCTGCTCATCGACCGGGCCAGCCTGCTGAACCTGAGCGCCCCCGAGATGACGGCCCTCGTCGGCGGTCTGCGCGTGCTGGGTGCGAACCACCAGCAGTCGCAGCTCGGGGTGCTCACCACGGCCCCCGGGAAGCTGACGAACGACTTCTTCGTGAACCTGCTCGACCTTGGCACGACGTGGACGGCGACGTCCGAGGACGCGAACGCCTTCGAGGGCCGCGACGCCGCCACCGGTGAGGTCAAGTGGACCGGCAGCCGGGCCGACCTCGTCTTCGGTTCCAACTCCGAGCTGCGGGCCCTCGCCGAGGTGTACGCGAGCGACGACGCGAAGGAGAAGTTCGTCAAGGACTTCGTCGCCGCGTGGGACAAGGTCATGAACCTGGACCGGTTCGACCTCGTCTGACCGCCCCCGTCAGGGCCGGCCCGTGGCGGGCCGGCCCTGACGTGTGTCCGGGGCGGCACGCCCTTACGGTGGGACCACACCGACAGCAAGGGGCCGACGTGGCAACGGACATCGTGCTCGCACAGACGACGATCGACGACGAGGACCGGGCCAGGGGCCTGGCCCGGGGCGCCGTGGCAGCCCGGCTCGCGGCGTGTGCGCACGTCGACGGGCCGCTGACGGCCGTGTACCGGTGGCAGGACGCCGTCGGGACGGCGACCGAGTGGCGCGTCTCGTACAAGACGTCGGCGGACCGGCTGCCGTCCCTGGCCGAGTGGGTCGGACAGCACCACGGGTACGAGGTGCCGGAGTGGATCGTCCTGCCGGTCCTGGACGGTTCGCGGGCCTACCTGGAGTGGGTGGCCGCGGAATCCGCCCCGGAGTAGGACCGGCGCGGCGCGCGGGCGCGCTCGCCCCGTCAGCGGGCGAAGCCGAGCCCGACGCCCAGGCCCACCAGCACGGAGCCGATCGCCCGGTTCAGTGCCTTCTGCGCCCGCAGCATGCGGTCGCGCAGCCGCTCGTTCGAGAAGAACAGTGCCACCGCCCCGAACCAGCCAAGGTGCGCCGCGGACATGAAGAGTCCGTATCCGGCCTGCTGCCACACCGGCGTGTCCGCGTGGACGACCTGGGTGAAGGTCGAGACCACGAACAGCGTGGTCTTCGGGTTGAGCACGTTGGTCAGGAACCCGCTGCGCAGCGCGCCGGTCCGCGTCAGCTGCGGCTTCGACTCCAGGTCCACCGTGAGCTCGGCCCGGGCCCGGAAGGTACGGATGCCGATCCACACGAGGTACGCGGCGCCCGCCAGCTTGATCGCCGTGAACAGGGCCGTGGAGGAGGCGATCAGCAGCCCGACCCCCAGCATCGTGTACGAGACGTGCACCAGCACCCCCGCCGCGACTCCGGCGGCGGCGAAGAGCCCCGTGGGGCGCCCGTAGAGATAGCTGTTGCGGACGACCATCGCGAAATCGGCGCCCGGGCTGATGACTGCGAGGAGGGTGATGACTGCGACTGCGATCACTTCTGTCATGCAGGGATGCTGACCTGCCCCGGGCCAACGATCAAGTCCCGCCCGGGATGCGGATGTCCGGGACCGGTGGCCGGTTGTCACTGGTGGGCTGCGGGAGCCTGGCATGATCGGGCCTCACGTTACTCATCAGTAGCGCAACTCTCCCTCACCAGAAGGTCTTCACGTACGTGCGCAAGCTCGCCAGACGCCTCCTGCTCCCCGGCCTCACCACCCTGGTGCTCACCGCCACCGGCTGCTCCTCGGCCGGACACACCGCTGCGGCGGACGCCGCAACTCCCACCGCCCTGGGCGCCGTTGCCGACGGAACCCGGCAGCTCGACGTAGCGGCGGCCCCGCAGAGCGCCGTCGAGACGGCCGCGGTGACCCGCGCCGACGGCGCCGGCAAGGGGACGCCGGTGAAGTCGTCGCTCAAGGTCGCCTCCTACGACCCGGCCACCCGACGGGCCGTCATAGCCACCGGTGCGAAAGGGGGTTCGCCGACACCGGGCCGCTCCCCCGGTCAGTCACCGGACCACTCCCCCGCCGCCGACAAGCCGGTGGCCGTCGGCGACGTCATCGCCAGCGCACCGGCGCCGGGCGCTCCCGACGGCCTCCTCGCGAAGGTCACCGAAGTCGGCAGGCAGACCGACCGGGGCACCGAGGTCACCACGGCCGCCACCACGCTGTCCTCCGCCCTCAACGACGACAAGGCCGACGGCAAGGTGCCCGTCGACCCGGCGTCGGTCACCGTGGAGCCCCTGATGAAGGGCGTCACCCTCTCCTGGGCGAAGAGCCAGGGGGTGCGGTTCGGCCCCGCGGGCACGAAGCTGCCCCTCGGCAGCCTGCGGCTGGACGTCGACGCCCCGGTCGACACCGCCCCGGACGCCCCCGTCTCGGCCGGCGCCTCGGTCTCGGGGTTCGTCCAGCTCGCCCCCACCGTCGAGTTCGCGTACGACGGATCGGGCGGCTCCGGCCCGCGCTCCGCGTTCCTCGGCATGAGCGGCGACTGGTCCTCGCAGTGGAGCCTCAAGGGCCACGCCGCCGCGAGCACCGGCGCCCCCAAGCGGATCCCGTTCGCCAAGCTGCACAGCAGCCCGGTCATCCAGGTGGGCCCGGTCCCGGTCGTCGTCAACCTCGACCTGACCTGCTACGTACAGGTCGAGGCCGACGGGCGCGTCACCCTCGACGTACGGCAGGAGGTCAAGGGTGACTTCCGGGTCGGCGGCAGCTACGCGACGGGCAAGGGCTGGACCCCGGTCAGTACGTCCAACGTCCACGGCTCCCCGGTGAAGGCCGAGGTCACGGCCGCCGGCCGGATCAAGAGCGCCCTCGGCGCCGAGGCCTCCGTGGGCCTGTACGGGGCTGTCGGCGTCTCCGCGGACTTCGCCCCCTACCTGCGCGGCGAGGCCGACGCCAAGGCGTCCGCGGCCACGGACGGCAAGACCGCCGTGAGCGGTGCGTGGGCGCTGTACGGCGGCTTCGACCTGAGCGGACAGCTGCACCTCCAGCTCTCCCTGTTCGGCACGCCCGTCCTCGAACGCCGTATCCCGCTCGGCTCCCTCAACCGCGAGTGGCCGCTCACCAGCGGCAAGTCCGGCCGCTAGGGCGTGTTCCGAACGTAGCGCCGGCCACCCGGAGGGCCCGCGGCGTCCGGTGCGTGCGATCGCAAGGCGGAGGGTCGCCCTCGTACCGGGCGTACGCGGGCGAGCCCGACAACGCTGGGGGCACCTGCCAGCGGTAGCTGGGGGACGCGCGCGGGTGCCGGGCGTCGCGGGGCATGCGGGATCTCGAAACACGCCCCGGGGGGGGTCGGGCCGGTCGCACGGAACCTCGCTCGGCGCAAGCCGGGCGGGAGGCTGCACTCGTTTGCTTGCTCCGCATGGTGGGGTCCGCCGATGTGCTGCATCGTGACGGCGAGTGGACATCTCCTCACGTTGTGGGGGCCGCGAGGCCCCAGCCGTGCGCGGTCGTCACGCGACGGTCAACCCGGACGGAGCGTTCTATGAGTGACTACCCCCCACCCCAGGCCGGGGAAGAGGAGCCGGCCCCGGCGGCGGAGGCCGCCACCGGCCCCGGTGACACTCCGGTCAACGCCGTCGGTGACGACGGCTTGCGCACGCTGTTGCAGACGGCGGTCGCCTGCCGGCCCCTGGACGAGGTCGCCGACCTGGTGACGCTGCTGAGGCGGTCCGGCCAGGTTCCCGACGCCGCGAACGAAGCACTGCGCGCCGCCGCGGTCAGCCGCCCCGTCGAGGACGTCGTCTCGCTCGCGCTGCTCCTGAGCGAGGACCACGAGGGTGACCCCGCGCCGCTGCCCGAGCGAATAGGACCCGACGGCGAAGCCGGGCGGCGCGGCTCCGGTAAGCGCGCCGCCCGCGCGAAGGCGGACGAACCCCGCTCTCCCCGCCCTGCCGGGGCGCCCGGCCGGGGACTGCGCTGGCCGGCCGTGGCAGCCCTGAGCGGGTCGGCGCTGCTGTACCTGCCCCGGCGCCCGTCCCGCCTGATGTCCGAGGGCGGCGCGGGGACGTGGCTGCTGCTGGGCGTCGCGGCGGTGTGCCTGGCGCTGGCCGTGCGCCTCGTGGTGCGGGACCGCACCCGGGTGTGGGCGGCCGCCACCCTCACCTGCCTCGGGATCCTGGCGGTGCACGCGCTGGCGGCCCTGACGGGGCTTTCTCCCCTCGGCAGCGCCGTCGGCGGCCTCCTGCCCTGGCCCACGGGCTTCGCGGTGCTCGTGGCAGGCCTCGGCGCGGCCCTCGCGGGCATGGCCCTGCTCTACCGGTCCGAGGAACCGGCGCCCGCGCCCGCGCTCCCGGAACCCGTCGTCGCGTACTCGGCGTTGGCCGCGCTGGATGCCGCCCCACCGGCCGAGGACGCGGATCCGGACCCCGCCGAAACGGAAACGACCGCCCCGTAGGACGCCCCTGTACGCCGACGCCGCGGGCGCGCACGGGCCGGGGCGCCCCCGTCCGGCCGCCGGCCGGCAACGCATCCCGGGCCCCGCCCGCCGCGCACCCGGCGCCGGACCAGCTGCTCGCGGTGGGCGGGCAGCCGGCCGGACGGGCCACGCCTGTGCCGCCCACGGACACGGCACGGGCCCGATGGCCCGCCCGTCGGCGTGAGGCCGAGGCGGCCCCGGCGCTGGGGCCGGGGCCGGGGCCGGGCCGAAGCAGTCGCCGCGGCGAGGCCGAGCCCAACCGCTGCCGCGAGTGCCACCGCGATCCACGTGCCGACCGGGCCCGCGCGTGGTCCGGGGTGACCCGGACGACCAGCGCACGGCAACGCGAACCGCGCGATCGGCCGGTGCTCGCGCGGGGCGGGCAACGAGCCGCAGGGCATCGCCGGCCGGACGGCCCCCGTGCCGCCCGCGAGCCCGCGCCAGGGATCCGGCGGCCCGCCCGCCGGTGTCAGACCGGGGCGGCCGTCGGCGCGGTGGCGGGGGCCGGGTCGAAGCAGGCGCTGCGGCGCAGGGCGGTCAGGGCCACCGCGCAGGCGGCGCCGACGGCGGCCAGCGCCGTCCACGGCAGCCACGGGGCGTCCAGCCGGGTCGCGAGGTCGAACAGGGCGCCCACGCCCAGGTTGCCCGCCGCGACGGCGATACCGGAGGCGGTGCTGTAGGCCCCGTAATGGCTGGCGACCAGGCGTTCGCCGGAGAGCCGGACCAGGGTGTCCATCTCGAACGGGTACAGCAGCGCCGACCCGGTGGCCAGCAGCGCCGCGCAGCCGACCAGGGTGGCCGCCCCGCCCCAGCGGCCCACCGGCAGCAGCAGCGGCAGGAAGGCCGCGCCCATGACGGTGAGGCCGATCGCGATGGCCTTCGGCGCGTCCAGGCGCTCGCGGGCCCAGTCGGTCAGCCGGAGCTGGCCCACGACCGCGACCAGCGCCGACACGGCGAAGGCGACGCCCATGGCGGCGCCCGCGCCGTCCCCGAACAGCGACCGCGCCCGCAGCGGCAGGGCCAGGTAGGTCTGGAAGGCCAGCAGGTAGGAGCCGGCCATCGCGGCGGAGAACAGGACGAAGGGCCGGTTACGGGCGATGGCCCCCCAGTCGGCGGCGATGCCCCGCCAGCCGGCTCCCCGCTGCGGGTCCGGTTCCGGCCGGCGCGCGGGCAGCGACCGGGCCTGCACGACGGCCAGCACGCCGAAGACCGCCGCTGCCGCCGCGCAGACCAGTCGGAAGTCGAGCAGCAGCAGGGCCAGTCCGACGAGCGGCCCGAGCAGGATGCCGGCCTGGTAGAAGACGTTGAAGCAGGCGAAGGCCTCCACCCGCCGGGGCCCGGCCCCGGCGGCGACGTAGGCCCGTACGGCCGGGTTGAACAGGGCGCCGGCGAATCCGGTGGCCGCCGAGGCGACGACGAGCGCGGGCAGGGTGTCGGCGACGGCCAGCAGCGCGAACGCTCCGGTGCGCAGCGCGCACCCGGCGAGGATCATCGGCTTGTAGCCGATCCGGTCCGCGAGGGTGCCGCCCAGCCAGAACATCCCCTGCTGGGAGAGGTTCCGTACGCCGAGGACCAGGCCGACGGCCCACGCGGCGAGGCCGAGGCCGTGCCCGAGGTGGTCGGCGAGGTAGGGCATGAGCATGTAGAAGCCGAGGTTGATGCCGAACTGGTTGACCATCAGCAGCCGCACGCCGGGGTCGAAGGAGCGCATCCGGGAGCCGAGGCCCTGTCCGGGCCGCCTCATCGCGCACCCGCCAGGACTGTGCCGGCGCGCGGCGCGGGGGCCGTGATGGCGGTGCAGCGCGTCCAGGAGGTGACCACCCGCTCCGCCGGGTGGCCGATCTCCTGCGGGGTGTCGGGGAGCGGGCCGCCGAGCAGCCCGTGGCCCCGGCACCAGGCGTCGTCGTAGACCGTGTCGAGGTAGCGGTGCGGGCCGTCGGGGAAGACCGCGGCGATCCGGGTCCCGGCGGGAAGGGTGCGCGCGGCCCAGCCGGCGACGAGCGCGACCGCCCCCACGCTCCAGCCGCCGGTGGCGTAGTGGTGGCGGGCCAGGGCACGGCAGGCGGTGACCGCTTCACCGGGGGCGACCCAGTGGACCTCCGTGAAGGCCTCGTGGGCGACGTTCGCGGGGTGGATGCTGGAGCCCAGGCCACGCATCAGGCGCGGTCCGGCGGGCTGCCCGAAGATGGCGGAGCCGGTGGAGTCCACGCCGATGAGCACGAGTGCGGGGAACGTCCGGCGCAGCGCGGCGGAGATCCCGGCGGAGTGGCCGCCGGTGCCGACCGAGGCGACCAGTACGTCGACGCGGCCGAGTTGGGCGACGAGTTCGGCGGCCAGCGGGGTGTAGGCGGCGGCGTTGTCGGGGTTGTCGTACTGGTCCGGGCACCACGCGCCGGGGTGCCGGCGCAGCAGCTCGGTGACCCGGTCGCGGCGGGCCTGCTGCCAGCCCCCGGTGGGGTGCGCGGCGGTGACCGTGTCGACGTGGACCCCGTACGCGGCGAGGGCGCGCCGGACCGGGGGCTCCAGACCGGGGTCGGTGACGACGGTCACCGGGTGCCCGTACGTGATCCCGGCCAGGGCCAGGCCGAGGGCCAGGGTCCCGCTGGAGGACTCGATGACCGGCGCCCCGTCGGCGAGGTCGCCGCGGGCCCGGGCGCGGGCGACCATGTGCAGGGCCGGGCGGTCCTTGATGCCGCCCGGGTTGGCGCCCTCAAGCTTGGCCCAGAATCCGCGGCCGGGGTCCGCGAAGGGCTCGCCGACCCACAGCACGGGGGTGCGGCCGACGAGGTCCGCGGGCCGGTGCGCGGGCTGCGGGGCGGGGGCGTACGAAGGGTCTGCGTCCAGGGCGGGTGCGTACGAAGGGTCTGCGTCCAGGGCGGGTGCGTTCAAGGCGGCGGGGTCGTACAGGGAGGTGTGCGGCATCGGGGTCACGGCTCCTCGGCCCGGGGCGCGCGGCGGCGCGGGGCATCGGCGGGATCAGGACGGCGCGAACGCACGGCCGGGTGTTCCGCCGGGCGGCGCGGGCACCGTGCGGGCAGCTGTGCGCGGGCCGGTACGCAGCGGCGACGGCCGTGCGGGAGCGGTCAGGTCCGCGCCACACACGTCGCCGCGAGGACCCCCCGGCCACCCGGGCCCCGGTCGGCGGCGACCCCGGCTGCGGCGGTACCCGCCGAGGAGCCGGGCTCCGCGGGCCCGAGCGGTGTACGGGCCGTCGGCGGTGCGGCGTGGGCGTCCCCCCGTACCCGGTCGGACGCGTGGCCGAGCCCGTCGGGACACTGCTCGCCCGGCTCGGCGCGGTCCATCGGCACGGCGTGGCCGGCCGGGGGGCCGTGGACCAGGGCGGCGGAAACCGGCGCGGCGGGATCCGGCCGCAGGTGCGGGCCGTCGCCGCCGGGGCCGTGCAGACATCCGAGGAGGTGGAGGGCGACCGCCAGCAGCAGCGCGAAGACGCCGAGGGTCCTCGTACGGTGATCCACCGCCGGAGCCGGCGCCGCACTGATCATGTGCACAAAGTAGCGCGGCGGACACGAGAAGTCACACCGGACCCGCGGCGGCCGCCTTCCCGGGACGGGGCCGCAGCACGGGGCCGGTCGGCCGGAATCCGTCGGATTAACCCGCGCGGATGCGGTCACACGCGCTGGTGTGAGCGCACCCGAGAACCCCACCAACTCCAAGGTCGCCCCGTCCGGTTCCCGCCCGGACGGGGCGACGGCGACCCGGCGGCGGGGTTCGCGGGACGGGGCCGCGGACGCGCCGACCGTGCCGCCCCGCGCCGCTCGCGGAGCAGACGCGCGCGGCGCCGCCGGGCGCACCGGATGGCTCCGGCAGGCCGTGCTCGCCCGCAAGGGCGTCAGCGCCGGCGCCGCGACCGGCCCGGCGGCCGTCATCGCCGTGTCGTACGCGGTCGGCCGCCGGGCCGGACAGCGGCGCCGCGGCCCCCTCTCGCCGCTGACCGGCGGCCGTCCCTGACCACCCGGGGGCCCGGCCGCCGGGCCCCCGCACCACCGCACACCCACACCGCACACCCACACCACACCGCACGCCCGCCCACGCAGGGCGGCACCCGCCATCTGGAGGCGCCCATGCCGGCACGGGGGAGACTGTCCACGCGCGAGATCGCCGCGTGGCGCGACCAGCCGGGACCGCGGCGGCGCACCGACCGGTCCGCCGCCGCGCCCGGCCGGCCGCCCGCGAAACGGATGCTCGCCGCAGCACTCCTGGGCACCTGCCTGGTGCTGCTCGTCGCGAGCGCCGTCAGCGGCTCGGCGGCCATGGCGTGGGCGGCGGTGACCGCGTGGATAGGGGTGGTGAGCACCGTCTCGGCGGTGTGCGGCCACACCGCCGGCCCGTCCCAGCGCCGTTGAACGGGTCGTCGTGCGGTGCGGAAGTGACGCCCTCCACAAGACCTGGGCGAATGGGCCGCGGAATCGGGGACATCCTTTTGGATCTGTGAGGCGATCCGCCGGAAACGCCCGGGACTTCCCTCCTGGGCGGCTCCGCGCGTATATTTGCCGTCAGACAACCATTGCCATGCGTTAAATCTCGGCGCCGGGCACAGCGAAAGGAGACCCGCGTGGTCAGCAGCTCGGCCGGTGCGACCGATGTCCGCCAGCTCGTGGTGGAGTCGTTGAAGGGACGCGCGGACGACATAGCTGATCGCTGGGTTCTGCTTCAGCTGGAGCGCAGCCCCATGGACCCCGCCAACAGCGAGCGTGAGCTGCGCTACGAGGCCGACACCCTCGCCGCCGCGGTCCTCACCGGCCTCGACACCACCCTGCCGGTCGACCAAGTGGTGAACCTGCACCGCGAACTGCGCGATGCCGTCCGGGAGTTGTCCCTGCGCAGGGCCAGGGCCGGGGCGACGCCCACCGCCACCTCGATGTCCGTACTGGCCCTCAAGGACGTCGTGCTGGAGATCGTCCGGGAGACCATCGACGACACCGGCCGGCTGTTCTCGGCGGCGTTGCTGATCAACCAGCTACTCGACGCGGCCGGCGCCCTGTCCTTCGCCACGTACGTCGAGGGCCGCGAGGACATCATCCGGCGGCAGAGCCGGCAGCTGCTGGAGGTCTCTACCCCCGTCGTACGCCTGTGGCGGCAGGTGGTCGCCGTGCCGCTGATCGGCACCCTGGACACCGCGCGCACCCAGGTGGTGATGGAGAACCTGCTCCAGGCCATCCAGGACGAGGACGCACAGGTCGCGATCATCGACATCACCGGTGTGCCGACCGTCGACACCGCCGTGGCCCAGCACCTCATGCAGACCGTGCGGGCGGTACGCCTGATGGGCGCGGACTGCGTCATCAGCGGTATCCGGCCCACCATCGCGCAGACCATCGCTCAGCTCGGCATCGACCTCTTCGACATCCTGACCCGGGCCACGCTGGCCGAGGCCCTGTCCGAAGCCATGAAGATCACCGGCGGCTCCGCGCCGGCTCCGCGCGCCCCGGTTGCCCGATGACCGCACACACATCCGCGGTTCCGATCCTGCGTCTGGGCGACGTGCTGGTCACCGGCCTGCTCAACGAGCTGGACGACAAGTCGGCCGTGGCCTTCGCCCGGGAACTCACCGAGCGGATCTCCGCCGACCGGGCCCGGGGTGTCCTCATCGACATCTCCCGCCTGGAGATCATCGACTCGTTCGTGGCCCGCAACCTGATGGAGCTCACGGGGATGGCCCGGCTGCTGGGGGCCCGGGTCATCGTGGCCGGGATGCGGCCCCCGGTGGCCATCACCCTGGTGGAGCTGGGACTGGAACTGACCGGCGTCGAAACCGCGCTGCACGCCGAGCAGGGCATGGCCGCGCTGGGCTGGGCCCAGCTCCCGCGGCCCCTGGAAGGGGCGCCGCATGACACCACTGGCTGACGGCAAGCGGACCATGAGCGGCCCCGACACCGCGCGGGCCGCTGCCTCCGACGCCGGCTCCGAAGCCGTCCGGCTCTCCCTGACCACCGAGGACGATCTGCTGGCGGTCCGGCACGCCGTCCGGTTCGCCGCCGTGACGGCCGGATTCTCCATCATCGACCAGACCCGGGTGATCACCGCGGCCAGCGAACTGGCGCGCAACGCCTACATCCACGGGGGTGGCGGAGACCTCGTCGTCGACTCCGCCCGGGCGGACGGCCGTACCGGGCTCCGGCTGACGGTCAGCGACCGCGGCCCGGGCATCCCCGACGTGGAAGCCGCGCTGGCCGACGGCTACAGCACCGGGGTGGGCCTGGGCCACGGCCTGGGCGGGGCCCGCCGGCTGATGGACGAGTTCGAGGTGCGCAGCGCCCCGGGCGAGGGCACCACGGTCATCACCACGCGCTGGCGGCGCTGATGGTGCCGGCCCCGGTGGCGCCGACGCGTCAGGTCCGGATCGACCACTACAGCGCCGTGCACGTCGCCGCCGAGACCGCGCGCGCGGTGGCGCAGGAGTGCCGGCTGCCCGGCGCGCTGCCCGACCAGGCGGCCGTGGTCGCGTCGGAACTGGCCAGCAACATCGACAAACACGCGCGCGACGGCGTCCTCTACATCCAGCCGCTGCCGCTGGGCGGCGGCGTGGAGGTGCTGGCCGCGGACCGGGGCCCGGGCATAGCGGAGGTCGCGCGGTGCTTGGCCGACGGCTACACCACCACGGGGACCCTCGGCGCCGGACTGGGCGCGGTCGGACGCATCGCCACCGAGGTCGCCATCAGCTCGCGGACCGACACGGACACCGGGAGCGGCACCGTGGTCTGTGCCCGGCTCGCCCTTCCCCACCAGCGCGAAGCGGCGCGCCAGCCGGTGGGGCTGGTCTGCCTGCCCGCCGCCGGCCAGGAGGAGTGCGGGGACGCCGCGGTCGTGGTCGACCTCGGCGACGTGCGCACCGCGCTCGTCGTCGACGGTCTCGGGCACGGCCAGGAGGCGGCGGAGGCCGCCGAGGCGGCGGTGCGTTCCTTCCGCGGCGCCGCCGAGGGGACCCTGCCGGGGATCATGACGGCCTTGCACCGGGCGCTGCGGCACACCCGGGGCGCCGCCGTGGCGCTCCTGCGGCTGCGCGCCGGGGAGGCCGAGTACTGCGGGATCGGCAATGTCCGGATGGTGGCGCTCTCCCCCGACGAGGTGCACCACCGGCTGACGGGTCAGCCGGGCGTCGTGGGCTGGCGGATGCCCGACCCGCGCACGCACCGGGTCCCGCTGACCGCGGCGACCAGCACCGCGCTGCACACCGACGGCATCGACCTGCGGTGGGCGCACACCCCGCCCCGCCACTTCCTGCGGCTGCCCGCCCCGCTGCTCGCGGCGACCGTCGCGCACGGCTACCACCGCACCCGCGACGACGCCACCGTGCTGGTGGCCAGAGCCCCCGGCCGGCCGTCATGAGCAGGCTCTTCCGCGACATCGGCGTGCTCCGGGAGGAGGTGCGCGGCCTCGCCCGCAGCTACCGGCTGCCCGCGGACGTACGCGGCCGGCTGGTGCTGTCCGTGACGGACCTGGCCGCCCCGGAGTTCGAGGCGGGGCACCCCGTCACGCTGCACACCGTCTTCGACGGCACGGAAGAGGCGTCCCAGCTGAACGTCACCCTCACCGCCCCGCGGGTGGCCGGGCCGCTGCACGGCGCCGACCTGCCGCTGACCGCGCACGTCACGTCGGCGAACTCGGTCACCTGGCACATCGCCCTGCCCGACCGGACGGCGGGGCCGTTCGAGGAGGCCCGGCCGCCGTCACCGGCCTCCCTGCCGACGCGGGAGCGCGAGGCCGACGAGGAGCTCCGGGCCGCCTTCGCACGGGCGGACTCGCTCGGCGCCGAGCACCGGCTGCTCAAGCACGAGCTGGCGGAGACGAACGCCGGTGTCCTCGCCCTCTACGTGCAACTGGACGAGCGCGAGGAGCAGGTGCGCAAGGCCCACGGCCGGGTCCTGCGGGAGCTGGAGGACGCGCTGCGGCCGCTCCCGCCCGAGGTCGACGGCCTGGAACTGGCCGTGCACTACGCGCCCGCCGACCCGGCCGCCCCGACCGGCGGGGACCTCTACGACTGGTTCACCCTGCCCGACGGGACGGTGCACGTCACCGTGGTCGACGCCCTGGGCCACGGCGTGCGCAGCACCCGAGGCGCGGTCACGGTCACCCACGCGGTACGCACCCTGGCCCTGGAGGGGCACCCCCTGCACTCCATCCTCGCCCGCACCCACCACCTCCTCATGCCCTTCAACCCGGATCTGATGGCGACGGTCCTCCTGGTCCGGCTGGACCCTGCCACCGGGGAGCTCCAAGTGGCCAACGGCAGCCACCCGCCCCCGCTCCTGGTACGGGGCGGCAGCGCACCGCAGTTCCTCGAAGCGAGCGGCCGGGGCATCGGGTTCCCCGCCCCCGGCAGCGACGGGGCGCTCCGGGACCGGATGGAACCGGGTGACCTGCTCCTGCTGTACACCGATGGTCTCACCGAGAGCCGCCGGGACCTGATCGAGGGCGAGTTGCGGCTGGTGAAGGCCGTCGAGCAGCACGCCCACCGGGCGATAGCGGAGATCCCCGATGCCGTGGCCGCCGAGATGCACACCGTCGTCCTCCATGCCGACGACACCCTCGCCCTCGCCATGCGGCTCACCGCGCCGGGCCCGGTGACCGCCCGGACGAAGGGCCTTCGCCACCTGCCCCCGCAAGGCCGGCGGGCTGACAAACGTTCTATCGGATGAGAGAGTGGTGCGATGCCGCACAGCTTCCCCTTGCCACCCCTGCATCCCGGGCAGGTGGCTACCGAGGCATCCGCGCTCCTGGAGATGCTGGATGTTCTGTGGGGCCGCGGCCAGGAAGCCGTACCCGCCCCCGTGCCCCCCTCGCAGCTGCGCGCCCTGACCGTGATCGACGAGCGGGAGGGCGTCAACCTCCGCGACCTCGGCGAAGCGCTCGGTTCGACCCCGCCCTCGGTGAGCCGGCTCTGCGACCGGCTCGAAGCCGCCGGTCTGGTGCAGCGCTCCCGGGCCACGGCGAACCGCCGGGAGGTGGAGGTGCGGCTGAGCCGCAGCGGCCGCGGCGTCCTCGCGTCCGTACGCGCCGCCCGGGCGAAGGAGCTCGAAACGGTGCTGGAGCGGCTCAGCCGGGAGCAGCGGCGGGCGCTGTTCGACGGCCTGACCGCGTTCCGCGAGGCGGCGGCCGCCGACACCGGCCCCGGCCGGCTGGGGATGGGCCGCGACGGCGCCGACGTCAGCGACATCGCCTGACCGGGCTCCTCCTCAGCCGGCGCTGCCGGACCGGCCCCCGGCCGGTCCGTGCGCAGCGGAAAACGCGGCCGCCCGCAGCCGCGCGGTCGCGGCTGCGGGCGGGGGCGTGGGCCGGTCCCGGCGACGGGGGTCAGGCGGGTCGGCCGCCGAACGGGGCGCCGGTGCCGTAGTAGGTGCCGAGCTGCGCGTGGTACCCGGCGTCGTCCAGGTGCTCGTCCCGGTGGAACTCGGGCGCGTTCTCGATCTGCTCCTTGGTCAGGTCCACCAGGACGCGCTTGGCGTCCGGGTCGATGTGCGTGACGGCGCCCGCCGGGATCAGCACTTCCTTGCCGAAGATCCACACACCGGTGTCGACGACCAGGTAGGCGGAGCCGGCCTCGTCCGAATGCTTGTCGACCTTGCCGACGACGCCCTCGGTGGCCTCCACCTTGTAGCCCGTCAGGTCCGTTCCCGCCAGGTGACCGGCCGTCTCACGGTAAGCCCACATGTGACCACTACTCCTTGCTCGTCGAACGGTCCGTCGGCTGCTCGCCTGCCCCGGCCGCCGCACCTCATGCGGCCCGTTCGGACGGACCCGGCTGGCGCGGGGCGGGCGGCGGGCGGCGTCACGCCGGCCGGTCGGCCACCGGGTCCGGTCCCGCGGCCGTCCCGCCCGCGGCATCCGCACGACGGAATTCGGCGTTGATGCGCTGGGCTTCGGCGAGCTGGTCCTCGAGGATGACGATCCGGCAGGCGGCCTCGATCGGAGTACCGGCGTCCACGAGCTCACGGGCCCGGGCGGCGATCCGCAGCTGGTAGCGGGAGTAGCGGCGGTGGCCGCCCTGCGATCGCAGCGGGGTGATCAGGCGGGCTTCGCCGATCGCCCGGAGGAAGCCGGGGGTGGTACCGAGCATCTCGGCGGCCCTGCCCATGGTGTAGGCGGGGTAGTCGTCGTCGTCGAGACGCCCGAGTGAATTCTCTGCTGTCACTTTCACCTCTGCATACGGAAATGCGTCGAGGGGCCCTGGTGCCGTACGGCACCAGGGCCCCGAAGGAAATTCAACACCATCAGCCGGGCTTTACCGCTGCCGGCTCTTCATGTCCGCAGACTCCCGGGAGGTCCGGGCTGCGGATATCGCGTATGCCTGACCGGGGACCACCTTCCCATCGGGGGTCTTGCGGTGCCCGGGCGACTGCCGGCCGCCCGGGCGGGTACTGCTTGACCTTGTTGACGAGAGAAACGCTATCCGGCTCGGCAGCTGATGTCTACTCCCGCTGGCATAGATTTTGCCGTTCACCTGTATGAGCTAATCACTCTCCGACGCTGCCGGGGCGGGCAGGGGCCGTGGACGGGCGGTCCGGTGATCGCGGGCGAAAATGGATCGCATGGCTAATACCTTCACCACACGCACCCTGGAACTCACGACGGGTTCCAGCGAGACGGTCCACGACCTGACCGACGCCTGCGCGCAGTTCCTGCGGGAGGCCGCCAGGGGCCGGGACGGGCTGCTCAACGTGTTCACCCCGCACGCGACGGCCGGGCTGGCGGTGATCGAGACGGGCGCCGGCAGCGACGACGACCTCCTGGAGGCGCTGCGTACGCTGCTGCCGGCCGACGACCGGTGGCGGCACCGGCACGGCTCGCCCGGGCACGGCCGCGACCACGTACTGCCCGCCCTGGTACCGCCGCACGCCACGCTGCCCGTGCTGGGCGGCGAGCTGGCGCTCGGCACCTGGCAGTCGGTGGTCCTGGTGGACACCAACCGCGACAACCCGCACCGGACCGTGCGGCTGTCGTTCCTGGGCTGACGCCGCGGCCGGCGGCCGCGCGGCGGGTCAGTCGTGCACGCGGGCGGTGCCGAGCCGGCTCACCATGGCGGGGTCGCGGTGGTCGAAGAAGAGCGTCCGTCCGGTGTCCATGGCGGCGATGCGCGCCATCTCCCCTTCGGTCAGCGAGAAGTCGAAGACGTCGAGGTTCTCGGCCATCCGGTCGGCGCGGACGGACTTGGGATCACGATGACCTCGCGCTGGACGAGCCAGCGGAGCACGACCTGTGGCACCGACTTCCCGTGTTCCTTGGCGATGTCGCCGAGGACGGGGTGGGTGAAGAGGTCGCCCCGGCCCTCGGCGAAGGGGCCCCACGACTCGATCCGTACGCCGCGCTCGCGCATGAGTTCCTGATCGGCGGTGCGCTGGAAGAAGGGGTGGGTCTCCACCTGGTTCACCGCGGGGGTGACCTCGTTGTGGTCGATGAGGTCGACGAGCCGGTCGGGGTAGAAGTTGGAGACCCCGATCGCCCGGACCCGGCCCTCGTGGTAGAGCCGCTGCATGGCGCGCCAGGAGCCGTAGACGTCGCCGAAGGGCTGGTGGATGAGGTACAGGTCGAGCTGGTCGAGGCCGAGCTTGTGCAGTGAGGTGTCGAAGGCGCGGCGGGCGTTCTCCTCGCCGGCGTCCTGGATCCAGAGTTTGGTCGTGACGAACAGTTCTCCGCGCGGGATGCCGCTGTTCCTGATCGCCCGGCCGACGGCCTCTTCGTTCCGGTAGGCGGCCGCGGTGTCGAGCAGCCGGTATCCGGCGGCCAGCGCCTCGGTGACGGCCCGTTCGGTCTGCTCCGGTGGGATCTGGTACACGCCGAAGCCGAGGATCGGCATCTCGACGCCGTTGTTCAGGGTGACGGTCTGCATGGGACTTCCTTCCTGGGGGCCCGGCCGTTCGAAACGCCCTCATGGCGAAGTGGGCGCCGTCCGGCGCCCACTGTGCCACCGCGCCCGGGCCCGCGCCGTTCAGCGCGCGACCGGGCGCGGCGGAAGGTGTGTCCCGGCGTCAGCCGTCGATGCGGTGCTGGGTCCAGAAGGAGGTCAGGTCCGTGGTCGTGGCGGCCTGGGCGGCCGCCTTGAACTCCGCGGTGGTCGAGACGCCGTACCAGTGCGAGGTGGCGTAGTCCTTGAGCAGCTTGGCCATGACGCTGTCACCGAGGACGCGGCGCAGGTCGTGCAGTGCGCACTTGCCGTAACCGTAGACGACGGTGGAGTATCGGGAGGAGTGGGTGTCCCAGTAGGCCATCGGGTTGGTGATCTTCTCCGCGGCCGACGCCCACGAGACGCTGCTCCAGCAGTTCGTGCCCGTCTTGTTCAGTGCCAGGTCGGTGGCGTAATCGGTGAACGCCTCGTCGAGCCACGGGCTGGTGTACTCGTCGTCGCCGACGATGCCGTACCACCACTGGTGGCCGATCTCGTGGGTGAGCGCGGTGGTGCTGACCAGGTCGAGGACGAACCCGGGGTATTCCATGCCGCCGAACCAGTAGTTGTTGTCGATCACCGCGTCGAGTTCGCCGTACGGGTAGGCGCCGAACCTGGCGGCATGGGCGTCCACGGCGGACTTGGCGGTGCTGAGCATCGACTGCGAGTCGGCGGAGCTGATGCCGGAGACGGAGTAGATGTTGACCGGCGTGCCGGCGGCCGAGGTGCCGGAGATCTTGGTGAAGGGGCCGGCCGCCCAGGCGAAGTCGCGGACCTTGGCGGCGGTGGCGGTGGTGACCGTACGGCCGCTGCTGCCGGGGGCGTCCACCGAGGTGCCGGTGGCCGGGACCAGGAGGGTGTTCGGGTGGTCGAGCGTCACCCGGAAGTCGGCGGCGAGGGAGTAGAACGACTCGCCGTTGTTGGTGTAGGGGTCCAGGTGCCAGCCGGCCGCGTCCTTGACGGCGAGCACGGGAAGGGCGTTCCCGATGTTGTTGAACGCACCGTCATGGCCGAAGCGGTCGGCGCCGCTGGGGACGGTGATGCCCAGGTCGAAGCCGATGGTGGCGCTCTGGCCCTGGGTCAGCGGCGCGGGGAGAGCGATCTGCAGGGCCGTGCAGCCGACCGAGAGCGCGCCCGCGGTGCCGCCGGTGACGTTGGTGACCGTGATGGGCAGGGCGGAGCAGGTGCCGTGGTAGTTGTCCCAGAGCCGCAGGTACACCTCGGTCAGTGCGGTGGCCGAGGCGTTGGTGAAGGTCGCACTCTCGTGGCCGCTCCAGACGCTGCCGCTGGTGTCGCTGCTGAGGCTGACGGTGTACGAGGGGGCGGCCGGCGTACGCGTGGGGTCGCCGGGCGGCGTCGTACCGCCGGAGGTGTCGAGGGCGACGTCGTCGACGACGAAGCTGGTCTGGAGGCTGGAGTCCTCCGTGCCGGTGAAGGCGAGGCTCACGGTCTGTCCGGCGAACGCCGAGACGTCGAAGGACTTCTGGACGTACCCGGTGTTCTTGTCGAGGTTCGAGTAGGTCGCGAGCGTGGTGCTGCCGATCTTCGCCGTCAGCTTGTCGTACTTGGTGGACGTGGTCGTCTCGGCGGTGTCGATGTGCAGCCAGAAGGTCAAAGTGGCGGCGCTGCAACCGGACGGGACGGTGACGCTCTGGGAGAGCGTGTCGGTGTGCGTGCTGCCCACGCCGTTCAGCCAGGCGAAGGCCGTGCCCGTGTGGGCGCTCTGGCCCGCGCGGCTGGTGATCACGCTGGTGGACGACTGGCTCCAGGGCGAAGTACCGCTCTCGAAGCCGCCGTTGCCCACGACCTGGGCGGGGGTACAGGCGGCGGCGCGGGGGGCCGCGGACGGGTTCGCCGCTGCCGGGGTGGTGCCGAGCGAGGCTGCGGCCAGCGCGGCGACCGTGAGCACGGTCGTGGCGAAGGCCTTGTGGGGGGTCGATCTCACACGGAACTCCTTTGCGGCGGCCGGGATTCCGGCCTGCTCGGTGACCGCTCGACCGGCTGGGTGGGCCGGAGGGCAGCCGCGGGCTACGCGGATCGCTCGCGCGATCGCTGGGGTGAGATTCCTCGCCGTCTCCCGGGATCGGGGCGGCGACTGGCGGAAGCCTGGCAGATTTGTCCAGAGCATGCCATCAGGCGCGAGTAAAAGTGTCCTCGCCTTCGACCCCACACGCTTCCGCCCCCTCCCCCGCCCCTGCCCCCGCACGCTTCCGCCGAGGCCGTCTGGCGGACCGGCGCGGGCGTCGGGCACCATCTCCTTGCCGCTCCCTGGTTGCACCTGCACCGCCAACCCACCGTGCACGGCCACCCGCAGGAGACACACGCCGATGAAGCTCCGCCCGATCCTCACCGCCCTCGCCCTCACCCTCGCCACCGTGGCCGCACCCGGCGTAGGGGTACTGACCGGGGCCACCGAGGCCTACGCGGCCACCAAGATCAGCCACGCCACCGCCACCTCGATGTTCCGCAGCTCCGGGATCACCTGGTCCTCGTCGGGCGGCTGCTCCGACCGCTACAACCCCACGTGCACGTCGTTCGAGCAGCTCAACCTCTCCAGCGCCCAGGGCGCCCAGACGCTCAAGAGCGCGACCGGCTGCGCGCTCAACATCACCGGGGGCACCGAGACCGGGCACGCCGACGGGACGTACTCGCACTGGAACGGCTACAAGCTCGACTTCGCCAAGTCCACGTGCCTCGGCAGCTACATCAAGAACACGTTCGCCTACATCGGCCCGCGCGGCGACGGGGCCCTCCAGTGGAAGTCCGGCTCCGGGAACGTGTACGCCGACGAGGGCAGCCACTGGGACGTCACCTACTACAACTGCGGCGGCTGCTGACCCGCACCCGGGCGCCGGCACGACGAAGTCCCCGGGAGCGGCTCACGCTCCCGGGGACCCCGGTCCGCAGCGGCGGTTCAGTCCTCGCCGAGGATGATGTGGTCCTCCGTGGTGCCCGTCTCCCGGACCGGCTCGGTACTCCCGCGGACCCGCTCCGCCGCCTGGCGGCGGGGTCCCGCGCGCTCCTCGGGCTGATCGGCCGCCCTGGTGGAGTCGTTCCGGATCGTGTTGCGCACCATGTCCAGCTCCTTCCTCTGGCCGTGGCGGGCGACGACGTGGCCCACCGGACCCTCCGCGCATCTCGAACGTGGCGTCCGCCGCGCGGTGCAGCGGCACGCACCCACACTGTGACGGTCCGCACCGCGCCGCGCGCCCGCTGCGCGCCGATCGGGTGAAGCGCTCGCGCCGCCGCACGCCGCCCCGGACGCGCCCGGCCCTACGCCGAAGCGGCGCAGTCGGGGTGGCCCCAGCCCGCACCGTGCTTGGCGATCTTGTCTCCGGCCGCATAGGCCGTTCCGCACGGACAGGTGCCCTTGAACTTCGCCTTGATGGTCCGGGCGCTGCCGCCCGCCGAGGCCGTACGGGCGGAGGTCGTACGGGCCGAGGTCGTACGGGCGGAGGTCGCGCGGGCCGGGGACGTACGGGCCGGGGCGGGCACCGGCATGGCGTGGTCCCCCAGCGCGGTGCCGGCGGCCCGCTGACTGACGGCGGCGTCGCTGGCGGCCTGGTCGGCGATCGCGTTCAGGTGGTCGCCGTCCTCGCGGTGGGCGGGGACGTAGCGGAACTCGACGTCCCGCTCGGTCAGCAGCGCGTCGATGCGCTCGACGAGTTCCCGGTTGGCGACCGGCTTCCCGGCGGCCGTCTTCCACCCGTTGCGCTTCCACGCCGGCAGCCACTGCGTCACCGCCTTCATGGCGTACTGGGAGTCCATCCGCACCTCGACCGCCGTCCCCGGCGCGACGGCCTCCAGCAGCTTCTCCAGTGCCGTGAGCTCGCCCACGTTGTTCGTGGCCCGGCCCAGCGCGCCGGCTTCCCAGCGCTCGGGCCGACCCTGCGCGTCGCCGATGACCCAGGCCCACGCGGCAGGCCCCGGATTCCCCTTCGCCGCCCCGTCGCAGGCGGCAATGATGCGTTCAGACATCCCCCGATCATGCCCCACCGGACTCCCCCCGTCGGACCACCGCCGCCGCGGGCCACATCGGTCCTCCGACGCGTGAGACCGGGCACACTTTTACCCCTTTTGGTGCGTTTGAGCCCAGGATGGTCGATGGCCTGCGCCTCGAATCCGAGTGGGCGCCGGGCCCCACCGCGACATCCGCTACCGGGAGTGACATGCGACGTACACACCGTCGGACCGACACCAAGCGACTGGCCCTGACCTCGGCCGTAACGGCCGCGGCCCTCGGCCTCGGCGGTCTCGCAGCAGGCTCGGCGGCCGCCGCGGGGAACGGACCCGGCAGTGCGCCGGCGCCCGGACACGCGGCCGCGGCCCCCGCCGCGCAGCAGATGTCCTCGTTCACGGTCCGATTCCCCTCCGCTCCCTACCGCACCCACAACATCGCCCGGGCGGTGGAGCTGATCAACGGCTCCGTGGTCGCGCCGGGCGCGACCTGGAGCTTCAACGGGACGGTCGGTGAGCGCACGCCGGAGAACGGCTTCGTTGACGGCATCATGATCAACGACGGCCGGTACGTGAAGGCCCCCGGCGGCGGCATCTCGGCGGTCGCGACGACGATGTTCAACGCCATGTTCTTCGCCGGCCTGAAGCCCGTGGAGCACGGCGCCCACTCCTTCTACATCGAGCGCTATCCCGAAGGCCGTGAGGCCACCGTCGCCTGGGGCACCCTCGACCTGCGCTGGCAGAACGACTCGGGCCACCCCGTCCGGATCCGGGCCGCGTCCTCCGACACCTCGGTGACCATCACCCTGCTCGGTACGAAGAAGTACGACGCGATACGCGCCACCAAGGGCCCCCGGACCCACCTCGTCCCGCCGGCCAAGCGCACGGCCACCGGCGCCTCCTGCGAGGAGCAGACCCCGCTGGAGGGCTTCGACGTCTCCGTCGACCGCGTCTTCGTCAAGGGCGGCCAGGAGCTCAAGCGCGAGACGTTCAGCACCCACTACACCCCGCGCGACGAGGTCACCTGCCTCCCGGAGCCCTCCCCGACCCCGTCGGCCCCGTCGGCCTCGGCAGCCCCGGCCCCGGCAGCCCCGTCGGCCTCGGCAACCCCGGCCCCGGCAGCCCCGTCGGCCTCGGCAGCCCCGGCCCCGCAGGACGTCCCGGCCAATACGACGGCCACTCCCGCGTCGAGCAACGGCTGACCGCCCGGGCGGCCGCCACCGGCCGCCCGGCCCGCCGACCCCCGGTAAGGTGACCACGCGAATCGCGTACCGACGGGGGATCACAAGACAATGAGCGAGTCCGCAACCGCCCCGGTGTTCCAGCCACTTGGGCCCGACGACCCCACCACGGTCGCCGGATACCGCCTCGCGGCCCGGCTCGGCGCGGGCGGCATGGGCAAGGTGTACCTGTCGCACACGCCCGGCGGGCGTCCCGTGGCGATCAAGGTGATCCGTCCCGAGTTCGCCGAAGACCCCCAGTTCCGCAGCCGGTTCCGACAGGAAGTGCAGTCCGCCCAGCGGGTGCAGGGCCTCTACACGGCCCCCGTCATCGACAGCGACACGGACGGTCCGACGCCTTGGCTGGCCACCGCGTACGTGCCGGGGCCCACCCTCGCCGCCGCCGTCGCCGAGAACGGGCCGCTCCCCCCGCGCACGGTGCTCATGCTGGTCGCCGGCATCGCCGAGGCCCTCCAGGTCATCCACGGCGCCGGCATCGTGCACCGGGACCTGAAACCCTCCAACGTACTGCTGGCTTCCGACGGTCCCCGGGTCATCGACTTCGGCATCGCGCGGGCCGCCGACACCACCTCCCTCACCGCGAGCGGCGTCTCCGTCGGCACTCCGTCGTTCATGTCCCCCGAGCAGGCGTCCGGTCGGGACGTCGGCAGGGCCACCGACGTGTTTGCGCTCGGGTTGATCGCCGCCTTCGCGGCCCTCGGCACCTCCGTCTACGGTGACGGGCCCTCGCACGCGGTCCTCTACCGCATCGTCCACGAGGAACCGGAACTGGGCGGGCTGCCCGAGGAGTTGCGTCCGCTCGTCACCCGCTGTCTGGCCAAGGACCCGGCGGAGCGGGCCTCGTTGACCCAGATCCTGGAGTTGTGCCGCAGCGCCGCCGACCAGACCCAGCTGCGCCGTCCGGAGGACTGGCTGCCGCAGCGCGTCGCGGCGGAGCTGGCGCAGCGCCCCGCGGTCCCGGCGCCGGTCGCCGGGCGCCCCGCCACCGGTCCGCACCCGGTGACCGCGCCCGACTACCCGGTCGCGCCTCCCGCCTACCAGCCGACGGCCACGGCGCAGCCGACGGCCGGCGCCACCCCCCACCCCGGCGTGCCGCAGCCGCCTCCGGCGTACCAGCCGGCGCCCGGGCCGGTGACGGCGACACCCGCCGGTCCGTACGGAGGTCCGTACGGGTACCCGCAGCCGCAGCCGCATCCACAGCCGCATCAGTACCCGCACCCGCAGTCACTGCCGCAGCCGACCGCGTCCTCCACCGGTCGCCGCGCGGGCATCGTCATCGCGTCCGTCTTCGGGGCGCTGCTCCTGCTGGCCGGCTGTGGCGCCGTCGTCAACATGCTCGGCGATACGGGCAACAACGGCACGGCGCGCGGGAGCGCCGCGACCCCGAGCACGTCGGGGTCCGGCGGGGCTCAGCCCTCCGGGGGGACGCAGCAGCCCCGGACGGACCCCAAGCCGGCGCTGTACCAAGGGTTCCAGTTCCCCTCCGGGTACCACCTGGAGTTCGGGGACGACCCGCTGCAGCCCCGCGATTCGAACTACGACGACCTCTACTTCTCGTGCGCGTCGATCAACGACTGCACCCTCGGCGCCTACGGGTCCAAGCTGGTCGTCCTCGACGGCAGCGAGCAGGGATCGCTGGCCACGTGCCGGGCCGCCACCCGCTTCACCAGCAGGGTCGTGGTCGGGTCGCTGTCCAAGGGTACGGAGCTGTGCGTGCGCACCAAGGCCGGGAACATCGCCCTGGTGGTGTACCGCGGTGCGTCCGCCCCGTCGGATCCCAGCAAGTACATCACCGTCGACGTCACCGTGTGGCGAGGGGCCGTCCGCGACGACGGGTGACGGGGCGGGGCAGTGCTCCCGCCGGGCTCAGGACCCGGCGGGCAGGAATGCGGTGGCCCGGACCGTGTTGCCGCAGAGGGCGAACCCGTCTGCGTCGGCCGGACCGAGCTGTTCCTTGATCCCCGCGAAGCCGACCACGAGCGAGGGGGCGACCGTCGGGTCCGCGCCGGAGGCGCAGTATCCGTCCGCCTCTCCCAGCACCGGGGTGAACGCCAGATGGGTCACGGCCCGGCCGCCGGCGGCGAGTTGCACGGACCGCGAACCGCCCTGCCGCAGGACGGTCAGCGGCTTGTTCCGGTCCGGGGAGCCCTGGCCGGCGAGGGCGACGGTGGGAAAGCCCTTGAGTACGCAGGGCTTCGGTCCCTTGTTGGTCACGGTGACCGTGACCTGCGTGGAACCCGCCGCGCTCGCCGACAGCTGACCGCCCTTGCAGACGGGCGCCGGGGCCGCCGCCGCCGACTGGGCGCCGGCCAGTGCCCCGGCGGACAGCACGGCACCCAGCAGCAGCGAGCAGCAGACAGCGGTGGTCGTGCTCTTTCGTCCTGCACATTTCATGGTGGTTCTCCCATGGTCCGTCCGGAACGCCGAGCTCCACCCCCGCCTTCCAGCGTGGCACGCTCCCGCGTCCCCCGCTCCCCGGCGGGGGGATCAGCGGGTGGCGCGGCCGTACAGCACCAGGGCGCGCGACAGCGCGGTGAGGGCGACCGTGCACAGGAGCGTGCGGAGGATGTTGGTGGTGACCCAGGTGGTCTTGAACTTCTCGACGATCGCGAAGTCGGTCATCTTCGCCGCGTTGCCCGCGTCCGCCAGTTCGTTGTTCAGCGGGATGTTGACGCTGAAAGTGATCATGAGGACGATGAAGTAGAGGACGGCCGCCACCCCGACCCAGACGGCGACGTTGCGGCGCCCCTTGCGGTATTCCAGGATCACCGAGATGACCGGCAGCAGCAGCGCGACCATGAAGGCCATGCCGAACAGCGGATTGCCGTCGATGGCCGAGTTGAAGTTCTGCATGGCGGTGACGTAGGTCCGCTCGTCGGCCTTCGCGAGACCGGGCATCACGGAGACGTCGAAGGCGAAGAAGAGACCGGCCATCAGGCCGAGCAGCACGGTCGATACGAGCAGCAGGACCGTCGCGCCCTTGCCGCGTCCGGCCGGCGCCGCACCCGGCGCCGGCTGCTGGGGCTGGGGCTGGTGCTGCGGCTGGTACGGGGGCTGCTGGGCGTACGGGTTGGGGACGCCGGGCTGGGGCGGGTGGGCCTGGGGGTTCCCGGCCGGATGTGTCGTCATTGGCTGCGTCCTCTTCTGGGTGCTTGGGTTGCTGCTCGCATCGGCACGGACATCGCATCGTGGCATCCCCCGAGCCCCTCGGCCACGGGGTTCCGACCGGCTCTCGAGCGTTCTTCGAGGGCCGGTGACGCATGCTGTTCGGTCGGCCGCCGTCCGGCCGGGACCGCGGACCCGCGCGCCCCGAGGAGGCACTCCTCCAGGAAGGCCAGAACGCGCAGGTGGTAGGCCGTCGCGGTGCGGCCCAGGCTGAGGTTGTGCCCCGAGGCGGGCAGGTGCTCCACGGCCACCGAGGGGCACGACGTCAGACGGGCGGTCATCGCGGTCAGGGTGTGCGGGTCGAGCCTCCACCACCCCTCGTGTTCCGCGAAGGTCAGGCGGACCGGGATCCGGACGCGGGGGGCCAGCGCCTCGTACTGCCGGGGCCACCACGGCGTGTCGGCCGACTCCCGGGGCGGGACGGGCGAGAGCAGGGCGCGGCTCGCCTGGAAGGTCCCCGGCGGATAGAGGTTCAGGGGGCCCCAGTTGAGCCGGGTCGCACCCGCGCCGAGCGTCGAGGGGAAGTGCAGGGCCTCCGGGTGGTACTCGTAGCCCACGCCGGAGGCGTCCAGGCCGAGCAGCGGGACGGCCGGGGCGGTCGCCGCCGTGTGCAGGGCCACTTTGCCGCCGTCGGAGTGGCCGAGGAGGAAGACGCCGGCGCCGAGGGGGTGGGTCCGGGCGTGCTCCACCAGCGCCCGGCGCAGTGTCTTCGCCTGCTCGGGCAGCGACTGGCCCTCCGGCAGCGCCGCCGCGGAGGCTCCGTAGCCGGGGCGGTCCACTGCGAGTACGGCGTGGCCGAGACCGGTGGCCAGGGGGATGAAGGAGTCCCAGTACCGGGCGCGCATGCCGCGGCCGTGGATCGCCAGGATGGTGGAGCGGGGGGCGCCGCCTTCGGGCAGTGCGAGCAGCCCGGAGACGGCGGTGCCCGCCGCGTCGATCGTGCAGGGGCGGGCGGGGCCGGCCGGGTACGCCGATGTGGTCAACGGACCGCCAGCCCTCTCCGGGCGCCGCTCACCGCGTCCAGCCACTGCGCCGGGGAGTCGGTGCGCAGCAGCGAGGTGCCGACCAGGAGGCCGCCGAACCCCGCGTCCAGCAGCCGGGCGGCCGTCGACGGGCCGTCGATGCCGCTCGCGCTCACCGGGCAGGGGGTGCCGGTGGCGCGCACCGCGGGCAGGAGTTCGAGGCTGCGGCCGAGGTCGCCCGGATCGCGCTCGCGCGTCTTGATGTCCTTGTTGTTCACCGCGATCACGCACTCCTGGGCGTGCGGGACCGCTGCCAGTTCGGCTTCCGTGGTGATCTCCACGAAGGGGGTGAGACCGGTGAGCAGGCACTGGTCCACCAGCCTGGCCAGGCTCGACGCGGGAAGCAGCGTCGCGGTCAGGAGGACCGCCGACGCGCCCATCTCCCGGGCCGCGCCGAGCTGTTCCGTGCGGGTGATGAAGTCCTTCTGGAGCAGCGGCAGCCGGGTCAGCGCGGCGACCTCGCGCAGCAGTGTGGTCGAGCCGCCGAACCAGCGGCCCGTCACCACGGAGACGCAGGGTGCGCCCGCGCTCTCGTACGCGCCCACGACCTCGGCCGGGGTGCGGCCGCCGAACAGGTCGTGGCCGTGGGCGTCGCGCCGTTTCACTTCCATCACGACCGGGGTGGCGGAAGCCAGGAGGGCGCGCAGGAAGGGGAATTCGGTCCGGTCGTACGTGGTCATCGGGACGGCTCCAGGTCGGCGGGCGGGTGGCGGCGGGCGGCGCCGGTGGCGGGGGCCGCGCACCAGGCGCGGGCCAGGGCGCTGATCTCGGGGACACCGAAGCCGCCGGTCAGCGGGGTGCGGGCGGCGGTGTCGACGTCAATGCCGCGGAAGCCCGGGGCGCGCACCACGTCCTCGTACCGGGGCCGGTTGGCCGGCTCCAGGCCGCCGGCCAGCAGGAACGGCCGGCTCATCCGGGGCAGCAGGGCCAGGACGTCGGCCGGGTCGAGGGCGTGTCCGGTGCTGCCGATCCGGCCGTCCCCGGTGGCCGCGTCGATGAGGAAGAGGTCGGTGCCGGCCCGCTCGTAGGCGCCGATCAGCGGGCGTTCGACGCACCCCTTGCCGCCCGGCGCCAGGTGCAGCACCTTGACGATCCGGACGTCCGGCGGGAGGACTGCGCGCAGCGCCCGTACGGCCGCCGGTGACTGGTACGCGTGGAGCTGGATCCAGCCGACCCCCGTGCGGCGGGCGAGCTCCGTCATGGCGCGTGCGTCGGCGAGGAAGGTGACCAGGACCGGCAGCAGGCCGGCCGAACGGGCCGCCGCTGCCAGGGCGGTGAGCGTGTCCGCGTCCAGTTCCCGGGGACCGCCGGGGACCCCGTGCCAGAGCCCGACGCAGTCCGCCCCGCCGGTGGCGGCGGCTTCGATGTCGGCCGGGCCGGTGGCCCCGCAGACCTTGAGCAGGATGCGGGGTGACGGGCCGCTCACCGGGCCGTCCCGAGGCCCAGCATCGAGGCGATGCGGTTGTACTGGATCTCATTGGTGCCGGAGTAGACCGTGCCGCCGACGGCGTTGCGCACGTCCTGCTCCAGCCCCGACTCCGACAGGTAGCCGTGGCCGCCGAAGATCTGTACGGCGGCGAGGCTGGTGGCGAGGTTGCTCTGGCTTGTGACGAGCTTGGCGATGGCGAGGTCCACGGTGACGTCCTCGCCGGCCTCCAGTTTCGCGCCCGTGTCGTAGAGCCATTTGCGGGCGCTCTCCAGCTGGATCTTCATGTCGACGATCTTGTTGGCGATCGACTGGTACGAGCCGATCGGCCGGCCGAAGGAGTGGCGCGTCCTCGCGTAGGCGACGCACCGGTCCAGCCGGTGGCTCATCTCGCCGGCGTTGACGACGAAGGAGAAGAGGATCTCCCGCTTCATGACGTGGTCGAGGACCATGAGTCCGCCCCCGACCCGGCCGAGTACCGCGCTCCTGGGTACGCGCACGTCGTCGAGGTACAGCTCGCACAGGGGCGAGGTGCGCAGTCCCATCTTCTTGCTCGGGCTGCCGGCGGTGAGGCCGGGGGTGTCCCGGTCCACCAGGAAGGCGGTGGTGCCGAGCGGTCCGCCGCGCGGGTGCGTGCGGGCGTAGACCACGATCACGTCGGCGATCGGACCGTTGCTGACGAACACCTTGCTGCCGTTCAGGACGAACGTGTCGCCGTCACGGGCCGCCCGGGTGGTCATCGCCATCGCGTCGGAGCCGCCCTCGGCCTCCGTGACGGCGTGGGCGCCGATCGCCTCGCCCGAGGCGATCAGGGGCAGGTAGCGCCGTTTCTGGTCGTCGGTGCCGAAGTGCTGTACCGGGATTCCGGTCGAGCAGATCGATGTGGTGGCCGAGAAACTCAGGCCGGAATCCCGGTTGTACTCGCCGAGCCCCTCCAGCGCGTACATGGTGGTGAGCAGCGACTGTCCGAGGCCGCCGTACTCCTCCTCGAAGGGCAGCGACAGGATGCCGGTCTCTCGCAGGAGTTTCCACTTGTCCTGCGGGAAGCGGCCCTGCTCGTCGAGTTCGATGTGGTCGGCGCTGAGCGCCTCTCCCCACCGTTGCAGGCCCTCGCGCAGATCGGTCTGATCGGTGTTCCAGCGGATCACGGCGGACCCCTTCTCTGAGTCGGTGGACGGCTCGGACGTCGTACCGGTGGGTGCCTCAGTAGGCGGAGGAATTGTGGGCGTCGAGCTGGTGCACCTCGTTGCCGTGCAGGGCCGGGGAGAAGACGCACACCAGGCGCAGGTCCTCGTGCGGGCTGGCGACGAGGTAGTGGGCGTCGTGCTGGTCGAGGGCGTACATCCGGCCCGGGACTATCTCGTGCGTGGTGCCGTCCAGCTCGATGACCTCGCCGGAGCCGGCGATGCAGTAGCACGCCTCCAGGTGGTTGACGTACTCCAGCCGTGACTTGGTGCCGGCCAGGACGACGGTGTCGGTGAGCGTGTAGCCGAGGCCGTCGTCGGCGAGGAGGAAGCGGCGGCTCAGGCCGTTGCCCCACTCGACGGTCTTCACGGACTCGATGTCGCGGACGATCATGGCTGTCTCCTGATCTGTGGATTGGTGTGCGGAGGAACCGGATGAGGGGTGGTCTGTGTCGCGTCGGCCGGTGCGGGCCGGCTACCCGGGCCGGACCGAGCGGACGAACTCGCGGAACGCCTCGGGCAGGTCGCGCCCGGCCTGCTGGGCCCGCTCCACGGCGGCCACGGCGGCGGAGCCGATGATGGCGGCGTCCGCGCCACTGGCGCCGACGGCTTCGACGTCCTGGCGGGTGCTGACCCCGAAGCCCACGGCGACCGGGACCGCGGTGTGCTCCCGCAGGCCGGCCACCGTCCGCGCGAGGGCGCCGTGGCCCGCGGCGGGCGCGGTGCCGCTGCGCCCGTAGTGGGCGACGAGGTAGAGGTACGCGGTGGCGTCCGCGGCGGCCTGGGCGCGGGTCGCGGCCGGGCTGGCGGCGTAGCAGGTGGTGACGACGGGGAGGGCGGCCGCCGCGGCCGATTCCAGGTGCGAGGCGCGGAGCCTGGGCGGCAGCGCGTGGACGAGCAGGGCGTCCGCGCCCGAGGCGGCGATGTCACGGGTGGCGGCGGTCAGGTCACGGTGCCCCAGGGAGTACCTCCAGTCGGCGAGCAGGGCGATCCGCGTGTGCGTCAGGTGCGGGCGTACGTCCGCGACGAAGGCGAGGACGTCGTCCAGGGCGGCCCCGCCCCGCTCCAGGGCCCGGCGGGCGGAACGCCGGATGACCGGGCCGTCGGTGACCGAGTCCGGGAAGGGCACGGCCAGTTCGAGGCAGTCCACGCCCTCCTCGTCCAGCATCAGGACGAGGTCGCGCAGGACCGGGAGCGGGGGATCGCCCGCGTTGAGGAACAGGGCGAGGCCGGGCGGGCCGCCCGGGGCGCGCCGGCCGGGGAAGAAGGGCGCCGCGGTGGGCGCCGGGGGGCTAGGCACGGGCCACCGCCGGCCGGGGCCGGGCGGCCGCGAGGCGCCGCGCCAGGTCGGCGGCCGCGCCGGAGCCGATCGCCTGGTCGGCGAGGGCCACCGCCGAGGGCCAGTCCCGGCCGGGGGCCGCCGCGACGATCAGGGCGGCCGCGCCGAGGGCGACCGTACGGCGGGCCACCGGGCCGGCGGCGCCGCTGAGCACGGACAGGAAGTGCGGGACGGCCCCGGCCGGGTCGGTGGCGGGGCGCAGGTCCTCGAAGGAGCCGTCGGGCGCCATGAGTTCGCCGGGCCGGATGACGCGGCCGGCCCGCTCGTTCCCGTAGAGCGTGTTGACGGCGAAGGGGAGCAGCTCGTCGGCGCCGGTGTCGTTGGCGGTGAGCCAGATCCGCCGGGTGGCGGTGGTGGCGGCGAGTTCGCGCAGGGTGTCGAGGGGGGCGGCCGCGCCGACACCGGTGACCTGCGCCATCACGGGCAGGTCGGCGAGGAACGGCCCGAGCGCGTTCAGGAAGCGCCCGAAGGGTTTCATGGCGAGCGGGGCCACGGTGCGGGCCAGCCGGGTCAGTTGCGCCGGGTAGACGAAGGGGCCCGCGAAGGCGATCCCGTGGGTGGCGAGGACGTCCTCGGTCTGGGCGTAGGAGGAGGTCGGCCGGACCCCGAGCCGCTCCAGCAGGTCGACGGAGCCGAGCGGGCTGGTGTAGGCGCGGGAGCCGGTCTTGACCACCTTCACCCCGGACGCCGCCGCGACGAACGCGGCGGCGGTGGAGACGTTGAAGGTCGGGGGGCCGCCGCCGGTGCCGACGACGTTCACGGTGTCCTGCCAGGCGGCGCCGGCCCCGGTGGGCGGCCGGAGCTCCGCGAGGGAGTCGAGCAGGTTCCGCAGGGTCTCGGGGCCGGGGAGCCGGCTGGTCAGCGAGGACAGCAGGCCGACGGCCTGCGCGCGGTCGAGAGCGCCGGCGCCGAGCTGCTCCCACCAGGACCGCCAGGTCTCGCGGCCGATCGGGGCCCGGTCGGCCAGCAGGCCGGCGAGTGCCTCGTGCACGGTTCCTCCTTCCTTCCTCGTCGGGGATGCCGGGGTGCGGGTCAGGCCGCGGCGCGGGCGTGGGTGATGAAGTGGTCGATGGCCTCGACGCTGCGGAAGTTCTCCGGGTCCAGGTCGGCGTCGCCGACGGCGAGTTCGAACCGGTCCTCGACCCAGGCGATGAGCTTGAGGACGCCCAGGCTGTCGATGACCCCGTCGTTGAGCAGGTCGTGGTCGACGGCGAGTTCGGCGGGGTCGGTGCCGGGGAGGAATTCGGTGATGACGAAGTTCTTGATGGTGTCGATGTTGCTCATGATCGGATTCCTTCGGCGAGAGACGTGGTGGTGCGGGCGGTGAGCGGCGTGACCCGGTCGAGCGCCTTGCGGTCGACCTTCCCGGTGGGTGTCCTGGGCAGCGGCTCGTCGGTGAGCGTGAGCTGGGTGGGTACGGCGCCCCGGGGCAGGTTGCGGGCGCAGTGGCCGCGCAGTTCGAGGACGGTCAGCGTGGAGCCGGGGACCCGGCGCGCGGCGGCGACGAGCTTCTTGCCGGCGATCGGGTCGGGCCGGGCCGCGACGCCCGCCTCCAGTACGCCGGGGTGCTCCTGGAGGACCCGTTCGACCTCGGCGGTGTTGACGGCGACACCGCGCACCTTGACCTGGAAGTCGGTGCGTCCGGTCAGGTGCAGGGTGCCGTCGGCGTCCCGCCGTACGAGGTCGCCGCTGCGGAACCAGCGGAGTTCGTCCAGGCCCAGCGGGTGGCCGGTGAACTTGTCGGCGTGCCGGGTCCGGTCGAGGTAGCCGCGCGTCTGGAACGGGGTGTGGACGAACAGCTCCCCGGTGCCGGCTCCTTCGACGACGGTGTTCGTGTCGGGGTCGACGAGGAGGGCGTGCACGCCGGGCAGCGGGCGGCCGATCGGGACCGGGGGCGGCGCCGCCGGGTCGACCTCGTGGACGAAGCTGTCGTTGGTCTCCGTACAGCCGTAGATGTTGTACAGGCGCGCCCCGGGGAAGAGTGCGGGCAGCGCGGCGTAAGTGCGCTCGGGCAGGGCGTCGCCGGTGAACATCACGTGGTCGACGCCCGGAAAGGCGGCGCCCTCCTTGGCGGCCGCGTCCTGGAGCAGGCCGAGGGCCATCGGGACGGCCTGGACCACGTGGACGTCGTGCCGGACGATCAGGTCGAGCAGGTGGTGGCCGTGGGTGGCGCGGGCCGGGTCCACGAGGACGACCCGGCCGCCGCGGGCCAGGGTGGTCCACACGTCCAGCAGGCAGAGGTCGAAGTTGAGGGGCGCGTAGTTGAGGACGGTCCGGCCGGGGCCGATGCCGAAGGCGGGGCCGGCCCAGGCGCCGAACCGGTCCAGTGCCCGGCGGCCGAGCGGCACGATCTTGGGCAGGCTGGTGGATCCGGAGGTGGTGAGCATCAGCGCCACCTCCGCCGCCTCCTCCGGCGGCAGCGGCCGGGCCTCGGTCAGCGGGTCGGGCGCGACGCGCGCGGGCTCGCCGCCCGGGGCGAGTACGTGGGCGCAGCCGGCCTGGGCGAAGAGGTCCGCGAGCAGGCCGTCGGCGAGGGCCGGGGAGGGCAGCAGCACCGGCCGGCGGCTGAGCAGGCAGGCCAGTACGAGGGCCACCGCCGCCGGGGACTTGTCGGCGAGGACTCCGACCGGCTCCCCCGGGGCCAGGGACAGCCCGGCGAGCCGCTCCTGTTCCCGTCGGGCGCGGTCGTAGAGCTCGCGGTAGCTGGTCGCTTCGCCGTTGAAGAGCAGGGCGGTGGCGTCGGGCCGCTCGCGCACCTGGGCGAGGAAACCGTCGGTCAGTGCGGGGACGGTGCCGGTGCCGGTGCCGGTGCCGGTGGGTATGGCCTCAGGCATCGGTGCTCCCGTCGGTGAACTCGATCCAGCCGCCCTTGACGGCGGTGCCCGCGGGCGTCTTGCAGGTGAAGCGGACGACGTGGGCCCGCACGTCGGGCAGGAGGACGATGTCCAGCGGGACGCCGGGGGCCACGGGGGCCGAGAAGCGGCAGCCCAGTCCGCGGACCCGGCCCGGGTCGCCGCCGGCGAACCGGTCGACGGCCTCCTCGACGGCGAGCGCGACGACGCTCATGCCGTGGGCGATCACGGTCCCGAAGCCGGCCTCGCGGGCCGCCACCGGATCCAGGTGGATGGGGTTGAGGTCACCGGAGGCGTGGGCGTACGCGCGGATCCACTCGGCGGTCAGCTCGTGCGTCGCGGTCTGCGGCTCGCCGGCGCCCAACGGGGCGGGCGCGGCGGCCGCGCCCGTGATGTCACCGAAGGGCTCCGGCCCGGCGGCGCCCACGAGCAGCGCGGAGATGACCAGTTCCGCGTACGGCTCGGGCCCGTCCTGCCCGTACAGGCGGCCGCGCAGGGCGACGCGGGCGCCGCGCGGCTCCCGGCGTACGCCGAGCACGTCGAGCCGTACGGTGACCTGTTCGCCCGGGCGGACCGGCCGCAGCAGGCGGATGTCCTGGCCGAGGTGGACCACGGAGACCGGGCCCGCTTCGCCACGGGTGAGGTCGGCGACGGTCTGCTCCGCGACGGTGTGGGCGAGCACGAAGGCGTGGACGGGCGATGCCTGGCCGGGGCGGGCGGCCGCGAGACCCCGCCGGGCGGCGCTCCGGTAGGCGGTGAGCTCCGCCTCGCCGACCGTGAGGGTGCGGGGGGGCGCGGGCGGGGAAAGGGGTGCGGGGGTCATGCCGGCACCACCACGACGGAGGAGTTGTGGCCGCCGAAGCCGAAGGAGTTGGTGAGCGCGGGTCCCGGCCGCACGGCGCGCGGTGCGCCGTGGACCACATCGATGTGCATTCCTGGCTCCAGCTCTTCGTGGTTGGCGGTGGGCGGCACCTCGCAGCTCCGCATCGCCTGCACGGTGGCGATGAGTTCGACGGCTCCGGCGGCGCCGATGAGGTGGCCGATGACGGACTTGGGGGCGGTGACCGGGGGCTGGGCGGTGCCGAACACCTTGGTGAGGGCGGCGGCCTCGGAGCGGTCGTTGTGGGGCGTAGAGGTACCGTGCGCGTTGACGTGGACGATGTCGCCGGGGTCCAGGCCCGCGTCGGCGATCGCCGAGGACATGGCCGCAGCGGCGCCCGCCCCGTCGGGGAGCGGCATCGCCAGGTGGTGGGCGTCGGCGGTGGCCGCGTACCCGGCGACGAGCCCGTACGCCTGCGCGCCGCGGGCCCTGGCGTCGGCGAGCCGCTCCAGGACGACGAACCCGGCGCCCTCCCCCATCACGAACCCGTCGCGGTCCTTGTCGAAGGGCCGGGAGGCCAGCTCGGGCCGGTCGTTGCGCAGCGAGACGGCGTTGAGGTTGCCGAAGCCGGCCAGGGTGACGGGGGTGAGGGTGTGCTCGCAGCCGCCGGCGATGACCACGTCGGCGCGGTCGGTCTGGAGCAGCAGCAGGGCGTGGCCGATGGCGTCGGCGCCGCTGGCGCAGGTGGTGGCCAGGGTGAGGGCGGGGCCGGTCCAGCCGAGCCGCATGGCGATCTGGGCGGCGGCGGCGTTGGGCATCGTCATCAGCGGCATCAGCGGGTTGACCCCGGCGGGGCCGCTCTCGGCGAAGTGCGCGGACTCCATGTCGCTGCTGGCGCGTCCGCCGACGGCGTTGCCGACGACGATGGCGGTCCGGCCGTCCTCGGCGGTGGGCGCTCCCGCGTCGCGGTGGGCGGCGAGGGCGGCGAGGGTGCCGTAGTGGGCGAACGGGTCCATCCGGCGGGCGTCCTTCGCGGGGACCAGGCCCGCGAGGTCGGCCAGGCCCCGGACCCGGCAGCCGATCCGTACCCGGTGCCGGCTGAGGTCGAGGTGCGTCAGCTCGGCGGCGGTGGAGCGGCCGGCCCGCAACGTGGCCCACAGGTCGTCCGGGGTGCATCCGCCGGGGGTGACCACGCCCATGCCGGTGATGGCGACCGGCGGTCGTACCGAACTGCCCTTGGACGATCCGGGCATCTGTGCTCCCCCTGGAGTGTGGTGGTTGGTCGAAGCGGCGCGCGGGAGGGCGGGGTCAGATGATCCGGCACTCGCGGGCGGAGGTGATGAACGCGTCGGCGGCGAAGTCGATGTCGGCCGTGGTGTGGGCGGCGGTGATGGCGATCCGCAGCCGGGCCAGGTCGTTGGGGACGGCCGGGGTGACGACCGGCAGCCCGATGACGCCGTTCTTGCGGCAGGTGGTGGCGTAGTCGTAGGCGGCGGTGTCGGAGCCGGCGATGATCGGGACGACGGCGGTCTCGCTGTCGACGGTGCTCATGCCCGCCGCGTGGAGCAGACCGCGGAAGCGTTCGGCTTCGCGCTGGACGAACTCCACGCGCTCCGGCTCGCGCTGGAGGATGCGCAGGGCCTCCAGCGCGGCGGCGGCCTGGGCCGGGCCGAGGGCCGCGGAGAAGAGGAAGGGCCGGGCCGCGTACTTCAGGTGGTGGATCAGGTCGGCGGAGCCGGCGACCCAGCCGCCCATGGAGGGGATGGCCTTGGAGAGGGTGCCGAGTTTGACGTCGACCTTCACCTCGTAGTCGAAGTGCTCCTCGATGCCCTTGCCGGTGGCGCCGATGACACCGAGCGCGTGGGCCTCGTCGACCATCAGCAGCGCGTTGTGGGCGTCGCAGACCTTGCGCAGGTCCACGAGGGGGGCGATGTCGCCGTCCATGGAGTAGACGCTGTCCACGATGACCAGGCGCACCCCGGTGTCGGGGGCGGCGGCGAGCCGGCGCTCCAGGTGGCCCGGGTCGTTGTGGCGGAAGCGGGTGACAGTGGCGCCGGAGAGCTTGCAGCCGTCCACGATGCTGGCGTGGTCGTACTTGTCGATGAAGACGGTGTCGCCCGGTCCCACGAGGGCGCCCACGGTGCCCACGTTCGCGGCGTAGCCGGAGCCGAAGACCAGGGCGCGCTCGCGGCCCGCGAACCGGGCGACCTCGGCCTCCAGGTCCTCGTGCAGCGGGGTGGAGCCGGCCAGTGCGCGCACGCCGTGGTTTCCGGTGCCGTACAGGTCCAGGGCCGCCTTGGCGGCGGCCACGACCCGTTCGTCCCCGGCGAGGCCGAGGTAGCTGTAGCCGGACATCATCAGCAGCCGCTGGCCGTCCTGGTCGGCGTACGCGGAGTCCCGCTCGACGGTGTAGGCGACGAAGCTGTTCTTGCGGACGGGCTCGTACTCCAAGGACCGGACGCGGTCGCGGAAGTAGGCCAGCTTCGGCTCCAGACGGGCCCAGGCTTCGGTTGCGTTCACGTTCATCTCCTCGTCGTGATCGCCCGGCGGACACGGAACTCCATCGGCGCCCTGCCGTCGTTCCGGACGAGCTCTAGTGGAATTCGATTAAGGCCCGAGGGGCGCAAGACCGACGCAACAGCGGGACGCGAAAAGGGCGAAAGCGATTCCCGACCGGTGCGATCCCGGATTGTTGTTGACATGCGGAGAAGAAGCGCGTGTATGTTCGCAGCGCACAAGACCAGGGGGACACGGCCGGTATCCCGGCAGTTTCGGAGGGTACACAGTGCTGATCAGACTCGTAGGACTTGTCACGATCGAGCCGTCGGGGGCGCCCTCGCGGCACCTCTCCGGCGCACAGGCACAGGTGGCGTTCGCTCGGCTGGTCATCGAGCGGGCCGGTGGTACAGAGCGGGACCAGCTGGCGGAAACCGTATGGCCGGAGGGGTTGCCCGACACTTGGGCCTCCGCGCTGCGCAGTGTCGTCAGCCGGGTCCGGACGTTCGTGACGACTCCTCAGGACAAGCCGGGGGAAGCGGCGTTGGTGGCGCAGGGCGGCCGGTACGTACTGCGGGTGCCCAAGGACGCGGCGGTGGACGTGGAGTGCGCGGACCTCGCGGTGACGGAGGCGACCTCCGCGTTCGCGGACGGCGCGTTCGCGGTGGCGCAGCAGCTGGCGTCCGGCGCGGTGTCGAACCTGCGCGGCTCGTTCCTGCCCTCGCACGAGGGCGAGTGGGTCAACTCGATGCGCGAGCAGCTGGAGGAACTGCGCCTGACGGCGCTGGAGATAGCGAGCCTTTCGTCGTCCGCGCTCGGCGACGAGCACCACGCGCTGCGCTTCGCGGAGGAGGCGGTGCGCCGGGCCCCGTTCCGCGAGAGCGCCTACCGCTGCCGGATGACGGCGCACAAGCGGGCCGGCAACCGCGCCGAGGCGCTGCGCAGTTACCACCAGCTGCGCCGGGTGCTGGCGGAGGAACTGGGTACGGATCCCGCTCCGGAGACGGAGGCCGCGTACCTGGAGATCCTGCGGGCGCCGGAGCCCCGCGCCCCCGAGCGTCCTGCCGCCGTCCTCGACCCGTTCCTGATGGGGGTGTTCGAGGTCGGCCGGGCCGCTTCGGCGCCGCGGCCGTGCGTCCTCGGGCGCATGTGCGCCACCCACCGCGCGCACGGCGCGGCCCCGTCCCCCGCGGCCGCTTCCGCCGCTTCCCCCGCCGCGTAGCCGGCCCGACCGCGACCGCGACGCCGTACGGCCGCCCGGCGGCGGTACGGCGTCGTGGCGCGCCCGCGTCCGCGTCCGGTACGGGGCAACCCGAGCGGCCCCGGCCCCCTGAGGGCAGGGGCCGGGGCTGGTGGGGGGGCCGGGCGCGGACCCGGCCCAGGTCAGGTGATCGAGACTCCGCTGTCGATGCTGATGACCTGGCCCGTCATGCAGTCCTGGTCCAGGAAGAGGCCGACGCTGCGGGCGACCTCCTCGACCGTGACGAAGCGGGGGATGGGCGCCTTGCCCTCCATGCCCTCGACGACCCGCTCGGGGAGGTCCTTCGTCATACCGGTGATCATGAAGCCCGGGGACAGCGCGTTGACGGTCACGCCCCGGCGGCCGCACTCCGCGGCAAGGGTGCGGGTGAAGCCGATCAGTCCCGCTTTGGAGGCCGAGTACGCCGTCTGGCCGGCGGTGGCGATGATGCCCGACGGCGAGACGATGTTGACGATCCGGCCCCACCTCCGGCGCAGCATGGCCGGGGCCGCGGCCCGGGCCGTGTGGAACGAGCCGATCAGGTTGGTCTGGATGACCTGCGCCCAGTCCGCGGGGTTCTGCATCGCCATCAGGCTGTCCTTGCGGATGGCCCCGTTGTTGACGAGGACGTCCACCGGCCCCAGCGCCTCGGTGATGTCGGCGTAGATGCCCTGGACCGTCTCCCAGGAGCCGACGTCGCCGGTGACCAGGACGGACGGGTTGGCCAGCTTCTCCTGCACCGCCCGCGCCGCGTCCCGCGAACTGTTGTAGTGGACCGCGACCCGGCAGCCCAGGGCGTCCAGTTCCAGGGCCAGGGCCTGGCCCAGGCCGCCCGAGGCGCCGGTGACGAGCGCGACCGGTGCCTCGGGACGTACGCCCGTGCTCTTGTTGCTCATGCCGCGGTACCGCCCCATTCCATCAGGATCGAGCCCCATGTCATACCGGCGCCGAAGCCGGCCAGCAGGACCTTGTCCCCGGCCTTGATGCGTCCGGCGTCCAGGGCTTCGGTCAGCGCGATCGGGATCGAGCCCGATGCCGTGTTGCCGTACTTCTCCAGGTTGGTGATCAGCGCTTCCGGCCGCAGACCGGTGTGGGACATGATCGAGTTGATGATGCGGATGTTGGCCTGGTGCGGTACGACGTGGTCCACGTCGGCCGCGTCGACCTTCGCGCTCTCCAGCGTCTCGCGCACCGTACGGACGGTGTAGCGGACGGCGTTGAGGTAGATCTCGTTGCCGTTGATCTGTGCGTAGTGCAGCCCCGCCGCCACGGTCTCCGCCGTGGCGGGCATCCGGCTGCCGCCCGCGAGCACCTTCAGGGAGCCGGTGCAGGAGCCGTCGGCGCCGAGGTTCCAGGCCTTGACCCGGTTCTCGGGGCCGGGCTGGAGGACGACGGCGCCCGCCCCGTCGCCGACGAGGATGGACAGGTCCCGGTCGGCGGGGTTCGCGGTGAGGGTGTGGGTGTCGGAGCCGATCAGCAGGATCGGCCGGGGGTCGATCGCGATGAGCGCCATGGCGGAGACCAGCCCGTAGACGAAGCCCGCGCACTCGGAGTTGACGTCGTGGGCGCTGCCGGCGATGCCGAGTTCGTGGTGGACGAACGCGGACGTCGCCGGGGACGGCTGCTCGGGGGTCGCCGTGGCGACGATCAGGTGGGCGATGTCGGCGCCGGTCAGGCCCGCCTTGTCCAGAGCGCGCCGGCCGGCCTCGACGGCCAGGGAGACGGTGGTCTGCCCCGGGTCAACGGCCCGCCGCTCACGGATGCCGCAGCGGCTGACGACCCAGTGCTCGTCCACGCCGAAACGCTCGGCGAGTTCCGCGCTGGTGACGATGCGCTCGGGTACGGACATGCCCCACCCGGTGATGTCGAAGCCGGTCACGTGATTCCTCGCTATGCCTGGGCCGGGACGAGATCGACGATCTTCGCGTAGACGTCGCGCAGCGTCGTCGAGTCGTCGAGGTCCGCGAAGAGCGTCTCGTCGGCCGGGATGTGGGGGTACTTGGTCTGGAAGCCGTACAGCCACTCCATGAGGTCCAGCGAGTCGACGTCCGCGATGTGCTGGAGCGGCGCGTCGGGGCTGACCTCCGCGGCGCCGGAAACGGCCTCCAGCTGGCTCGCGAGCTCTTCGATGGTGGGCAGCGACATGGGGTCGGTCCTCTCTCGACGGTGCGACTCGGCAGTCGCGTCGTTCTTTTCGAGAGCGATGAAAGCCCCGTGGCCGCAAGGAAGACGCAAGATGCCCGGGGCAGTGCCCGACCGCTGGCTTTTCCCGGCCTTTTCCCTCCCTTTCACCCGTCTTTTGGTGCGGACCGGACCCGTGTTGCGTACGCCTTGCGGGGGATCGGTTTTCCTCGGACGTAATTCGGCACGGACGGCCCGAGCCGCCCTTCCCGCCCGCAGGAATGAGGATCGAAATGACAACGGTCGCCCCCAGGACGGTGGACCCAGAGGTCGATGCGATCAGGCACCACTACGAGGTCGGCAACGACTTCTACCGGCTGCTGCTCGGCCCGACGATGATGTACTCCGGCGGTTACTGGAACGAGGGCGAGGACCTCGTCGCCGCCCTCGACCAGGCCCAGGAGCGCAAGCTCGACACCTTCGCGGACCTCGCGAACGTCCGGGCCGGCGGCGTCAAGCGGGTGCTGGACATCGGCTGCGGCTGGGGCACCATGCTCAACCGCCTCACGACCGTGCACGGCGCGCAGGAAGCCGTCGGCCTGACCCTGTCGCGCACCCAGGAAGCCTTCATCGACGCTCTGGGCAACCCGCGCATCACCACGCTGGTGCAGAGCTGGGCGGACTACGCGGTCGCGGACGACAGCGAGAAGTACGGCGCGGCGTTCTGCATCAACGCGCTGGAGCACTTCGTCTCCTCGAACCTGCCGCCCAAGGAGCGCACCAAGCGCTACCGCTACTTCTTCCAGCAGGTCGCCAACGCCCTCGACCCGGGGGCGAAGTTCGTCCTGCACACCATGACCGCCGAGGCGCTGCCGATGAACCGCGCGCTCCTCGACGACCTGAAGTTCCTCCAGCGCTCCGAGTTCGCCGGGTGCCACATCCCGCACCTGCACGAGCTGACCTCCGGCGCCGAGGGCCTCTTCGAGATCGACGAGATCGTCAACGAGCGCGAGTCGTTCGCGATGGCCTGCCGCGCCTGGCTGGTGCTGCTCGCCGAGCGCCGGGACGAGGCCGTGGCCATGGAGGGCGAGGAGGTCGTCGCCCGCTTCGAGCGCTACCTCGACATCTTCGCGTACACCCTCGAGGACAAGTTCTTCAACAACTTCCGCGTGACCCTCACGCGCCGCTAGGAGGCCGACGTGACGAGCATTCTCGAACCGGCCAAGGACGGCGGAGCCCGTCCGACGGCCCAGGCCTCCACCGGGGGCCGCGGACCGGCCCGGCACCTGAGGGTGGCGGTCATCGGTACCGGGTTCTCGGGCCTGGGCACCGCCATCCGGCTGCTGCAGTCCGGCATCGACGACTTCCTGGTGTTCGAGCGGGCCGACGAGGTCGGCGGCACGTGGCGCGACAACAGCTATCCGGGGTGTGCGTGCGACGTCATGTCCCACCTCTACTCCTTCTCGTTCGCCCAGAACCCGGGCTGGAAGTCGACCTTCGGCAAGCGGGACGAGCTGTACGCGTACCTGCGCGACACCGCCGACCGCTTCGGGGTCCGCCCGCACATCCGCTTCGCGCACGAACTGCTCTCCGCCCGTTGGGACGAGGGCGAGCGGCACTGGCGGATCGAGACCTCGCAGGGCGACTACACCGCCCAGTTCCTCGTCACCGGCACCGGCTACCTGAGCGAGCCGGCCGTCCCCGACATCAAGGGTCTGGCGGACTTCGAGGGCACGGTGTTCCACTCCTCGCGGTGGGACCACGACCACGACCTGACCGGGCGGCGCGTCGCGGTCATCGGTACGGGCGCCTCGGCGATCCAGTTCGTCCCGCAGATCCAGCCCGACGTGGAGCGGCTGGACCTCTACCAGCGCACGCCCCCGTGGGTCGGCCCGAAGAACGACAAGGCGACCACGGCGCTACAGGCGAAGCTCCTGCGCTCGGTGCCCGGCTACCAGAATTTCCGGCGGAACTTCAACATGTGGGGCCGGGAGGTCCTGGCCTTCGTGATGGCCCGCCCGAAGGTCGCCGGGAAGATGCAGAAGATGGCCAGCGACCACCTGAAGAAGTCGGTCCCGGACGAGGCGCTGCGCGCCAAGCTGACCCCCGACTACGTGATGGCCTGCAAGCGGCTGCTCTTCTCCAACACCTGGTACCCGGCGATCCAGCAGCCCAACGTGGACCTGGTGACCGAGGGGATCGCCGAGGTCCGCGCCAAGTCGATCGTGGGCCGGGACGGGGTGGAGCGCGAGGTCGACACCATCATCCTGGGCACCGGCTTCCAGGCCACCGACCGCCCGGTCGCGCGCCGGGTCTTCGGACGGGACGGGGTCCAGCTGCGCGAGGCGTGGCAGCGGGAGGGCATGTCGGCCCACCGCGGCACCACGATCGCCGGCTTCCCGAACCTGTTCATGCTGCTCGGGCCGAACACCACGCTGGGGCACTCCTCGCAGGTCGTGATGATCGAGGCGCAGATCAAGTACGTCGTCGACGCCCTGCGGCAGGTGGAGAAGCGCGGACTGGCCAGCGTCGAGGTCCGCAAGGAGGCGCAGCAGGCGTACAACGCGGCGCTCGACGCCAAGCTCGACGGTTCGGTGTGGAACGCGGGGAACTGCAAGAGCTGGTACCTCGACGAGAACGGGCGCAACCCGTCGATCTGGCCGACGTACACCTGGCGCTTCCGCCGCCAGACCAAGCGCTTCGACCTCGGCGAGTACCAGCTCGCCTCGCAGGTGCGCACCGCCGTCCCGGCGACGCACCAGTAGGACTCCGGCAGGTCATGAGAAACGGGAGACGTACGCAGATGAGCAGCACCCCCAGAGCGGCCACGGGCACGGCGGCCGCCCCGTCGCGGCGCAGAGTCCTCGGCGGCATCGCGGCGACCGCCGTGGCCGTCGTGGGCTGGAACACCGTCGACCAGAGCTGGGCGACGGCCGCCGAGGCCGTCGGCCGGACCGTGGTTCCCGTGCCGGCGCTGACCGGCACGCTGGAGACGGCGCCGACCGTGGTCGAGGCCTTCGGCAAGGACTTCGGGCACCTGTGGGACGGCGCGGGCAACAAGCCGTGGGCCGTGCTGCGGCCCGGCAACGTCGACGACATCGTCAAGATCGTGAACTACGCCCGGGCCAATGGCATCAAGGTCGCGGTGAACGGGCAGGGCGGCTCCGGTACGGACATCGAATCGCATTCGGTGTACGGCCAGGCCCGCGTCCCCGGCGGGATCTCCATCGACGCCCGGAGCATGTCGAAGATCGTCTCCATCGGTGCGAACTGCGCGGTGGTCGAGGCTGGGGTGACCTGGGCCCAGCTGACCGATGCGTGCCTCCGGGTGGGCAAGACGCCGCCCGCGCTGCCCGATTACCTCTACATTTCGGTCGGCGGCACCATCAGCATCGGCGGCATCGGCGGCACGGTCGCGAAGTACGGGCTGCTGTGCGACACCGTGCGGTCGATCGACATCGTCACCGGTGACGGGAGGCTGGTCACCGCGACGGCGACGAGCCGCCCCGACCTCTTCAACGCGGCCCTGTCCGGGGGCGGTCAGGTCGGCATCATCGTCCGGGCCGAGGTCGCCCTGGTCCCGGCGCCGCAGCGGTCGGTGATCTTCACCCTCTACTACGCGGACGTGGAGACGTACCTGCAGGACGCGGAGAAGGTGCTGGCCGACGGCCGGTTCCAGGTCCAGGCCGGCGAGATGCTGCAGAAGCCGGACGGCTCGGGCTGGCGCTACAAGATGGAGGTCGGAGCCACCTACAGCACGACGCCCCCGGACCGGGCGAAGCTGCTGAGCGGCTTGCAGGACGTGCGGGCCGACGCGGTGATCGAGGACGTGACCTACCGGGAGTACATGTTCCGGCTCGACGCCTACGAGGCCTACCTCAAGGAGTCCGGCCACTGGTACACGCCCAAGCCGTGGCTGAGCATGTTCCTGCCGGCCTCGAAGACCAAGACGTTCATGAAGCGGGCCGAACAGGAGCTGACCGCCGACTCCCTCGGGGGCGGGTTCCTGCTCTTCTCCCCCTTCCTCACCTCACAGGTCAAGCGGCCGCTGGCGATGATGCCGGGCGAGTCCGTGGCGTACCTCTTCGACCTGCTGCGCTTCCCCAACCCGGGCGACCCGAACATCCAGGCGATGCTCGACCAGAACCGGCGCCTGTACGACCTGGCGGTGTCGATGGGGGCCAAGCGCTACCTGGTGGGCGCCGTCCCGAACATGACGCAGGCCGACTGGCGGGCGCACTTCGGCAACCGCTGGACCGGCTTCGTCAACGCCAAGAAGAAGTACGACCCGGCCGGCATCTTCACCCCGGGCCAGGGCTTCTTCGCCTGACCCGGCGGCCCCCAGGGCCCCGGCCCCCGTCCCCACCGCGCAACTCCGCACCACCGTGCACCTGAGGAGGCTCGACATGACAACGTACGACCTGATCGACGAGGCGGTGATCGACGCCCCGGCGACCGCCGTATGGGACGCGCTCCTCTCGGAGTTCCGCGGCGCCGCCCAGTGGTGGGTCCCGGCCAACACCTTCGCCCCCCTGTCCGGTTCCCCGGACCGGGTCGGCGGCGAGGTCGGGGTCACCGTCCACACCAAGGGCGTCGGCAACGGCGGTCTCAAGCTCCGTTTCACGGCGCGTACGGTCGCCGTGGAGCCCGGCCGCCGGCTCGACGTGGAGTACGTCGACGGGGCGTTCCGCGGCCCGGCCGGCTTCCGGCTCGAACCGCTGCCGGACGGCCGCACCCGGCTGTCCATGCACTTCGCGGGCAGGCCGCACGGCTGGCTGGGCGTGCTGGCCAAGGCCGTCGACCTCGGCGCCGAGCACTCGAAGGCCACCTTGGCGGCCTTCGAATCGCTGGGCCGCCGGCTGTCGTCCTCCGCCGTGGCGGCCGGGCGATGACGACGGCCGCGGACGTCACCCGGGAGGTGACCGTACGGACCGAGGACGGCGCGGAGCTGGCCGTCACCGTGCTGGCCCCGCTGGCCGGCACGCCGGCCTCCGTGGACGTGGTCCTGGTGCACGGGTGGGCGCACTCGCGCCGTGCCTGGGGCACCAGCGCCGACCGGCTCATCCGGGCCGGTCACCGGGTGGTGCTGTACGACCAGCGGGGCCACGGCGCCTCCACCCTCGGCCGCACCCCCGTCTCGGTCGAGCGCCTCGGCGCCGACCTCGCGGCGGTACTGGACGCGACGGACGCGCGGACGGCCGTCCTGGTGGGCCACTCGGGGGGCGGGTTCGCGGCGCTGTCCTACGCGGCCGGCGGGGCGGCGGCCGGGCGGCCGCACGGCCTGGTGCTGCTGGGCACGGCGGCGCACGGCCAGGACACGCCCGACGGCGAGGTCAAGATGATGGGCAGCGGCCTCTTCTCATGGGCCCTGCGCCGTCCCGCGCTCGGCCGCAAGCTGCTGTCGTCCACCATGGCCAAGACCGTGGACCCGGCCCTGCTGGACGTGAACCGGCAGCTGTTCGCGGCGACGGACCCGCGGGTCCGGGCGGACTTCTTCCGCTGCACGCGCGGCTGGGACGTGCGTCCGGCGCTGGCCGGCGTCGGCGTCCCGGCGGTGGTCCTGCACGGGGAGGCGGACAAGGTGATCGACCCCGCGCTGGCGCGGACGCTCGCCGACACCCTGCCGGGCGCCCGGTTCGAAGCGGTGCCGGGTGCGGGCCACATGCTCCCGCTGGAGCGACCGGGGCTGGTCGTGTCCGCGGTGTCCGAACTCGCCTCCCGGTGACCGCCGGACGATGATCGAGGCTCTCCTGCCGCCGGGCGTCACGTCGTCGGAAGCCTTCGACGACGAGGCGCCCGCGCCGCTCTTCCCCGCCGAGGCGGTCCTCATGGAGGGCCGCCTCGGCCGCCGTCGCCGCCAGTTCGCGACGGCCCGCGCCTGCGCGCGCCGTTGCCTGGCCGCCCTCGGCCACTCCCCCGCGCCGCTGCTGCCCGGTCCGGGGGGCGCTCCGGCCTGGCCCGCGGGCGTGGTCGGCAGCATCACCCACTGCGACGGCTACCGTGCGGCGGTGGCGGACCTGTCCGAGCGTACGTCGGCCCTGGGCATCGACGCGGAGCCCGCGGGCCCGCTGCCCGAAGGCGTCCTGGGACTGGTCACCTCCCCCGCCGAACGCGCGCACCTGCGGGAGCTCGCCGCGGACCACCCCGGCGTCCCGTGGGACCGTCTCCTGTTCTGCGCCAAGGAAGCGGTGTACAAGGCCTGGTACCCGGCGACCGGCATCTGGCGCGGCTTCCGCGACGCCACGGTGACCCTCTCCCCCGGGGGCACCTTCACCTGCACGATCGACGTCCCGGCCGGGCCGGCCGCGCCGGCCGAACCGGTCGACCCGGTCTACCACGGCCGCTGGTCGGCGGGAACGGACCTGGTCCTCGCGGTGGTCGCCCGGCCCGGGTGAGGCTCAGCGCCGCCGCGGCCCGTCGAGCACGACCGTGCGGGGCGAGCGCGGGTCCTGCCCGGCCACGGGCGCGCTCACGCCGGCGCGGAACTCCTTCGGGCTGACGCCGCGTACCCGTTTGAAGGCCGCCGACAGGGCGAACGCCCCGCTGTAGCCGACCCGGCGGGCCACCGTGGCCACCGTGGCGTCGGGTTCGCGCAAGTAGTCGGCGGCCAGGGCGATGCGCCAGCCGGTGAGGTAGGCGACCGGCGGTTCCCCCACGATGTCCGTGAAGCGGCGGGCCAGAGCCGCCCGGGAGACGCCGACCTTGCGCGCGAGTTCCTCGACCGTCCAGCCGTGCACCGGGTTCTCGTGCAGCAGGCGCAGCGCCGGGCCGACCACGGGGTCGCTCTGGGCCCGGTACCACGTCGGCGCGCCGCTGCCCGGGGCCGCGAGCCAGGCGCGCAGGACCCCGATCAGGAGGAGGTCCAGGAGCCGGTCCAGGACGATCTCCTGACCCGGCTCGTCCCGGGAGATCTCCGCCGTCAGCAAGGTGATCAGGGCGTGGTCCGCGGACTCCGCCGGCCGGACCAGGATCGTGGGCAGCACGCTGAGCAGCCTCCGGCCGATCTCGCTCGGCGCCTGGTAGGTGCCGCTGAGCATCACCGCGGAGCCCGCGTCCTGGAGCGGATCGCCCCAGGTGCGCACGCCCAGTGCCATGGTCTCCGTGACGTCCTCGCCGCTCGCGGTACTGCACCGCTGCTCCGGTCCGACGGTGATCTGGACGGGGGTGTCCGGGGAGTCGGCGACCGTGTACGGCTCGGGGCCGTGTACGACGGCCACGTCGCCGGGCCGGATCAGCACCGCGGTGCCGTGGTCCGGCACCAGCCAGGCGTCGCCGTGGACCATGGTGATGACCGACAGCGGCGCGCGGTCCTCCACCCGGAGCGACCAGGGCGGGTTGAAGACGGACTTCAGGAGGAAGGCGCCGCGCGCCTTCGGGCCCTCCAGCAGACCGGTCAGCGTGTCCATGCGGTCATCCTCTCTCGTTTCCCGCCGGGCGGGAACGCGCGGGGCGCCCGCTCTCCCGCGGGGGACGGTGGGGAGAGCGGACGCCGTTCACGGGGGCGCCGGCGGCGCCTGGATCCGGGCGCTACGCGGCCTGCGGGCGGCCGTGCAGGGTCAGCGTCCGGCCCAGCGCGGCCAGGGCGGTCGCGCAGGCCAGGGTGCGGACGATGTTGGCGGCCCGCCAGCGGGTGCCGAACCCGGCCCGGGCCGCCGCGAAGTCGCCTCCGGCGCGGGCGAGCTGGGCGTTCAGGGGCAGGTTGACCAGGGCCGTCACGACCAGGGAGAGGGTGTACAGCGCGAAGGCGGTCCAGGCCCAGCGCGCCGTGTGCGCGCGGCCGCCGCGCTGCTGCTGGGCGGCGGCCACGCCCGTGGCGAGGAACGCGCCCAGGAAGAGCAGCCCGAACAGGCCGTTGTCGATGGCGTCGTTGATGTTCCGCATGGCGGTCACGTACGTCTCGTCGTCGCCGCGGGCCAGGCCCGGGATCACCGAGATGTCGAAGGCGAAGTAGAGACCGGCCATCAGGCCGGTGCCCACGGTCGCCGCCACCAGGGTCACGGACTGGGCCGTCGGGCCCGTCGTCGCTCGTGTCACTTCCCAAGTCCCTTCAACGTGTTCTCGTACCGCCTGCGGAGCAGGGTCGCGCCGAGCAGCCGGACCGGCGGCGGGATGGTGGCGCGGACGTGTGCGACGGACGCGGGGCTCGCGCCGTCGAACATCCAGGGCTGGAGGTACAGCAGCACCCGGGGCGGGGCGCTGGCCACCACCTTGCGTTCCTCGGCGAGGTAGGCCCGCTCCCCCATCCGGTCGAAGACCGGGAACACGACGCGTTCCTCGTCGCGCAGGTGGTCGTGCAGGATCTCCTGGAAGTCCCGGGCGGCGGCCACCAGCCCGTCCCCGCCGCGGGAGACGGCGGTGGTGACCGCGGCCATCGCCGCGTCCAGTTCCTCGTGGTCGTCGTGCAGTTCGCGGGCCTGGGCGTCGAAGTCCCGGTCGCGGCGGCGCAGTCCGGGCCACAGCACGTCGTCCTCGCTGGTGTGGTGCCACTCGATGACCTCGCGCAGGCGCAGCCACCATCCGGCGCCGCCGCCCCGCCATGCCGGTGCGGCGGCGCGCAGCCGGTCGGCGTCCCGGCGCATCGCCCGGTGCATCAGGGCGAAGCCGTGGAAGTGCGGGGCGAGCGCGTCCAGTCCGTGTTCGCTGGAGTGGGGCGGCTGGTGCGTGGGCATCGGGACCTCCTGCCGGTCGGTGCGGAGTGCGTGCGTGCTCCGCGTCGGGGCGGGGCGCCGGGCGGGGCGTCGTCCCCCGCCCGGCGCGGGCCCGGCGCGGTCAGACGTCCCAGACTCCGGTCGCCGCGGCCTCGCGGGCGAAGTCGGCGAAGTCCTTGGGCTTGCGGCCCAGGGCTTCTTCGACCCCGTGCACGAGGTGCGCGTTGCGGCCGTCCAGGATCATGGTGAACAGGTCGGCGAACTCTTCCGGGAGGTCGTTCTCGCGCAGGACCGCGCGGTACTCCTCGTTGGTGACGGAGACGTAGGTGATCTGCCGGCCGGTCGCCTTCGTCAGCTCGGCGGCCACGTCGCTGTAGCTCAGCAGGCGGGGGCCGGACAGTTCGTAGGTCTTGCCGATGTGCTCGTCGTCGGTCAGGGCGGCCACGACCACGTCGGCGATGTCGTCGGCGTCGACGAAGGCCTCCACGGCGTCGGCGGTCGGCAGGGCGATCTCGCCGGCCAGGACCGGCTCCAGGAAGAAGCTCTCGTTGAAGTTCTGGTTGAACCAGCTGGAGCGGACGATCGTCCAGTCGGCGCCGGAGGCCTTGAGGTTCTCCTCGCTGACCGCGGCGGCCTCTTCGCCGCGTCCCGAGAGCAGGACCAGCCGGCGGGCGCCGTTGTCGACGGCCACCTTGGCGAACGCGCCGACCTGCTCGGCGGCGCCCGGGAAGGCGAGGTCGGGGTAGTAGGTGACGTACACCCGGTCGACGCCCTCCAGGGCGGGGACCCAGCTGTCGGGTTCGTTCCAGTCGAAGGCGGGCTCTCCCGACCGGGAGCCGACCCGGACCGGGAGGCCCTGGGCGGAGAGCTTCTCGGCGACGCGTCGGCCGGTCTTGCCGGTGCCGCCGATGACGAGGGTGGTCTGGATGTGCTGCGTGGTCCGAGTCATGAGTACAGTCAAGTCCCTTGTCGCGAGACGGGACATGGCCGTGAAGCTCAGTTCCATATGCGTGCGTCTACGCGTGATGGTGGCGCGTGGTCCTGTGCGGGGCCGGCCCGGCGCCCGGCGGCGGTGTCAGAAGCGGCCCAGCCCGCCGCAGACGTTGAGGGCCTGCGCGGTGATGGACGCCGCCATGTCGGTGGTCAAGTAGCCTACGAGACCGGCGACTTCCTCGGGAGTGGAGAAGCGGCCCAAGGGTATCTGGGCCTCGAACTGCTGCTGCACGTACTGCTCGGTCGTGTCCCAGACCCGCGCGTAGCCCGCCCGTACGCGTGCCGCCATCGGCGTCTCCACGTAACCGGGGCAGACCGCGTTGACGGTGATGCCCAGGGGCGCCAGCTCCTTGCCGAGTGCCTTGGTCAGGCCGACCACGGCGTGTTTGGAGGCCGAGTAGGGGGCGCCCAGGAGCACCCCTTGTTTGCCCGCCGTGGAAGCGATGTTCACGATCCGGCCCCGCCCGGCGGCGGTGAGGCCGCCGTTGGTCAGCGCCTCCCGGGTGACCAGGAAGACGCTGTTCAGGTTGGTGTCGATGACCTCGTCCCACAGTTCGTCGGTGAGGTCGGCGGTGGCGCCGCCGCCGCTGCGGCCGGCGTTGTTGACCAGGATCCTGACGGGTCTGTCGAAGGCGGCGACGGCCGCCGCGACCAGGCCCTTGACCTCGGCCCGGTTGCGTACGTCGGCGGCCGTTCCCTCCACCTCCAGCCCATCGGCGCGCAGGTCCTCGACCGTCTGTTTCACGTCCGTCTCCGTGCGCGCGCAGATGAACACCCGGTGGCCCCGGGCGCCCAGGTCGCGCGCGACGGCCAGGCCGATACCGCTGGTCGCCCCGGTGACCAGGGCGAGGGACCCGTCGGCGGCCTGGCCGGCCCCCGGCGTCGACTGTGCGTTCATCGGGCGCCCTCCGTTGCTCGCTGATGCGCTGACGATGGCAGCGGCGACTCGGGGCGCGCCGGAGACGGGATCGAGGGGCGGCTCAGTCCTGCTGTACGGCCGTCAGCCGGCGCTGCCGGAGCTGCAGACCTTGTTGAAGGCCGCGTCGGCGCCCTGCTGCCACGCCTTCCAGTAGGCGTCGGAGTGCTGCTGGCTCTTGTCGGGCGTGGCCTTGGTGCCGCAGCCCTTCTGCGCCGCCGAGCGTCCGGCGCGGTAACCGTCGCCGTAGCCCCGCCCCTTGTCCTTCATGCTGTTGCCGGTGGTGTTGCCGGTGGTGTCCGCGGACTTGACGACCTTGCAGTTGACGAAGGTGAAGTTCTGGTCGTCGTGGGCCGCGAGGACGGTGTAGTCGGCGTTCTTCTGGAAACGCTTGACCTGGAAGTGGCCGCTCGCGTCGATGCTCAGCGGCACCGTGCTCTCACCGTCGTTGAGGTTGCGGTCACCGGTGAAGCCCTCGCCGGTGATGGTGACGGCCGTGCCGTCGGCGTTCGGGGTGACGGTACAGCTCGCTGCGGGTACGGCGGCGCCGGCCGACGGGGCCAGGGCGGCCGCGCCGGACAGTGCGAAGGAGGACGCGAGCAGCGCGGTGATCACTGTGCGCCGTGTGTGTCGGGCCATGGTGGTGCTCCCCTTCCGGAAGAGACGATGCGGGAGCGGAGGGGGCGGTTCACGCGTGGGCTGTAAGCGGCACACCGTGCAAGACCGGGCGACCCGGCCGGGCCCCTCGCCGGCGGCGGCCCGCGGTCCGGCGGACTCCGCCTTTCCCATCGTCCCTCCGGCCCCACGGGATGTCGACCGGGCCGTCATCCGGTCCGGGGAGTCCCCGCTGCCCCGATCCGGCCCGTCCGCCGTCCGGGTGGCCGGGGGGTCAGCGGCGCCGGGTGTCAACAGGGCGGCGCCCGGCTCATCCTCCCGGGGCCGCCCAGTTCCGCCGCCCGAAGCGGGCGCGGAGCCCGCGTGCGGCCGGGGCCCGTACGCCGGGCGGGGTGCGCGGGCGGGCCCGGTCGGCGCAACGACGGCGTCCGGGCGATCACGCGCGGTGCCACCATGCCTGCGCGAACAGCGGGCAAGGCGGCGCAGCCGTCGCACAGGGACGAAAGGGAGCACACCGGTGACTCAGGCGGTCGACGAAACGACTCGGCATGTCCCCGCGCAGCAACGGCCGGAGGACGCCGGGCGCAGCGCCCCGGCGCGGACGGACGCGGAACTGCTCATCGCGGCGTCGATCCTGCTGGCGGACGCGGCGCTCACGGCCAAGCAGGCGGGCGCGGAGCTGACGGGAGCGCTCTCCAGCTGGCGGTTCGGCCTGGAAGCGCTGCGCCGCCCCGGCTGGGCGCTGGGCACGGCGCTGTCCTGCGCGAAAGCGCTCACCAGTCCGGCGGGCCTGGGTTTCGGGGCGAACGGCGGCCTCCTGGGCGAATTGGCGCGGATGGCGGGGAGCGTGACGTACCGCCGCCCCGCGAAGGTGGCCATGGCGGTGGACGCCTTCGCGATGCGCATCCGGGCCGTCGCGGCCGAGCACCCGAACCTGGACTCGCCCCTGGCCAGGCGGCTGACGGACGCCATGGTCGACGGGAACCGGCTGGAGGCGCTGCGGGCGATGTACGGGCTGGTCGAGCGGTTCGGCGTGACCCGCGCGCTGACCACGGTGTCCCCCGTCATCATGGAGCTGCTGGCCCTGTCCGGCCTGCTCGACGAGAACCCGGTCAACGACGACTTCTCCTGGGTGACCCTCGCCGGCGGCGTGCCCACCACCGACCCCTTCCTGGGACTGCCCAGTTCGCTGCTGGGCTACCTCAACCCCGGGCCCGGGCGCGCGGAGCGGGCCGATCCGGACTCCATCCTGGCGAAGGTGCTGGGTACGTCCTGCAACGACATCGTCAGCTACGTCAACGACATCGGCGCCCTGGGCAACCACGGGCTCGTCCTGCTGCGCCGGGTGGCGTGCACCGACGGGCAGCAGCGGCACGTCCTGCTGCTGCCCGGGACCAGCTTCGGGCTGCTGAGCAACAGCACCCCGCAGGACCTCGTCGGCGCGTTCGACGGACTGCTGCGCACCGACACCACGTACACGCGGGCCGTGAAGCAGCTGATCCTGCGGTCGGGACTGCCCGCCGGGGCGGAACTGATGATCGTCGGGCACAGTCTGGGCGGGCTGACCGCGATGAACCTCGCGATGGACGTGGACCTGGCGTCGACGTACCGCATCACGCACGTGATCACGGTGGGTTCCCCGATCGACGGCAAGCGGCCCGCCGACCACACCACGCAGGTGATCAGCCTCGTCAACAAGCACGACGTGATCCCCATGCTGGACGGGCGCGGGCCCGCCTCGCCCAACGACATCCCCGACAGCTGGGTCGAACTGGCCTGGCTCGACGAGTCCTACGACTACCCGCTGTCGCACGCTCCGCAGGCGTACTCGGACACCCTGCGCGGGGAGCTGACCGGCTACCGGGACCAGGTCAACGAACTGATCACGGCTTACGACGGCCAAGTCGTCCACAACCAGCCGTACATGCTCCGCGACAAGTGACCACAGCGACCACGAGGGAGACCGACCGATGACCACTGCCGAGAGTCCGGCCACCACGGTACGCCGGCCGGCGCCGGCCTGGCCGCTGGAGAACGCCGTGTTCAGCGCGGCCATGCTCGCCCACCGGCTGCCGTGGACGGACGCCCCCGCCCGCGCGCTGGGGCTGGACGCCCTCACCCGCGAGGGGGTGACGAGCGGGCTGCTGGCGTATCTGCGGCGGACCCGGTCCGGGCGGCCGGTACGGCTGCGCACCGCGTTCGGGACCTTCCTCGTACCGCCGTCCGGCGTCGACGCCGCGGGCCTCCTCGCCCGGGCGGAGGAGGCGGGCGCGCTCGGTGCGCCCAGCGGTCTGACGCCGGGCGGACGACGGTACGGGCTCTCTCCGCACGTGCCGCTGGAGCGGGAGGTACCGGTGGCGCGGGGGCAGTGGGCCGCCCTGCTCGCCGAGGACGTGGACGCGGTGATCGCGGCCCGGCGCGGGGACGGCACGCTCGACTGGGACGACTGGCGGCGCGGCACGGCCCGGGTCGCGCGGCGGCTCGTGGTGGGCGCGGCGGCGGCCGAGGACACGTTGCTGAGCGAGGTCGTCGCACGGGCGTCGGCGGAGTCGGAGCGCCGCTCCCACCCGGCCCGGAGCGCGGCCCTGGAGCGACGGCTGGCCCCGTACCTGGCGGACCCCGACCCCGCTTCGGTGGCCGGTTGGCTGGTGGCGGACGGGGCCGGGCCCGAGGCCGCGGCCGCGGCCGTGGCGCACACGCTCGCCGTGGTCGGCGGGGCCGCGGCCGGGATCACGCTCCAGGCGCTGGCCCTGCTCGCCGTGGGGTCGGTGACCGGGGCCGGCGAGGCGGTGGGCGAGGCGCTGCGCCGCTTCCCGCCGGTCTCCGCCGCCGTGTACCCGGTGCGGAGCGCGTTCGTATGGGAGGACCTGGCGGTCGAGGCCGGCACCGAGATCCTGTGGGCGCCGGGCTGGGTGCGGGAAGAGGACCACTCGGGGGCCGGGCCGTCGGCGCTGTGCGGAGGCCCGTCCGGCTGCGCGGCGGCGCGCTTCGCGCAGCACGTCGCCGAGGAGGTCGTGCGCCGGGTCACGGCGGCGGCGCACCCGGCGGTGATCTCGCCCCGGCTCAGCGCGGACCGGCTGCCGGACGCACTGGATCCGGCCACGCTGCTCGTGGCGTTCCGGGAGGCCGAAGGCCTGCCCGGGGACGGGCGCGTGACGGTCGGTCTGCCGACCGCCGTGCCGGTCTCGGCGCACGGGTACGCACCGGCCGCCTACGGGGCCCTGGCCCACGCCAGTGCGGACCGGCTGGAGCGCCACGCGGAGAGCCTCGCGGCCTGCGCCGGCAACGGCGGCTGGGACACGGACGCGGCCGGCGAGCGGTTCCGGATGACCCTCCTCGGCCACGCCGAGCGGTGTGCGAAGGCCGCCGACGACGTGCGGCGCGCAGCGAACCGGCTGGCCGGCTGATGGCGGCGCGCTCACCGCAGACCCGCCGGGGCGCGGTGCTGGCCGGCGTCGGTTCGTACGTACCGCCGCGCGCCCTCACCAACGCCGAGTTGTGCGGGAACCGGCCCGTCGGCGACGAGTGGATCCGCGCCCGCATCGGCGTGGGGAGCCGCCGCGTCGCCGACGGCGAGGCCACCGTCGACCTCGCCGTACGGGCCGGCCGGGGCGCGCTGGAGTCCGCCGGGGCCACCGGGACCGACGCGGTGGTGCTGACCACCATCTCGCCGGACCGGCTCGTGCCGGCCGGGGCGCCGGAGGTGGCCGCGCGGCTGGGGTGCGGGACGGTTCCGGCGTTCGATCTGGCGTCGGGGTGCAGCGGGTTCCTGTACGGCCTGGGCGTGGCTTCGTCGATGATCGCCGGCGGGGCCTTCGGCAGTGTGCTGCTGGTGGCCTCGGACGTGTTCTCCGCCTTCATCGACCCGGAGGACTGGCTGATGGCGGCCATCTTCGGCGACGGCGCGGGCGCGGTGCTGCTGCGGGCCGGTACCGCCGACGAGCCGGGCGCCCTCGGGCCGTTCGACCTGGGCAGCGACGGCACGCAGGCCGACCTGCTGGAGGTCCCCGGGGGTGGGGCACGGGCCCGCAAGCGCAACCTGGTCGCGCCGGAGGAGGAGTTCTCCCCCTACTTCCGGATGGACGGGCCGGTCGTGCGCAAGCAGGCGGTCGTCGGCATGTGCGATTCGGTGACGCGGGCCGTGCTGCGGGCCGGGTGGTCGCTCGGCGACGTGGACGTGGTGGCCGCCCACCAGGCCAACCAGCGCATCCTGGACGGCGTCGCCGCCGAACTGGGTCTTCGGCCGGAGCGGATGCTGTCGCACATCGAGGGGTACGGGAACACCGCCGCGGCCTCGGTGCCCGTCCTGCTGGCCCAGGCGGCCGCCGCCGGAACGCTGCGGCCCGGGATGCGGGTGGCGCTGACGGCGTTCGGCGCGGGACTTGCCTGGGGGTCGACCACCCTGGTCTGGCCCGACGTACGGGCGGTGACCGACGACGGGTGAGCCGCCCCCGGTCCGCCGGACCGGCTCACCAGAAGGGCGTCTCCCGCCGGTTCCGCTCCCGGTCCACCAGCTCCTGGACGGCGGCCTGGGCCTGGGCGCACAGCCGGCGGGCGGCGGCCGAGCGCTCGGCGAGGGACTCGGGCCGCGGGGGCGCCGGGATCTGCTCACCGATGGTGATCAGCCACTTGGACGGCAGCGGGAACAGGGGCGTGAGCGGGAAGTAGGGCAGGTCGAGCAGGCGTGCCAGGGCCGGCACCTCGCCCAGCTTGGGACACGCCTCTTCGGCGCCCACGACGGACACCGGGACGACGGGCGCGCCGGCCCGCACGGCGGTGACGGCGAAGCCGGGGCTGAACGGCCGCAGCCGGTAGCGCTCTTCGAAGGGCTTTTCCAGCCCTGCCATTCCCTCGGGAAACACCCCCACGAGTTCCCCGGCGTTCAGGTGTTCCCATCCCAGCGTCGGATCGAGCGGAATCGCGCCGTTCTTGCGCGCGTATGAACCGATGACCGGAAACCGGAAGATCAAGGGGGCCGCGGGCACGTGCAGCGGCCGGTCGAGACCGCCGACGAGGACGTTCTGGAGAACGAATGCGTCGAGCCCCCAGGCACCCGAATGGTTGGCGACGAGGACGGCCGGCCCTTCGGCGGGAATGTTCTCCCACCCGGTCACCTCCAGGCGGAAATATTCGGCCACGAGCCAGTCGAGGAACCGGGCCCACGCGGTCTCCCCGGCTCTGCCCAACAGCCGCTTGAGGTAGCGCAGCTCCACGCCCGCCACGTCGAGGACGCCGGCCACGGCGTCCGGGTCGACGATCGGGTCGACGGGGTCCACGGTCAGGCCGGCCGGGTCAGCGGTCGAATCCGTCAGGATTTCCGACATGAATGATCCTCACTCTCCCATCAGACGTCATCAAAAGGCCGGTTGCGGACGCGTTTTGAGTAATTGGGAAGCCGTGGTACTTATGTGGGCGCAAGGCCCCCCGCCCACGACCGGAGAAAATCGCTTTTCCGTTCACCTTCGACCGCCGGCCACTGCGTCACCATGCTGCACGAGGCCGCGAAACCGCAAATGAGAGATGCCGTGACCATTTCCGCGCAGGAATCCGTCCTCCACGCGATCAGCGAACTGCTCATCGGAAAGTTCGAGGTTCCCGCCGACGAGGTGCGGGCGGACGCGCCGATGCGCGAGCTGCTGACCGACTCGCTCATGGTGGTCGAGATGGCCATCGCCGTACACGAGACGCTGGGCGTCAAGGTCGAGGAGGAGGAGCTGCGCGCCACCACCCTCGGGGAGTTCGCCGAGTCCGTCGGCGCGCGATGCACGGACCGTTGAGCCGGCGCCCTCCGGCCGTCGTCACCGGGATCGGGCTGGTCACCCCGGCCGGCTGCGACCGGGACAGCACCTGGTCGGCGGTCCTCGCCGGCCGCTCCACCGCGGCCCCCGACCCCGCACTGGACGGCCTGCCGGTCTCCCTCAGCTGCCGCGTGCCGGAACTGGACCACCCCGTGCTGCGCCTGCGCGGCTCGGGCCGGCTCGATCGGGTCGACCGGTTCGCCCTGGCGGCGGCCGCCCAGGCGCTCGACCAGGCCGGGCTCGACCCGGAGCGGTGGGACGGCAGCCGGGTCGCCGTCGTCACGGGCGGCGGCCTGGGGGGCCTGCGGACCCAGGACGAGGCGCTCGCCCGGCTGGCCGAACGGGGACCGGAGTTCGTCTCGCCGTACTTCCTCACCGGCTATCTGATCAACATGGCCTGCGCCAACCTCGCACTGCGCTTCGGGGTGACCGGTCCCACCCTCTCCACCTCCACCGCCTGCGCCTCGGGCACCACCGCGCTCGGCCTCGCCCGTGACCTGCTGGCGACGGGACAGTGCGACATCGCCCTGGTGTGCGGGGCGGAGGCGGCCACCACCCGGCTGATGGTGGCGGGCTTCACCCAGATCGGCGCCCTGTCGGGCACCGGCTCACGGCCGTTCGACGCCACCCGGGACGGCTTCGTCATCGCCGAGGGCGCCGGCGCCCTGGTGCTGGAACGGCCCGCGGACGCCGCGGCCCGATCAGCCCGGCCCCTGGCCCGGCTGATCGGGTACGCCGCCTCCTGCGACGCACACCACCTGGTGGCCCCGCACCCGCAGGGGCGGGGGGCCGAGCAGGCGGTCCGCGCCGCCCTCGCGGACGCCGGCGTGGCGCCCGGGGACGTCGGCCACGTCAACGCCCACGGCACCTCGACCCGGCAGAACGACGACATCGAAGCGGGCGTCCTGCGGCGCGTGTTCCCGCACCGGCCGCCCGTCACCTCGTCCAAGGGGGCCCTGGGACACACCCTGGGCGCCTCCGGCGCGATCGAGGCGGCGCTGACCGTCCTGGCCCTGGCCGCGGACACCGTCCCGCCCACGGCCGGGCTGACCGAGCCGGGCGCCGGGATGGGGATCGACGTCGTCACGGGACCGGCCCGCGAGCACACCGGCGAGATCGCGGTGAGCAACTCCTTCGGCTTCGGCGGCCACAACGCCGTCGCGGTCCTCGCGCGGGCCTGAACCGGGGGCGCGTCTTCCGGCGGGACCGCCGGTCGGCGAAGATGCGGAGGTCACCCCTGCGCGGCGCGAGGAGCGTTACCCCAGATGTCCCCTTCCGGTACTGGTGCCCGGCCGCCGACGATCGCCGACGTGGCCCGGGCCGCCTCGGTGTCACGGACGACCGTCTCGCACGCCCTGAACGGGATCGGCAAGGTCGACCCGCGGACCCGGGAGCGCATCAAGGCGATCGCCGCCGAGCTCGGGTACCGGCCGAACCTGCGTGCGCAACGGCTGCGCCGGGGCGAGGCGAAGGCCATCGCGCTGGCGTCGTCGATGCCGTTCGCCGTGGCCGGCGGCCCGTCCCGGCTGGGCTTCTACATGGAGGTCGCCGCCGCGGCCGCGGAGCGCGCGCTGGTCCACGGCTACGCGCTCGTCCTCGTCCCGCCGGTCCGCAGCGGCTCCCCGCTGTACTCGGTGGACATCGACGGGGCCATCGTCGTGGAGCCCGACGCGGACGACGTCGCGGTGGCGCAGCTGCGCGAGCGCGGGCTGCCGTACGTGGCGCTGGGCCGGCCGGTCTCCCCCGCCGACGCCGCCCCCTACGTCGACCTGCGCGGCACCCCGGTCGCGGAACTGCTGCTCGGACACCTGCGGGAGCAGGGCGCGCGGCGTCCCGCGCTGATCGTCGGGGCCGGCGCGCGCCACTCCGGCGTCGACGCCCGGGCCGTGTTCGAGCGGGCCGCGGCGCGGCACGGCTGGGACCCGCTGGTGGCGGCCGCGCCGGAGGAGGGCGGGGAACAAGCCGGCTACGACGCCTGCGCGGCGCTGCTCGCCGCCCACCCCCGGATCGACGCGGTCTGCGCCCTGGTGGACACCTTCGCCGTCGGCGCGGTCCGGGCGATCCGGGACAGCGGCCGGCGGATCCCGCAGGACGTCATGGTCGTCACCCGCTACGACGGGCTGCGGGCCCGGACCTGCGAGCCGCCGCTGACGGCGGTCGACCTGCACCTGGACCACGCCGCGTCCCAAGCGGTGGAACTGCTGCTCGGGCGGCTGCGCGGGGAGGACGCCCCGGCCGTCGCCACGGCGCCCGAACCCCGCCTGATCGCCCGCGCGTCGTCCCTGCGCGCCGGCCCACCGGCAGGCGGCTGACGGCCGACGGCCTAACCGAGCATGAGCACCACCCCGGAGACCAGGGCGAAGCCGAGGACGAACAGCCGCATCCGGCGCGCGTCCAGGCGGTGGTGGACCAGGCGGCTCAGCCAGGCGCCCGCCGCCAGGGCGGGCAGCAGCAACAGCGCCTGGCCCAGCTGGCCCGGGTGGCCCTGGCCGGTCGCGAACAGCAGGGCCAGGGAGGCGACTTCGCCGACGAGGAAGCACACGGCGATCGTGGCCCGCAGCTCCGCCGGCGGGCGGTGCTGGTAGACCAGCGCGAGCGGCGGACCGCCCACCCCCGTGGCGGTTTCCGTGAGCCCGGTGACCAGGCCCGCGCCCAGGTAAGCGGCCCGGCCGGGGGTGAAGGCGGGCGCGGCCAGGCTGACCAGCGCCGCCAGGACCGTGGCCGCCCCGACGAAGAGGCCGAGCCGGCCCTCGGGGATGGCCCAGAGCAGGACCAGGCCGAGAGGGGTGGCGGCCAGCCGCGCCCCGGTGATCCAGCCGGCGCCGCGCAGGTCCAGGCAGTCCCGCTCGCGCCAGGCCACGTACGCGTTGAGCGGGATCATCGACGCCAGCACGAACACGGGCAGCAGCGCCGGATCGAGCAGCCCGGCCACCGGGGCGACGATCAGGGCGAACCCGAGCCCGCTGGTCCCCTGCACGAACGCGGCGACCGCCACCGTCACGGCCAGCAGGGCGAGGGTCTGCGTACTCACCGGGCCACGCTCCGCCCGCGGTCGCGGTCGCGGCCGGCGCGCGCGGCCATGGAGGTGGGGTGGGCCCGGGTGACGGCGGCCCGCCCCAGCACGGAGCGGGAGAGTTCGGCCGCCTGCCGGACCAGCGCCGGGCCGTCCCAGTCGGTGGGCCAGCCGTGCCACAGCCGTAGCCGGCCTCCGACGAACACGGCACTGATCTGGTCGCGGTTGCCGCGCCGGACCAGTTCCCACGGCAGGTCCCAGGACAGCCGCATTTCGGGGGTCGATATGTCGATGAGCAGGAAGTCGGCGGCGGCCCCTTCGGTGACGGTTCCGGTGAAGGAGCCGAGGCCGAGTGCGTCGGCGCCGCCGCGCGAGCCGTGCTCCAGCCAGGTCCAGCCCGCTCCGCAGGAGGAGTCGCCGGAGGCGAGTCCGTAGGCCAGGCGCTGGGCGGTCTCCGCGGCGTCGGCGAGCCGGAAGGCGTCGCCGCGGGTGCCGTCGGTGCCGAGCCCGAAGCGGATCCCGCGCTCCGCCATCAGGGCCGCGGGGGCGACGGCGTTCCCCTTCCAGGCGCTGGCCACCGGGTTGTAGCTGACGGCGGCGCCGCTGTCGGCGAGCAGGGTGAGTTCGGCCGGGGTCAGGAGCGTGGCGTGGGCGGCCACCAGCTGGGGCCCCAGCGCGCCCACCCGGTGCAGGTGTTCGAGGGGGCGCAGGCCGTGCCGGACGAGGGAGCGTTCGACGGCGACGAGGTGCTCGTTGACGTGGATCTGTACGACGGCTCCCGCTTCGGCTGCCAGGCAGGCGGTCGCGCGCAGGGTACGGGCGGTCGCGGCCTCGGGGATGGAGACGCCGAGGGACGGGTGGATCAGGTCGTCGGTGTCGTAGCGGGCCAGGTGCTTGTGCGCCCGGGCCATGACGTCGGAGGAGTCCGCACCCGGTGCGTCGTTGCAGAGCAGCGCCAGTACGCAGCGGATCCCGGCGTCCCGCGCGGCGGCGGCGACCACGTCGGCCTCGACGTCGGCCCGGGTGCCCGCGTCCGCGACGGTGGTGAATCCACCGCGCAGCGACTCCAGCGCGGCCAGCTTCGCCGCCACGTACGCGGACTCCTCGTCCAGCGCGCCCTCCAGGGGCGCCCACACCCGGCGGAAGATCTCCGAGGGTTCGCCGAACGCGAGGGCCGCGCCGAAGCTCTGGGTGAGGTGGTGGTGGGTGTCCACGAAGCCGGGCAGCAGCGCGTGTCCGGGCAGGTGTACTGGTGTCAGCCGGGGGTGCAGGCGTTCCAGTTCCGCGGCGGGGCCGATGGCGCCGAAGGATCCGTCGGCCACGACGACGGCGTGGCCGTCGAGCGGACCGTCGGGGGTGATCACCACGTCGGGCACGAGCAGCCGGGGGCCGGTGCCGACGAGGCGGTCGGGGGACGAGTCGGTCATGGTTCTCTTTCCGGTGGAGGGGGTTCAGCCGCGCGGCGCGGCCTCGTTGCGGGCGTCCGCGTCCGGCTCGGGGTGCGGCGCGGCCTCGGGCGCTCCGGCCGGGCGGGCGCGGCCGAGCCTCGGGGGGTGGAACAGGACGTTGAGCAGGGCGGCGGTGAACGCTCCTACGGCGACCCCGCTTTCGAGGAGGATCCGCGGGCCCGACGGCAGGCCCCCGTAGACGCCCGGGATCAGGATGGGCAGCAGTCCGAGGGCGAGGGAGACGGCGCAGATGAAGGTGTTGGTGTGCCGGTCGAGTGCGGCGCGGCCCAGCATCTGGATGCCGAGCACCGTGATCACCGCGAAGACGACCATGGCGGTGCCGCCGACCACGGCCGCGGGCACCACGCTGATGGCGCGGGTCACGGGAGCGAGGAACCCGATGCAGATCAGCACCACTCCGGCCGCGGCGGTGACGAAGCGGCTCCGGACTCCGGTGACGCGGACGATGCCGATGTTCTCGCCGCTCGTCACCATCAGCGGCAGTCCGAAGAACCCGCCGAGGAAGGAGACGACCGCGTCGCCCCGGATGGTCTTGGGCACGTCGGTGCGGCGGTCGACGGGCTTGCCCACCGCCTCGGCGTTGATGACGGTCTGGCCGGTGGCTTCCGCCATCGAGGCGAGGCTGTAGAGCATCAGCGGGAGGGCGGCGACCAGGTTGAACTGCGGGGAACCGAACGGCAGCAGCTCGGGCGCGCCGAGCAGCGGCCCGTGGACGGCCCGGCCGAAGTCGACGTCCCCGAGGACGACGGCGAGGACGGTACCGGCGATCAGGCCGAGCATCACCGCGAGCTGGCGCAGGACGCCGGTGCAGAGCCGGTAGAAGGCGATGGTGAAGCCGATGGTGGCCAGGCCCAGCACGAGGTGGGCGGGGTCGGCGAAGCCCGGCTCCCCGGGCCGGCCGGTGACCAGGACCGCGCCCACTTTGACCAGGTTCACCCCCACGATGACGATCATCGTGCCGATGACCAGGGCGGGGAAGAAGGCGAGGAGCCGGGAGAACACCGGCAGCACGAGGAAGTAGAAGGCCGCCGTGAGGATCACCGCGCCGGTGGCGGTGCGCAGGCCGTGCTGTTGGGCGATGGCGAGGAAGAGGATGAGCGGGGCTCCCCCGGGGAGCATGACGAACGGCAGCCGTGGCCCGATCTTCCAGGGCCCGAGGGACTGGATCAGCGAACCGGTACCGGACAGGACGAAGGCGGCGGAGAGCAGTTTGACCGTCAGTCGGGAGTCGAGCCCCAGGGTCGCGCTCATCAGGAAGATCGCCGAGATGGGGGTCGCGGCCATCACCAGGACGTGCTGGATGCCGAACAGCAGGATCCGGCCCAGCGGGCGGGACTCGTCCACGGGGTGCGGCTGTTGCTGCGGCGGCTCTCCCGGGCCGGGCTCGTCCGCCGGCTGCGGCCGGCTTTCCGGCGAGGACTGCGGCGGTGTGGGACGGCGGTTCGCGGTGCGGAAACTGGGCACGTTCGAGCTCCGTTCGGCTCGTTCCGGATATGGCTCCTCCACGGCCCGGGACGGGGGTCGCGATGACGGAGCCAAATCGATTTGGCCGCCAGTATGTGAGGGCCCTTGGAGCGCGTCAAGGGATCTGGACGAGACGCCGCCGACGCCGTCCGGTTATGAAAACTCCCCCTCCCCCACGAGGGGGTTGGGGGAGTATGGTGCCCCGGTGCGGGTCACTGCGGGGTGTGGAACCGGCCCGCGCCGCGCTGCCTGGGAACGGTCTTCAGCCGGTGCGCGCCGGAACGTCGGCGGCCGGGAGAGGGGTTGCGCCGCGAGGGGGCCGAAGGGGCCACGACCAACAGGGCGATGAGGACGAGGACCGCGACGAGGATGAGCCCGGCAACGAGGTTCATGTTCCTGCCTTCCGTCGGGTACTGACTGCCTTTCACTACTTCCTGTAACCGAAAATCGCGGCGGTAAACACAACGGGTGAAGGCGTCCCGCAACATCGGCTGCCGCCGGGGCAGTTGCGCACCCCTGTGGCCGGCCGTGCCGCTCGCCCCGTCAGGTCCCCAAGAGGCTCAGGGAAGCCCACAGCCCGAGCGTGGCGGCGACCAGTGAGGCGGGGACGGTGAGGAGGCCGAGGCGGGTGAACTGCCCCAGGTTGACCTGGTGGCCGTGCCCGTGGGCGATGCGCCGCCACAGCAGGGTGGCCAGCGACCCGGCGTAGGTGAGGTTGGGGCCGATGTTCACCCCCAGGAGTACGGCCAGCACCGCGCCGGGGCCGACGGGTGCGGCCAGCGGGAGCAGCGCCAGGACGGCCGGCAGGTTGTTGATCAGGTTGGCCAGCAGCGCGGCGAGCGCGGCGGTGCCGAGCAGCGCGGGCAGGCCCGTACCGCCGGGCAGGACGTGGCCCAGCGCGGCGCCGAGCCCGTGGTCGACGACCGCTCGGACCACGATGCCGAGCGCGAGCACGAATGCCAGGAAGGACGGGGCCGCGAAGCGCAGGACGGCGCCCGGCGTGGTTCGGCGGCGCGCGAGCTCCCGTACGGCCATCACCAGCGCCCCGGCCGCGGCGGCCCAGGCCGGGTCGATCCCCACGGCGGAGGCCACGGCGAACCCGGCGAGCGTCGCGGCGACGGTCACCAGCGCGAACAGCGGCAGCTCGGGCTGCTCCGCCGCCTCCGGCCGCTCCGTGGGCGCGTTCAGGTCAGCGGCGAAGAAGCGCCGGAAGACCACGTACTCGACGGCGATCGCCGCCAGCCACGGCAGCGTCATCAGCAGCGCGAAGCGCGTGAAGGTGAGCCCGCTGGCGGTGTAGGCCAGCAGGTTCGTCAGGTTCGACACCGGCAGGAGCAGCGAGGCCGAGTTGGACAGGTGGGCGGCTGCGTACACGTGGGGGGTGGGCCGGGCGCCCATCCGGGCGGCCGTCGCGAACACCACCGGGGTCAGCAGGACCACGGTGGCGTCCAGGCTCAGCGCCGCGGTGATCAGCGAGGCGAGGACGAAGACCGCGCCGAGCAGTCTGTGCGGGCGGCTCGCCGCCCAGCGTCCCATCCAGGTGCCGCAGGCGTGGAAGAGTCCGTCGTCGTCGCAGAGTTTGGCGAGGACGAGGACCGCCGCGAGGAAGCCGATCACCGGTCCGAGCCGCTCCGCCTCCTCGCGCAGGTGGCTGGGCGTGATCCCGCCGACCGCGACGACCAGGCAGGCGGCCGGTACCGCGAAGACCGCCTCCGACCGGCCGAAGGGACGGACGACGGCGCACACCAGGACGACGGCCAGGGCGATCAGGCAGATGAACTCGACGGACATGCCCCCGATGATCCCGGAGCGCCGGGCCGGGGGCGGCGGTCGCCCCCGGCCCGGCGTGCGGCCGCCGGGGTCAGGCGGCGTGGCGGGCCGGCTGCGGGGTGAGCAGCTGCGCCCGGCCGAAGAGGAGGGCCCAGCCGTCGGGCAGTCCCGACAGGATGCGGGCGAGGAGGTCCGGTCCGGCCAGGGCGGCGACGACGGTGAGGACCGCGCCGGCTTCCCAGCGGGCGGTGGCGGGCGTGCCGCCGGTGCGGGTCGCCAGGTCCTTGACGAAGGCCCAGCCGGTGAGCGGCTGCGGGTCCGGGATCCGGGCGGTGAAGGTGAGGGCGGCTTCCACCGGCAGGCGGGCGGCCAGGGCCACGCGTTCGTCGCCGGTGATCTGGCCGCCGAGCGCGGACATGACGTTGCGGACGGCGTCCTCGGCTCGCTCCCGGGTGGGGTACGCGCCTTCGTAGCGCACCTTCTCCACCATCTGGTCGTAGGTCATCTCCGGCGCCTGCTGGAGCTGTTCGGGCCGGTGGAACATGGATGCTGTGCGCCTTTCTCGTCGAGGGTCGGGGGCGGGGGCGGCGGGGTTCAGACGGGCTGCGGGTGCCCGAAGAGGAGGTCGTAGCCGGGCGGCAGCTGGAGCAGCAGCCGTCGGACCAGGTCCGGTCCGGCCGCGTCGGCGACGACGCTGAGCACGGCGCCGACGTCCCAGGCCGCCGTCGCCTGCGAGGCGCCCTCGATCCACGCCGCCGTGGCGCGGACGAACCGCTCCGGCGAGAGCGGCTCCACCGCCTGGAGCGGGTTGAGCAGGATCAGCGCGTACGTCTCGGGCAGGCGGGCCGCCAGTTCGGCGCGTTCGGTGCCGACGACGTGGGCGCCGAGCAGGGCCAGGACGACCCGGGCGGCCCGATCGGCTTCCTCAGGACTGTTGTACTCACCGCGTTCCTGGACCTGGTCGAGGAACGCCTCCCAACGCAATGCCATGGGGCCTGTCCTCCTCGGTGCTCGCCGGGACGGTACTCGCGCCGGCCCGTGGGACGGGGCCCGCGGGCCGGGCATGCGGGCGGAGGACGGGACTGCCGGGGGGAGACGATCGGCCCGCCCTCCGCCGCCTGGGCGGCCGCGAGCCGGTCAGCCGGAGATCTGCTTGGGCCCGCCGCCGGTGGCGCTGATGGTGATCTTGCGCGGCTTCGCGCGCTCGGCGATCGGAATGCGCAGGGTCAGGACACCCGCGTCGTAGTCGGCGTTGATGTGCTCGGTGTCCAGGGTGTCGGCGAGCATGACCTGCCGGGAGAACACGCCGAGCGGACGCTCGGAGAGTTCCATCTGCACCTCGTCGCCCTTGGCCGTCGGCCGGCGCTCGGCCCTGACGGTCAGCATGTTCCGCTCGACGTCGATGTCGATCGCGTCCGCGGAGACACCCGGGAGGTCGAAGGCGATCACGTAGTCGTCGCCCTCGCGGTAGGCGTCCATCGGCATCACGGACGGCTTCGACCAGGTGCCGGTGGTCCCCATCAGCTGCTGGGTGAGCCGGTCGAGCTCGCGGAACGGGTCGGTGCGCATCAACATCGCGAAACACCTCCAGTCGGTTCAGGCAGGAACTGCCAATGCGCTTCAACGTGCTTCCGTTGTAGCATGTCGTCCAGACGATGACAAGCAGGACGTCATCTGGAGGATGACAAGAGCAACGGAGATCGCCCCATGACCGCATCCGCGCAACCCACCCCGCGAGCGGGTACGGGCCCTGCCTCGTTCCTCGCCGCGGCGGCCGCCCTCGAAGCCATCGACCGGGCCGTCCGGGAGGCCCAGAGCGCCGACGCCACGGAGCCCGGGACGGCCCCCGCCTCCGACGGCCCGCACCCGGCCCTGGCCAGCATCGCGCTGCTGCGCCAGGTGCGCGAGCAGCTCGCCGGCTGGGAGACCGGCCTGATCGAGACCGCCCGGGAAGCGGGCGCCAGCTGGGCGGACCTGGCCGGGCCCCTGGGCGTGGCCAGCCGCCAGGCCGCCGAGCGGCGCTACCTGCGCCAGCGCCCCGGTGAGGCGGGCGTCACCGGTGAGCAGCGGGTGCAGGCCGTGCGCGACCGGCGGGCGGCCGACCGCACCGTCACCGCGTGGGCCCGGGACAACGCCGCGGGCCTGCGCCGACTGGCCGGGCAGGTGACCGCCCTGACCGACCTGCCCGCCGGCGCCGACCGGCAGCTCGGGGAGCTCAATCAGGCGCTCGCCCACGCCGACGCGGCCCACCTGGTCCGCCCCCTCACCGACACCCGGCGGCACCTGCGCCCCGAACACGCCGAACTCGCCGACCGCATCGACGAGATGACCCGGCACACGCACCGGCTGCGCCGGGACAGCGACACCCAGCGCCGCGAGACCTGAGGCGCACAGGCCGGAGCCGCCGCACGGCAGCCCCCGCCCGAGAGGCCCGAGAGGAAGGAGCCGGCGATGTCCACACGTCGATACGAGTCCGGCCCGACGCCCGAGGAGGCCGCGGCGGCCGTCACGACGAGCCGCTGCGACGGCCGGGTCACCGTGGCGGTGACCGGGGAGATCGATGTCGCGACCGCTCCGCTGCTGGCCGAGGCACTCCACGAGGCGCTCCGCGACGGGGTGACGCGGATCGACGCCGACTTCAGCGGGGTCACCTTCTGCGACTGCTCCGGGCTGGAGGTGCTGCTGCGCGCGGAGCGGCGGGCCCGCGCCCACGGCCGCACCCTGCGCGTGGCGGGGGTGCGGTCGCCCCAGGTCCGGCGTCTGTTCGAGATGACGGGCACGAGCACGATCACCGCCGAGGACCCGGCGGCCGCCTCCGCCCCCGCGGACCCGGGCCCGTGGCCGGGGCACCGGGGGCGGGTCTCTTTACGTAACCGATACACCGCATGAACCTGCAAATCACCAGAAACCTCCCACCCGGAAGGAAGACTGGTCGGCCGTCGAGAGCCCAGCGCATGTCAACCAAGACCAGCCCCGGAACCGGGGCTGTTCCTGCAACCCAATGCGGAGGTATCACGATGGCCCCCTACGGAACGGAAGACGCCCATTCCCCCGGAGAACACCGGCCCCCGGCCCCCTCGCCCCGCGTCCTCGCCCTGTCCTTCCTCGGCCTGTTCCTCGCCGCCTCGACGGTGACCGGCGGCGCCGCCCCGGCCCGCGCGGCCGTATCGCATGGCGTAAAAGCCGTCGCGGTGGCCGCCTCCAAACGGGGGGCCCCGTACGCCTACGGCGCCGCGGGGCCCAAACGCTTCGACTGCTCGGGACTGACCTTCTACGCCTTCCGCAAGGCCGGGAGCAGACTGCCGCGCACCGCGGAGCAGCAGTACGAACACACCCGGCACATCCCACCCGTCCAGCGCGCGCCCGGCGACCTCGTCTTCTTCCCCCGGGGCGCCACCATGGAGCACGTCGGCATCTACGCCGGGGGCGGCAAGATCTGGCACGCCCCGCGCCCGGGCGGCCGGGTCCGCCTCGAACGGATCTGGACCTCCGACGTACGGTACGGGCGGGCCGGCTGACGGCGCCGTCCGCGCGCGCGTCGCCCGGCCCCTTCGACCATGATGGAGGGAGGACGGCCCGCCACGGGCCGTACGGAAGGAGGCTCCAGGTGAGCGCCGAGCGCTACGAACTGGTGCTTCCCGGCGAGCCGGGGGCGGGGCCCGACACCGTGGTGGTGTCCCGGACCCAGCAGGCGGGACCGGGCGGCCACCCCGTGTACGAGGACCCGACCGGCATCGTCCGGGCGGAGATCAGCGACCGCGGCGAGGTACGGATGCTGCCGTCGGGCGGCCACCAGGACCCGGTCTCGGCCCTGGAGGCCCGCCCGCTCCAGTGAGCGGGGGCCCGGCCGGCCGCCCGTCACTCCGGCGTGCCCGCCCGGGCCGGGCGCGGGCGGCGGTGCCACCAGTGCCTGCGCCGCGGGTGGACTGCACGCCCGAGGCGGCGGCCGATCAGCAGGTACCCGAGCAGCGCGCCCGAGGTGTTCAGGATGACGTCGTCCACGTCGAAGGCGCGCCCGCTCACCAGGGCGCCCTGGATCAGCTCCACCAGCATCATCAGGACCGCCGTCACGACGGCGACCCGCAGCAGGCCTCGGGCCGGCGGGACGAGCACGGGCAGCAGCACCCCGAGCGGCACGCCGAGCAGGACGTTGCCGCCGAGCTGGCGTACGGCCTCGCGGACGGACGCCCCGTCCAGGTAGGCGCCGATGGAGCGCCCGGGGTGCACGTTGCTGTGCACCAGGTCCACCGATGCGGCGGAGGGTTCCAGGGTGAGGCGGGCCAGCACCACGCTGAACAGCACGGTCGCCGCGAAGGCGGCCACCATCGCCACCGCCCGGACCACCGGTGACACCGGCGGCCTACCGATCGGCACGGTCCCGGCGCGGGCCCGCGGCGGGTCCGCGGCGGTCGTCTCGTCGGGTTTCCTGGTACGCGTACCCCACCACATGCGCCTCGAAGTCATGCGGGCCCTTGTACCCCGGCGTCGGACTTGAACGCACTTGGAGCCAGGCGGTGTTGGGGCGGAGGGCGGCTTCAGGACGGGCGGTCCTCGGTGTGCCCGCACACCCAGGCGAGGGCGTCGTACACGCCCTGGATGTGGTCGTGCGGCACCGAGCTGCCGGGCTGCTCCTCCAGCCGCACGACGGCGGCGTCCACTTCCGCGATCAGCAGCTCGATCCCGGGCGGCCCGTCCGCGTGGACCCCGGTGACGGGGCCTTCAGGGTCCCGGCCGAGGGCCCACCGGTATCCGCTCGCCGCGCCGCGCGAGCGGGCGGTCGTCCGCTGAAGTCTTCCGCACTCCCGTTCGATGTCGGCGCGCCGGCGGGTACCGACCAGCTCTTCGCCACTGCGGTCCGTGGATCGCGTCGCCATACGTACCCCGCCTCCCGGGTTCGTCACGGCCGGCCCCGCGTGCGGCACGGGACCTCTGGTTGCCCGCCTGCCCGGTTACCGGGCGGGCATGCCGGCCGGCCCGGGCGGGAACCACCGTACGCGCGCGCGAAAGACCCGCGCATCTTTTCGGGGTTCGGGGGCACGTCGCTGATCAGTCCCGTGAACCGGCCCGAAAGGACCTTCCATGTTGATGCCGTCCCCGATCGTCGTCCGTTCCCTCCTGGCCCGTTACGCCTCCCTGGCCGGCCAGGACTCCGCCGCCGCGCGGCTGGAGCTGGAGCAGGTCTCGTACACCCTCTGCGTCACGACCGCGACGACCACGATCGAGGACGCCCTGGCCGCTGCCGAGACGCTGGCCGAGCGCGAGCTGCCGACGGCCCGTCAGGAGATGCGGCCGGCCGCCGCCTAGCCGGCGCCCGGGTCACCGGCCGCGCTTTCGGCGGAGCCGCGCCCGCGCGGCGACTTCGCCCCCGCGCACCCTGTGCATGAATAGGGGCAAATGTGGCAGAAGGTGAATAACGCCCATCAGTAGAGATTCGGAGTTTCGTCATGGCTGAGCACACCAGCACCCCGCACTACACCGTGCCGGGGATGTCGAAGGAGGAAGCCGCCCGTGTCGTGGACGTACTGCGCATGCGGCTGCACTCGCTCAACGACCTGGCGCTGACGCTCAAGCACGTCCACTGGAACGTGGTGGGACCCCATTTCATCGCCGTCCACGAGATGCTGGACCCCCAGGTGGACGCGGTCCGGGAGATGATCGACACCACCGCGGAGCGCATCTCGACCCTCGGCGGCGTCCCCGCCGGCACCCCAGGCGTACTGGTCGCCGAACGCACCTGGGACGACTACGACGTGGGCCGGGCCGACGCGGTCGCCCACCTCGGGGCGCTGGACCTGGTCTACGCGGGTGTCATCGAGGACCACCGGTCCGCCATGAAGGTCACCGATGAGCTGGACCTGGTCACCCAGGACATGCTCATCGGCCAGCTGGCCCAGCTGGAGCTCTTCCAGTGGTTCGTCCGCGCGCACCTGGAGAGCAGCGGCGGCCGGCTGAGCACCGCCGGCGCCCACACCCTGGACGAGGCCGCCGACCAGGCGGTACGGGACGCACGCCGCACGGCCTGATCCCGGCCCGCCGGACGCGCCGGGGCCGCCCGTTCCCGAGAGGGGAGCGGGCGGCCCCGGCGCAGGTGCGCGGCGTGCCCCCGGCCGGGGGCCGGGGGCCCTCTCAGTTGAGCGAAGGCTGCGGCGGCGCCGGCTTGGGGGCGGGCCGCCCGGTCACGAGCCGGTCCGCTTCGATCTCCGCCCAGACGGACTTGCCGCCGTCGTGGGGAACGGATCCCCAGCGGTCGGAGAGGCGCTGCACGATGTACAGCCCCTGGCCTCCGGGAGCCCCGCGCTGGTGCCGGAGGCGGGGACGGGGAAGCTCGGGGTCCCCGTCGAACACCTCGATCCGCAGGGATTCGCCGGCGACCACCAGCAGCTGGTGGCAGCCACCGGCGTGCACGTTGGCGTTGGTCACCAGCTCGGAGACGATGAGCAGGGCGTCTTCGGAGGTCTCGGTCCCGTCCCAGCCCCAGTCGCGCAGGGCCTGGCGCACGAACTCCCGCCCCTTGGCGACCGGGCCGCCGGTACCGCCGAGGGTGAGCCGACGGCGCTGGCCCGTGACCGGCGGTCCGCTGGGCAGTGGATCGCTGGTGTCCGATCCGATGGTCTTCACTGTGGTCTCACCCCCGTCGTTGACACTGTTCGTCGTCTATCGCGCATGGCCGGTGTGTCCGGATCGTCGGTCGGGGCGTCATCGCCTCCGGCGTCTCAGGTGTTGCGTATGCCCGGTCTGACCACCCGGACACGCTGTTGCCCCGATCGGCGCAGTGTCCCCGGGGAACCCGGGCAGGGCGTGTGGCTGGCACGGGCGGGTCAGGGTGCGGAGAGCGCGGCGTCGACGGTGGTGTCCATGGTGAAGACACTGTCCGCGCCGGTGATCTCCAGGAGCCGCCGGAGCTGCTGGGTGGGCGCGGCGAGCCGCACCGTGAGCCCGGCCTTCTCCGCGTCCAGGCGCGCCGCGAGCAGCAGGTTCAGACCCGACGAGTCGCAGAAGCCCAGTCCCGTCAGGTCGATCACCAGCCGGTTCGCGCCCGACCGGACCGCCTGTTCCAGAAGCGGCCGGACGGCGCCGAGTCCGTCGAGGTCCAGATCGCCGGTGATCGCGCACACGACGGCACCCGTCCCGCTCTCGCGGAGCGCCGCTCCCTGCGGTCCGTCCGTCGCGGTGCCCCCCTGAGGAGCCACTTCGCCGTCTCCTGGGTTGCCAGTTACCACGTCAGCCTCTCCGTCGCCGCCCCTTGTGCCGTACCCGCGCAACTTTACAGGCGTCGGAGGCGCCGGCGGGAGGCCCGGGCCCGGTCGGGCCTCAGGGGCCGTCGACGTGGAGACGCAGGGTGAGGCCGGTGTCGAGGGCCCGGATCTCGACCAGGTCACAGAGTTGGTGGATCATCCACAGGCCCCGGCCGCCGTTGTCCGACGTCAGGGAGGGGCGCCGGCGGCCCGCGAGGGCGTTGGAGAGGCGGCCGCCGTCCCGGATCTCAGCCACGACACCGCCCGCGGGCCCGTGCCACAGCCGCAGGGTGCCCTTGCCGCCCCCGTGCGCCACGGAGTTGGCGGCCGCTTCGCTGACAGCCAGGACGAAGTCGCCGCGCCGGGCCGGGTCGAGGCCCGTCCGGCGGACCCAGTTCTCGGCGTGTTCACGGATCAGGGCCAGTCCGCCGGCGGCGTACTCCAGCAAGAGGGGTTCGTGCGCGGGCTCAGGGAGGGGAAGATCACAGTCCGAACAGACGACGGCGGCCTCGGTGTAGAGCGGGCTGACGGTGTCCTTGCCGCCTTCGATCACCGTGGGGTGGGTACGCCGGGCATCGGCCACCACCCGGGCCGACAGGCCCGAGAGGTCGTACGGACACAGGATGGTGGCGGGCCGGCCGGCGAAAGCGGTGTTGATGAGGGCCTCGTGACGGGTGGCCTCCAGGATCTCCCCTTCGGAGCGGCCCGGCCAGATCGGCTCGCCGACGATCCGGGCGGCCCGGCCGGGTTCGCGGTCGGCGAAGCCCTGGAGGGCGGCCAGGATCCGGCCGGGGTTGCGGCCCAGTTCGCGCATGTCCACGCAGTCGACGCCGTCCGCGTCGCTGCCCAGGCTCTGCAGCAGGGCGTCGAGGTGCGGGCCGGGTACGGCGAGGAAGACCGGCTCCCGCGCTGCCAGGGCCGCGCGGACGAAACCGCCCACGCCCGCCGTGTACTCCTCCAGGTCCCGGTAGAAGAGTGCGGGATGGACGAAGTCCGCGGGGTCCGCGGCGGCCGGGACAGGGGTGACGATCATGCTGCGACCTCCAGCGCGGCACATTCCTCCGGAAACAACTCGGCCACTTTGCGCAGCGAGTACGGGGGCTTGTGGAGAAGGAGGCTCCGGCCCTTCCCGGTCAGTGAATTCGAGACGTCCACGAGCACGGCGACCGCGCCCGGGTCGAGGAACGTCACCGCGGACAGGTCGAGGTGGACGACGGTGCCGGGCATCCGCGCGAGGGCCGCGAGCGCCGAGCGCAGGATCTGGCGGGTGTCGAGGTCGCCGCTGCCGCTCAGCCGGATCCCGGAGCGGTCCCGCATCGGGACGGCGGCCAGCGCGGCCTGCGGCAGCAACAGCCCGCCGGTCAGCGGGCGGGGCACCTCGGCGCAGCCGGTGTGGGCGCGGGTCAGCAGGTCGGCGGTCGGTCCGGGGATGAGGCGGCGGTCGAAGAGGCACAGTCCCGTCAGCGGGAGGTCCGCGTAGACCTCGCGGTCCAGGCGCAGTTCGGATTCGAGGATCCGGTCGATGCCCGGTACCCCGCGCGCCGACCAGGACATCTCGCCGAGCACGCGCAGCCCCGTACAGCCGTCGGCCAGGGCCTCGGTGCAGGCGGTGCGGAACATGGAGATGACCCAGTCGGGGTCGAAGGGGACGCGGCGCAGGTAGGACCGTTCGGTCCCGGTCACGCTCAGCCGGGCCTCCCGGCGGGCCGTGTCGACGTCGACGGACCCGCGCCGCAGGGCGTCGATGACGGCGCTCGGCTCGGTGCTGTCGGCGCTGTACCAGACGCGTTGTCCGCGTTCCAGACCGTTGCTCACGAAGCGGACCACGGTGTCCGCCCAGGCGAGGTCGTCGTCATAGGTGAAGGACGCGTGCTCACCACGGGCGGACGGGCACGGGCGGTGAGGAGGGGGTGGGGCCACGTTTTCCCTCCGGGGGCGGGCGGTTGGCCGGTCAGCTGGCTAAGGGCTGTCCCGCGAATCCCCAGCGGGCGCACGCCGCCGGCTACGGTACCTCGCCACGTCGTCGGAGCATCCAGATACGCCCAGTACGAGGACGCCCCTCCGCCGTGCGATGCACCGCATCTGACGCCGTGCGCTGACCCACCGGGGATTACGGGACAGCCCTTAGGCTACCGCCGGTTCCAGGCCGGCACCGGGCCGCCCGCCGCGCGACGGGAGGCGGTGGTCAGGAGGCGAGCATCCCGGTGCGCAGTCGCGCCAGGGTGCGGGACAGCAGCCGGGACACCTGCATCTGGGAGATGCCCAGCTCGGCGCCGATCTCGGCCTGGGTCTTCTCCTCGCCGAAGCGCATCCGCAGGATGCGCCGGTCGCGCTCGTCGAGTTCGGCCAGCAGGGGCGCGAGGGTGTGGAACTCCTCGAAGAGTTCCATGGCGCTGTCCTCCTCGCCGAGCGTGTCGGCCAGCGACCGGGTCCTGCGGCCCGCCGCGGAGTCCTCCTCCGAGCCGGCGGAGGCGTCGAGGGAGTCGCTGGTGTAGCCGTTGGCGGCGACCAGCCCCTCCACGACCTCCTCCTCGCTCAGTTCGAGGTCCTGGGCGAGCTCCTTGACGGTCGGGGCCCGGCCGAGGAGGTCGGTGAGGGCCTCGCGGCTCTTGGCGAGTTCCGTCCGCAGTTCCTGGAGGCGGCGCGGGACGTGGACCGCCCAGGTGGTGTCGCGGAAGTACCGCTTGATCTCGCCGGTGATGAAGGGGAGCGCCAGTGTGGCGAACTCCACTTCCCGGTCGGGGTCGAACCGGTCGATCGCCTTGATCAGGCCGATGGTCCCCACCTGGAGGATGTCTTCCATGTCCACGCCGCCGCCGGCGGAGCGGGCGCGGAAGCGGCGGGCGGCGAAGTGCACCAGTGAGATGTTCATCTCGATGAGGGTGTTGCGCGCGTACTGGTACTCGCGGGTGCCCTCCTCCAGCGACCGCAGCCGCAGCAGGAACAGCCGCGACAGCTGCCGGGCATCGGCGGGGGCCACCTCGCGGGCGTCGGCGATCCGCGGCAGCTGGCCCTCCGGCTCTCCGGTCGTACGGCCGATGGCCGGCGCGGCCTTCGTGTCTGTCCCGCGGACAGGGTCTACAACTGCGGCGGAGCGAGGCATGGGGGACCTTTCCTCCCGACGGCGGACGGCTGACGGGGCGCGTTTGCCCCGAGAACGGCGCTCTACACGGGGCGGGCGAAATTTTTTCCGGAGACGGTGCTCACGGACGCACCGGGGGTCTGCGACCGCCCGGGATGTGGTGGACTACGTCCCGGCGCGAGACGGGAAAGACCAGCTGTCCCGTCCGTGACGAGGTGTCGGGAGATGGTGGGGAAGACATGACGAACGCTACGGTGACGCAGGTCCCGGACCCGGACGCCCCGGGTGCTGCGGGCGCGGTGGGCGAGCCGGAGCTGCGCCAACTGCTCGCCGGGCTGACGGCGGTGCGGGACGGCGACTTCGGCACCCGGCTGCCCGACGAGGCCGACGGGCTCCTCGGGGAGATCGCGACCGTCTTCAACGGCATGATCGACCAGCTGTCCCTGTTCACCTCGGAGGTCACCCGCGTGGCCCGCGAGGTCGGCACCGAGGGCACCCTCGGCGGTCAGGCCGAGGTCCCGGGCGTGTCCGGGAGCTGGGCCGACCTGACGGATTCCGTGAACGCGATGGCCGGCAACCTCACCACCCAGGTCCGAGACATCGCCCAGGTCGCCACCGCGGTCGCGCGCGGAGACCTGTCGCAGAAGATCGCCGTCGACGCCCGCGGGGAGATCCTGGAGCTCAAGGACACCGTCAACACGATGGTCGACCAGCTCTCCGCCTTCGCCGACGAGGTCACCAGGATGGCCCGCGAAGTGGGCACGGACGGGATCCTCGGCGGCCAGGCCGACGTCAAGGGCGTCTCCGGCACCTGGCGGGACCTGACCGATTCGGTCAACTTCATGGCCGGAAACCTCACCGCCCAGGTGCGCTCCATCGCCCAGGTCGCGACGGCCGTCGCCAAGGGCGACCTGTCGCAGAAGATCCGGGTCGACGCCCGGGGCGAGATCCTGGAACTGAAGGACACCATCAACACGATGGTCGACCAGCTCTCCGCCTTCGCCGACGAGGTCACCCGCGTCGCCCGCGAAGTGGGCACCGAGGGCAATCTGGGCGGGCAGGCCACGGTGCGCGGGGTCTCGGGCACCTGGAAGGACCTCACCGACAACGTCAACGTCATGGCGTCGAACCTGACGGGGCAGGTGCGCTCCATCGCCCAGGTCGCGACGGCCGTGGCCAAGGGCGACCTGTCGCAGAAGATCACGGTCGAGGCGAAGGGCGAGGTCGCGGCGCTCGCCGGGGTCATCAACACGATGGTCGACACGCTGTCCGCGTTCGCCGACGAGGTCACCCGGGTGGCCCGCGAGGTGGGTACCGAGGGCCGGCTCGGCGGCCAGGCCCGGGTCCCGAACGTGGCGGGCACGTGGAAGGACCTCACCGACAACGTCAACTCCATGGCGAACAACCTGACCGGTCAGGTCCGCAACATCGCCCTGGTGACCACCGCCGTCGCCAACGGCGACCTGTCGAAGAAGATCGACGTCGATGCCCGGGGCGAGATCCTGGAGCTCAAGACCACGATCAACACGATGGTGGACCAGCTGTCCTCCTTCGCGGCCGAGGTGACGCGCGTGGCGCGCGAGGTGGGCAGCGAGGGCCGGCTCGGCGGCCAGGCGGAGGTCGAGGGTGTCGAGGGCACCTGGAAGCGGCTGACGGAGAACGTGAACGAGCTGGCCGGGAACCTGACGCGCCAGGTGCGGGCCATCGCCGAGGTCGCGAGCGCGGTCGCCGAGGGCGACCTGACCCGCTCCATCACCGTCGACGCCTCCGGCGAGGTCGCCGAGCTCAAGGACAACATCAACTCGATGGTCGGCTCGCTCCGGGAGACCACCCGCGCCAACCAGGAGCAGGACTGGCTCAAGTCGAACCTGGCGCGCATCTCGGGCCTGATGCAGGGCCACCGTGACCTGTCCGCCGTCGCCGAGCTCGTCATGGACGAGCTGACTCCGCTCGTGGACGCCAGCTACGGCGCCTTCTACCTCGCCGAGGAGGCCGACGGCGAGACCTGGCTCACCCTCATCGGCTCCTACGGCCGCCCCGCGGGGAGCCCCGCTTCCGTACGGCTCCGGCGCGGCGAGACGCTGGTGGGCCAGGCGGCCCGCAGCCGGCGCATCATCGTGGCCGACCAGGTGCCGCCCGGCTACGTGGTCTCCTCCGGGCTGGGCCGCTCGGCCCCGGCCGGGCTGATCGTGCTGCCCATCGTCGTGGAGGAGCAGGTGCTCGGTGTCATCGAGCTCGCCACCTTCAAGAGCTTCACGCCGGTGCACCGCGACTTCCTGGGCCGGCTGATGGAGACCGTCGGCGTCAATGTGAGCACGATCGTCGCCAACGCCCGCACGGACGAACTGCTGGGCGAGTCGCAGCGGTTGACCGTCGAGCTCCAGGCGCGCTCGGAGCAGCTCCAGGTGCAGCAGGACGAACTCCAGCGCTCCAACGCCGAGCTGGAGGAGAAGGCCGCGCTCCTCGCCACCCAGAACCGGGACATCGAGACGAAGAACCTGGAGATCGAGCAGGCCCGGCAGGAACTGGAGGACCGGGCGCAGCAGTTGTCGCTGGCGTCGAAGTACAAGTCCGAGTTCCTGGCGAACATGAGCCACGAGCTGCGCACGCCGCTCAACAGCCTGCTCATCCTCGCCCAGTTGCTGGCCCAGAACCCCACCCGCAACCTCACGGCCAAGCAGGTCGAGTACGCCGGGATCATCCACTCGGCGGGCTCCGACCTGCTCCAGCTGATCAACGACATCCTCGACCTGTCGAAGGTCGAGGCGGGCAAGATGGACATCAACCCGGAACGGGTGTCCCTCAAGCAGCTGCTGGGCTACGTGGAGGCCACCTTCCGGCCGCTCACCAGCCAGAAGAGCCTCGAATTCGAGATCGTGACGCTGCCGGGCGTGCCGGTGGACCTGCTGACCGACGACGCGCGGCTGCGCCAGATCCTGCGCAACCTGCTGTCCAACGCGGTCAAGTTCACCGAGCACGGCCGGGTGGAGCTGCGGATCGAGCCGGCGGTCGCCGACGAGCTCCCCGGCCACCTCGACCAGGCCGGGTCGGTGGTGGCCTTCCGGGTCATCGACACGGGCATCGGCATCGCCGAGCAGCATCTGGAGGCGATCTTCGCCGCGTTCCAGCAGGCCGACGGCACCACCAGCCGCAGATACGGGGGCACGGGACTCGGCCTGTCGATCACCAGGGAGATCGCCCGGCTGCTCGGCGGCGTCGTCACGGCGCGCAGCGTGCCGGACGAGGGCTCGGTCTTCACGCTGTACCTGCCCGTCTCCTACGACGACTTCCACGAGCGCGTCCTGGACACGCCGGCCCTGGAGGCGGCGCCGGTGGGACAGCCCGAGCTGCTCGGCGAGGCCGTCGACGGTCCGGTGGCCGCCCTCGCCGCCGTGAGCGAGGCCACGCGCCACCCGCGACGGCTCCTGGTGATCGAGGAGCGCAGCCACGGCCTGCTGAGCCTGGTCGCGGAGAGCGCGGCCCGGGACCTGGCCGCGGGCCGCGCCGCGTCCGGCACCGAGGAACAGGTCGAGGTGGCGACGGCCGTCACCGCCGTGGAAGCGGCCTCCGTACTCGCGCAGGCCTCCTTCCACTGTGTCGTCCTGGACCTGGGCAGCGACGGCGAAGCCCTGCGCTTCCTGGACGCCATGGCGGGCGACTCGGCCCTGGCGTCCCTGCCGGTGCTCGCGCACGACGGCCGCCGGCTGACCACGGCGCAGCGGACGGAACTCTCCCGGCACGCCGCCCGCCAGCCGCTCGAAGTCCTCTCCAGCCTGGACGAGCTGCGCGAACGCATAGCGCTTCACCTGTCCGCCGAGCAGCCCGGAGCCGTACCCCCGCTGGTGCGGACCGGCGCTCCCTCGCCGGCCTCCGGTCCCGCGGTGGACGACCGGCTGGCGGGCCGGTCCGTACTGGTCGTCGACGACGACGCCCGCAACCTGTACGCGATCAGCGGCATCCTGGAACTCCACGGGATCGAGGTCCTGCACGCCGAGAACGGCCGCAAGGGCATCGAGGCCCTCGCCGCGAACCCGGGCATCGACCTGATCCTGATGGACGTGATGATGCCGGAGATGGACGGGTACGCGGCGACCGCCGAGATCCGGCGGATGCCCGCCTACGCGGACCTGCCGATCATCGCGGTCACGGCGAAGGCGATGCCGGGCGACCGGGAGAAGAGCTTCGCTTCCGGGGCGAACGACTACGTGACCAAGCCGGTCGACGCGAACGACCTGATGGCCCGGGTCCGGCGCTGGCTGCTCCCCCAGGAGCCCGCCCGGGAGGACGCGGGTGCCCTCGGTGCGTGACGTCCGACCCCCCTCCCCCGCCGAGAAAGCCGGTCCACGGTGAACAGCCCGAAGTACGCAGGAGACGAGCAGGCCGGCGTGCGGTCCGCGCCGGAACTCCGTCCGCGGACCGGCGGTGACGGCCCCGGCCCCGGTTTCCCGCCCGCCCGCGCCGCCGGGACCCCGGCGCTGACCGACGGCGGCCGCCTGGCCGCCACCGTCGAGCGGCTGCGCCAGGAGGTCCGGGAGGCCCAGGCCGCCGCGGACGGCCGGGCGCTGGTCGAGATGGCCAAGGGCATCCTCGTCGGCCGCCTGGGCTGCGGTCCGGCCGAGGCGGCGCGGCAACTCGCCAAGCTGGCCCAGCAGTCGGGGACGACGCTGCTCGCGCTGGCGGTCGACGTCGTCAACCAGGCCGCCCGCGACCACGTGAGCGAGGTCGCTCAGGAGTTCCTGGACAACACCGGCCAGCCGGGCTCCGTACCCGGCGCGAGCACTCCGGCCGTACGGCTGCGCGCCGCCGAGAGCGGACTGCTGGCCGCCGCCGACGCGCAGGCCGTGGCCGCGGCCCTGCTGGAGAACGCCCTGGTCCCGCTGGGGGCGCACGGGGTCGCGGTCTGGCTGGCGGGCTCGGACTCCTCGCTGACCCTGGTGGGGCACGCGGGGTTCCCGGAGGAGGAGGCCGGGCGGTGGCGCTACGTCCCTCCGGAGGTCGCCACCTGTGCCCATCTGGCCCTGGACAAGCGCGAGCTGACCGTCGTACCGCGGCTGAGCGACTCCGGCATCCCCTCCATCGGCCGGCGCCAGCATCCGGCGGGCGGCCGCATCGTGGTGCCCGCCGGGACCGGGGGCCGGATCCACGGCGTACTGGAGGTGTGCTGGCCGGACCCGCTCGACCAGCAGCCCCCGCAGGTCCTGCGCCAGCTGGAGGCGCTGGCCGAGCTGTGCGGGCACACCCTGGGCGACCAGACCGTGGCGCCGTCCGCCGGGCCTGCGGACCCGGAGTCCGGCTGCGCCGGTGTGGCCGAGATGGTCAACCTCGCCGACAACCTGTACGACCCGGCGCTCGTGCTGACGCCCTGTCTGGACCCGGGCGGCCGGCTCGCGGACTTCCGCGTCCACCACGCCAACGACCGCTTCATCGACCCCGCCGGGCGGCCGCGCACCTCCGTGTGCGGTGCGTCGTTCCTGGAGGCGTACCCGGCGGCCGCCGAGGACAACGGGCTGTTCGACAAGCTCGAACGGGTCTACGCGACGGGCGAGCCCTGCCGGACCCAGCGCATGGCGCTGACCGCGTTCGTGGACGACGTGCCCCTCACGGCGATCGCGGACGCCAGCATCAGCCGGCACGGGACGGCCCTGCTGCTGATCTGGCGGATAGAGGACGAGACGGCGCGGCTGGCCAGCCTGCTCCAGCACGCCCAGCGGCTCGGCCGGGTGGGCGGCTTCGAGGAGAACATCAGCACGGGCGAGATCACCTGGAACGGGCAGCTGTTCACGCTCTACGGGCGGCCCATGACCTCCTCCCCCGTCCCGCTGGAGGAACTGGCCGGCCACGCCCACCCCGACGACGTGGTCTCCATCAACCGCTTCCTGCGCACGCTCCTGCACCACCTGCGCGAATCCTCGGTGGACTTCCGGCTCCAGCGCCCCGACGGCATCACCCGGCACATCCGGCTCGTCGCGGAACCCGTCCTCGACGACCGGGGCAGCCTCCACGCGGTGCGCGGCGCCTACCAGGACATCTCCTCCCAGCACTGGACGGAGGTCGCCCTCGCCGCCACCCGGGACCAGCTCGCGCACACCGAGGCGGAGGCGGCCGAACGCAGCCGGCTCGCGCTCCAGCTCCAGCACGCCATCATGCCTCCCGCGCCCGCCCCGCTGGAGGTTCCCGGCATCCGCATCGCGGTCCGTTACCGGCCCGCGGAGTCGGAGGCGATGGTGGGCGGGGACTGGTACGACTCGGTCGTCCTGCCCAACGACAAGGTGCTGCTGTCCGTGGGGGACGTCGCCGGTCACGGCATCGAGGCGGCCACGGGCATGGTGATCCTGCGCAACGCCCTGCGGGGCCTCGCGGTGACCGGCGCCGGGCCGGCCCAGCTGCTGTCCTGGCTCAACACCGTCGCGCACCACCTGACCAGCAACGTGACGGCCACCGCCGTGTGCGGCGTCTACGATCCGCGGACGCGGGTCCTGCGCTGGGCGCGCGCCGGGCACCTGCCGCCGGTCCTGGTGCGGGGCACCGACGCGCAGGCCTTCCCGATGGCCCAGGGAATGCTGCTCGGGGCCCTGCCGGAGGCCGATTTCGGGGAGGAGGAGGTCCGGCTGGAGCCCGAGGACACGTTGCTGATGTACACCGACGGGCTCGTCGAACGCCGCGACGTCTCGGTGACGGACTCCCTGTCGCAGCTCCTGTCCCTCGCGGGCCGGGAGGCGGACTCCCTGGACAAGCGGCTCGACCGGCTGCTGAGGCACAGCAGGTCGGACACGGACGACGACACCTGCCTCATCGGCATCCAGGTGCGCTGAGGGGCGGGTGGAAGCAGGCGCAGATGGCCTTGCCGCCGTGGAAGGCGTGGACGTCCAGGGTGTCGGCGAGGGCGTCCACGATGCCGAGGCCCCGGCCGGAGGTGGCGCCCGCGTCGGCCTCGCGGGGCCTGGGCAGCCGCGGATCGGCGTCGGCCACGCTCACGTGCAGGCACGTGCCGTCCCACGTCAGGACGAGGTGGGCGGTCTCGGCGGCGTGGACGTGGGCGTTCGCGACGAGTTCGGAGACGCTGAGCAGGATCGAGTGGACGGTGTCCGGGGCGTCGGAGGCCCAGTCCAGCGTCGCCAGGTGCTGCGCGGTCCACTGCCGGGCCGCGCGGACGCCGTTCGACACCGGAAACGAACGGGCCCACCCCACTGCCCTCATGGCCATCATCCTCACCGTGTCCCTTCGTCCGTAGGGTGCCGTGTGTCCTGCCGACGCGAGTACCCCGCGGGACCGGGAGCATCCCCGGGCGCCGCCGGCCGGGTCGCTCCGCGCGCGCAGGTGTAGCGCCGCGGAACGGGGGCAGCCGAAGGCCAAGATCGTCCGGCTCCCCGAAAGGATCCGCCCATGCTGACGGCCCACCCGGCCGTGCTGTCCGGTCTCGTCGAGCGCTACTGGGCGCTGGCGGTCCTGTGCGCCCACGACGACACCCCGGACACCCGGAGTCGTATGGACGAGGTCGCGCACACGCTGTGCGTGGCGACGGGTACCTCCAGTGTGGACGCGGCGCTGGCGGCCGCCCGTTACCGGCTCCCCGGTGCCCGCACGTTCGACGATTCGGTGCTGGCCCGGTAGCTGCCCGGTCCGAGCGCACTCGTGCCCCTGTCCCCCGTCGTCGGAGGGGCAGGGGCACGAGTGCGCGGGCCGCCGGGGCTACTCCATGGTGGTGGTGATGCGGGCGCACGCCCGTACGACCGCTCCCAGATCCCCGGTCCTGCGCAGCAGTTCGCGCTGGACGCGCGCTCCGTTGCCGCGCGCGAAGAGCTCCTCGATGCCCTCGCGGGCCGCGGTGGCGTCCCCGTGGTCCTCAAGGGCCTCGCGGACGTGCTCGAACAGGGCGTCCACCACGGCGCGGGCCGGTGTCTCCAGCATCGTGGCCGGGTGGATGAGGGGCCCGTCGATGCCCGAGCGCGCCGCCCGCCACGATGCCAGCCGCAGCAGGCTCACACCGATGCGCGCCGGGGGTTCGCCGGCCTCCCGGGCGCGCGCCGCCGTTTCGACGAGCCCGCGCACGAGCGTCGCCAGCAGGACCGTGGTGGAAGGGTGCAGACAGACGTCCGCGACCCGGATCTCCACGGTGGGGTAGTTCGCCGCGAGCCGGGCATCGAAATAGATCATGCCCTTGTCACGGAGCACCCCGGTGGCGACCATGGCGGACACCTGCTCGTGGTAGCGGTCGGCGCTGCCGAATATCTCCGTCGGCCCGGCGGAGGGCCACCGGTTCCACACCCGGCTGCGGTAGCTGCCGTAACCGCTGTCCTGGCCCTGCCAGAAGGGCGAGTTCCCGCTGATGGCGGTGAGGACGGGCAGCCAGGGCCGGATGCGGTCGATCACGGCCACGCCCTCTTCGTCCGAGTCGACGCCGACGTGCACGTGACAACCGGAGGTCAGTTGCTCCTGCGCCGTGAGGCCGAACCGCTCCGCGACCCACGCGTAGCGCTCCCCGGGGCTGGTCGAGGGCAGTACGGGCACCGGGGAAGTGGCGAGCGCCGCCACCTCGGCGCCGGCCTTCGCCGCGTGCCGCGCCGCTTCGGAGCGCCATCTGGCGATCTCCTCGGCCAGCTCCCCCATCGCGGTCACCGGTTTGGTGGAGAACTCCACCTGCTCGCGCATCAGCTCCTTCTCGAAGGTGCCCTCGTCCTCCCCGACCCCATGCCGTTCCGCCTCGGCCAGAACCGCGCCGGACACCGAGAGGGGCTCGCCGCTCTCCGATCCGACCAGGAGGAGTTCCTCCTCCACCCCGACGCTGCGCAGACGCACCCGCACCACTTCCGTTCATCCTTGCCGTACCGATGGTGGGCGGCTGCCCCGACTCGTGGCCCGCATGCGCGGCCGGTCCTGGCCGGGCGGGCCCCACGGGGTCTGCGGCTCGGGGCTGCGGCTCGGGGCTACGGCTTGTTGGCGATGGCTCCGAGGTACTGGTTGAGGGATTCCAGGCGGGCGTCGAGCTGCTCGGCGGTGCGGGCCAGGTCCTGGAGTTCCCGCGCCGCCCCGAGTACCGCGAGGACCAGGGCGCGGGCGGCGGGGTCGCTGACGTCGCGCAGGGCGGTCCTGGCTTCGTCGAGGAGCGGGGACGGGACGGGAACGGTCGTTTCCATGTCTGTCTCCTGTGAGTGGGCGGCGGGGCGCCTTGCCCTTCGGGGTCAGCGGCTGCTCCGCCTGAGGTTGTAGACCAGGACCAGCAGCGCCACGGCCATCAGCGCCAGGTGCAGCCATACCGGGCCCGCCGGAACGTGCTCACCGGCCGTCGTCGTCGACATCTGCGTCGCCTTTCCGGGTCGTCGTGCTCTGCCGTTTTCGTATGGGCGCGTCTGCCCGCAAATGCAGGGGTGACGCGGCCCCCGGCCCCGGACGGCCGAGGTTTCGCCCGCGCACGAGTGGACATCCGCCTGGCATGAACGACACTCCGGCTCCGCGCGACAGCGGCGACCACGACGGCCGGACCCGGCCCGCCGCACCCACTTCCGGCTCCGGTGCAGGTCAGGGCCCCGGCCCCGGCCCCGACGTAGAGCGCAGGGCTCCCGACGAGCCCACGGACCTGCCCGGCAAGTCGTGGGGGGCGGTGCTGAAACGGACGGTCCGGGAGTTCCAGCGCGACGAGCTCACCGACCGGGCCGCGGCCCTGACGTACTACGCCGTCCTGTCGCTGTTCCCGGCGCTGCTGGTGCTGGTGTCGCTGCTGGGGGTGGCGGGGAAGTCCGCCACCCAGTCGGTGCTGGACAACCTCCAGAAGCTGACGCCCGGCTCGGCGCGGGACATCATCTCCGACGCGGTCCGGCAGCTCCAGGGCGGCACCGGGCTGGGGTCGGTCGTCGCCGTGGTCGGCCTGATCGCCGCAATCTGGTCGGCGTCCGGGTACGTGGCCGGGTTCATCCGCGCGTCCAACGCCGTCTACGACGTACCGGAGGGGCGGCCCGTGTGGAAGGTGCTGCCGCTGCGGTTCGCCCTGACGGTGGGGCTGCTGGTCATGGCGTGCGCCAGCGGGCTGATCGTGGTGTTCACCGGCAGTCTCGCCCGGCGCGCGGGGGACGCGCTCGGCCTCGGGCAGACCGCCGTCACGGTGTGGTCGATCGCCAAATGGCCGGTCCTGGTCCTGCTCGTCACCATCATGATCGCGCTGCTGTACTGGGCGGCTCCCAACGCGAAGGGCCGCGGCTTCCGCTGGATCACCCCCGGCAGCCTCCTCGCGCTGCTGATCTGGATGGCCGCGTCCGCCGGCTTCGCGCTGTACGTCTCGAACTTCGGCTCGTACAACAAGACGTACGGCACGCTGGCCGGTGTCATCGTCTTCCTGATCTGGCTGTGGATCACCAACCTGGCCATCCTCCTCGGCCTTGAGTTCGACGCCGAGATGAGCCGGGCCCGGGCCATCGCCGGCGGCTTCCCGCCGGACCAGGAGCCGTACGTCGAACCGCGCGACACCCGCGAATGGACCGAGGAGGACAGGCGCCGCGCGGAGTGACACCCCCTAGTCCTTCGTCAGGGACGCCGTGACCGTGAACAGGGCCCCGTCCGGGTCGCGGAGGGAGACCCAGCGTTCGGACGCGTTCTGCTCGATGTCCGACATGACCCGTCCGCCCAGCGCCTCGGCCGCCTCCAGGGCGGGTTCCAGCGCCGGGACCCGGAAGTGGACCCGCCAGCGGGGCCGGACCTGCGGCTGGAGCGCGGCCGTCTCCACCGGACCGCTGTTGAGCCGGGCGACGGGCTCGCCGAGGTGGCGCAGGACGACCTGGTCGTCCTCGTAGGAGATCTCGCAGGGGCCGTCGGTCCACCGGAGCACCTCGCCGTAGAAGACGGCCGCGTCGAAGGCGTTGAGGGTGAGCAGTTCCAGCCACGCCGGAGCGTGGCCGGATCCCACGCGCCAGCCCGAGAAGACGATGCCCTCCCAGATCCCGAAGACGGCGCCGTCGCGGTCGGTGGCCAGGGCGCCGCGGCCGCCGGTGTCGAAGGAGACGGGCCCCACGCCCACCGTTCCGCCGCGCTCACGGATCCGGGCCACCGTCTCGTCGGCGCTCTCGACGGCGAAGTAGGCCGTCCAGGCGGCGGGCAGCTCCAGTTCCCCGGCCAGCGCTCCGATCCCGGCGACCGGCGCGCCCTCCACCTCGGCGACGGCCAGGCCCTCGCCGAGGCGGCCCGGCCGGAACGACCAGCCGAGGACCGCTCCGTAGAAGCGCTGGGCGGCCTCCAGGTCCCGCGTCGCCAGACTCACCCAGCACGGCGCGCCCAGGGCATCACCCGTCGTATCCCGCACAGCCGTGCTCCGTCCCTCGCCCGATGCCGGGACGCCACGGCGGCGGCCCCCTCAAGAGGTACCGTCCCGGTCGCACCGCCGCCGGGATGACGCGCCGCAGTGCGCCCGGGCCGGGCGCGATCAGCGCACCCGGTTGTGCTCGGGCAGGTCGGCGTCGGCGGGGAGGGCGGCGAAGCCGCGGCCGGGGGCGCCCTTCGCGGCGGCGGGCGGGGTGCCGCAGAACGCCGCTTCGAGGGTGCCGCCGAGCGCCGTGTTGGCTTCGCCCCGGTTGGAGGTGTTCGCCATCGCGGCGAGGCTGCGTGCACCGTCGCGGGTGGCGAAGGCGTACGTGTAGAAGCCCTGGACGGTGCCCGTGTGGCCGTACACCGAGGTGCCGCAGGACAGGTCGTAGCGGCGCAGGCCCAGACCGTAGGAACGGGTGTTCGTCGCGTCGGTGGGGGTCATCGCGAGCATGGCGTCGAGCGTGCGGGCCGGCAGCAGTCTGCCGCCCAGCAGTGCGGAGACGAAGGTGTTCAGGTCGGCCGCGTTCGAGATCATCGCCCCGGCGGACTGGGCCCAGGAGACGGTCTGTTCGGTGGCGTCGACCGGCGCCGCCCCGGCCTCGTCGGGGTACAGGTAGCCGTGCGCGTGCGGGCCCTTGATCTCGGTCCGGGGGTGCACGTAGGAGGTGTTCCTGAGTTTCAGCGGCTTGATGATGCGGCTCTCGTACTCCTCGGCGACCGGGTTCCCGGTGGCCTTTTCGATGAGCATGCCGACGACGACGAAGTTGGTGTTGGAGTACCCGTACGCCGCGCCGGGCTCGGCGGTGCGCGGCTCGCGCAGCGAGAGGTCCACCAGTTCGCGGTAGCCGAACACCTTGGTGCGGACCGCCTCGAAGCCGGGAACGGTCCGGTCGAACATCGCGTTGGTGTAGTCGGCGAGCCCGCTGCGGTGGGTGAGCAGGTGGCGCACCGTGATCCGGTCGTCGGGCAGCAGGCCCGGCAGGTAGCGGTTGACGGGCAGGTCCAGGCCGATCCTGCCCTCGTCCACCAGTTGCAGCAGCACCACGGCGGAGAAGGTCTTGGTGACGCTGCCGATCCGGAAGCGGGAGTTGGGGTCCATGGCGGCGCCGGTGCTCCGGTCCTGGACCCCGACGGCCTTCGTCCGCACGCCCGCCGGGCCGGTGAGCCGGGCCATGGCGCCGGGCGCTCCGGCGGCGGTGGTGTTCCGCAACGCCCGGGTCAGGGCCGCCAGGTCGGGGGCGGGGGCGGGGGCGGGGGCGGGCGGGGCGGCGTACGCGGTGGCGGCGGGTGCGAGCCCGGTCACCACCGCGATCAGGGCGGCGCTGACGGCCAGGCGACGGTCCATGGTCAGGGACACGTTGCTCCTCAACTCTTTCGGCGGCGTGGCGGTCGCAGCCTACGCACGCACGGGGTCCGTCGGGCGCGCTGACCGTCCGGGCGCTCCGCGCACCGACGGGCCCCGGCCGCGCGGGCAGTGAGGGGCCGCCAGGCCGGGCGGTGCCCCCGGAGCGGACCAACTCGTTCCCCGGGAGGCGTACGCCGCGTCCGCGCGGGAAGGTAGGCCCCGTGCCGACGGACGACGAGACCCTCGACGAATTCGCGGCCGAGCTACGACGCCTGCGCCGGCGGCGCAACGTGTCGCTCTCGGACCTGGCCCGCTCGATCCACTACAGCAAGGGCTATCTCAGCAAGATCGAGAACGGGCGCAAGCCGCCCACCCCCGACGTCGCCCGCAGATGCGACGAGGCCCTCGACGCGGGCGGCGAACTGGTGCGCCTCGTCCCCCAGGCGCCGGTCGTCCCGCAGGCCCGCACCGGGGACGACGGACCCGGCCCGGACGGGTCCGGCGCGCCCTGCCCCTACCGGGGGCTGGCCGCCTACGGCCCCCAGGACGCCGAGTGGTTCTTCGGCCGCGAGAGCGCCACCGCCGAGCTGACCGGCCGCCTCGCCGAGCGGATCGGGCACGGCGCGGTGGCGGTCGTGGCCCCGTCCGGCGCGGGGAAGTCCTCGCTGCTGCGCGCCGGGCTGCTGCCCGCGCTGCGCCGGGGCGCATTGCCGGTCTCGGGGTCGCGGGACTGGCCGGCCGTGGTGTGCGCGCCGGGGGCGCACCCCCTCAAGGAGCTGCTGCGCTGTGCGGCGGACGGGCTCGGGGCCGCGGCGGCGGCGATCACCCCCGAGGAACTGGCCGAGCGGCCGGACCGGCTGCCGGAAGCGGTGGCGGGCTCCCTCGGCCGGCCCGGGCTGGTGCTCCTCGTCGACCAGTTCGAGGAGGTGTTCACGCTCTGCGAGGACGAGCGGGAGCGCGGGGCCTTCGTCCGCGTCCTGCACTCGCTGGCCGCGTGCCCCGCCATCGCCGTCGTCATCGGGCTGCGGGCCGACTTCTGCGGGCACTGCCTGGACCACCCGGAGCTGGTGGAGGTGTTCACCCACGGCCTGTTCGCCCTCGGCCCGATGTCCGAGGGGCAGCTGCGGCACGCCGTCTGCGAGCCCGCCGCACGGGCCGGACTCACCCTGGAGACCGGCCTGGTGGAGCTGCTGCTGCGGGACCTCGGAGACCGCTCGGCGGCCCACGCCGGCTCCCTCCCGCTGCTCGCCCACGCCCTGCTCGGCACCTGGCAGCAGCGCACCGGCCGGACCCTGACGGTGGCCGGATACGAGATGACCGGCGGGATCCGCGGCGCGGTCGCGCGCACCGCCGAGTCCGTTTTCGCCCGGCTGGAGGCGGCCGAGCGGCATATCGCGCGCCAGTTGCTCACCAGGCTCGTGCACATCGCGGACGGTGCGGGCGCCCAGACCCGCAGGCCGGTCGAGCGGGACCGGCTGCTGCGGCAGCTACCGGATCCCGGGGCGGGCGGGCGGGTGCTGGACGCCTTCATCGAGGCCCGGCTCGTGACCGCGGACGGGGCGTCGGTGGAGATCACACACGAGGCGCTGCTGCACGCGTGGCCGCGGCTGCGCGAGTGGATCGAGTCGGACCGGGCGGCCCTCGTGGTGCGCCAGCGGGTCTCCGACGCCGGCGCGGAGTGGGTGCGGGGCGGCCGTGACCCCAGCCTGCTCTTCCGGGGCGCGCGGCTCGCCGGGGTCCGGGAGTGGGTCGAGCGGCAGGACCCGGCCCAGCTCGGGCCCGAGGAGCGGGAGTTCATCGCCGCGTGCGAGGCCGAGGAGGAGCGGCGCGGACGGGCGGTGCGGCGCCAGAGCAGGATCCGCCGGGCCCTGGTGATCACCTTGGCCGGACTGCTCGCGGTGGCGCTGGTGGCCGGGGCGCTGGCCTTCCAGCAGCGTTCACAGGCGCTGGACCAGCGGCGGACCGCCCAGTCGCAGGCCATGGCGGTACGCTCCCGGGCCCTGGCGGCGGGGCAGCCGGAGGCCTCCATGCTGCTCGCGGCCGCCGCCTACCGCACGGCTGCGACCGCGGAGGCCCGGGGGGCGCTGCTGAGCACTCAGGCGCAGTACTTCGCCGGGCGGCTGCGCGGGCACCGCGGAGCGGTCAACTCCGTCGCGTACAGCCCGGACGGGAAGCTGCTGGCCTCGGCGAGTTCGGATGCCTCGGTGCGGCTGTGGGACGCGGACAGCCGTCGGCTGGTCGGCACGTTCACCGGGCACACCGGGGCGGTGGCCTCGGTGGCCTTCGCACCCGACGGCGGCCGGCTGGCGACGGCGGGGGCGGACGGGACGGTGCGGCTGTGGGACGTGGGGGCGCGGCGGCTCACCGCCACCCTGACGGGGCACCGGGGTCCCGTCCGATCGGTGGCGTTCAGCCCCGACGGCCGCACCCTGGTCTCCGGCGGCCTCGACGACACCGTGCGGCTGTGGGACCTGCCGGGCGGCACGGAGCGGGCGGTGCTCACCGGACACGACGACGCGGTGATGGCCGTGGCGTTCAGCCCGGACGGCTCCCGCGTCGCCTCCGCCGGCGCCGACCGGAGCGTGCGGCTGTGGGAGACGGCGGACCCCGGCCGGCCGGTGGTGCTCTCCGGCCACACCGATCAGGTGCTCGGGATCGCCTTCGCCCCGGACGGCAGGACCCTGGCCTCCGGTGGAGCCGACCGGACGGTGCGGTTGTGGGACCTGCCGGGCGGCACGGAGCGGGCGGTGCTCACCGGACACGGCGACGACGTGAACGCCGTCGCTTTCAGCCGTACGGGGGACAGCGTGTTCAGTGCGAGCGGTGACGGCACGGTGAAGTCGTGGGATCCGGTCAGCCGCAAGGTGATCAGCACCCTGTCGGGTCATACCGATTACGTGCTCGCCGTCGCCGCCGGGCCCGGGGAGCAGCTCGCCACCGGCGGGTTCGACCAGTCCGTGGTGCTGTGGGACCCGGGCCGGGCCGCGCTGGCCACCCGGCCGTTCAGCGAGGCGTGGCAGTCGTCCTTCTCGCCGGACGGCCGGCTGCTGGCGTCGGCGCAGGCGGACCACACCGTACGGGTGTGGGAGCCCGGCCGGCGCCGGCTGCTCACCACCCTGACCGGTTCCGGGGGTTCGGTGTTCGCCGTCGCGTTCTCGCCGGACGGGCGGCTGATCGCCGCCGCGGGGGCCGACCGTACGGTCAGGACCTGGGAGGCGGCGAACGGGAGGGCGGCCGCGGTGCTGACCGGTCACGGCGGCTCGGTCTTCGCGGTGGCGTTCTCCCCGGACGGCCGGACGCTCGCCTCGGCCGGCGCGGACCACACCGTGGTCCTGTGGGACGTGGGCACGGGCCGGCGGGAGGCGACCCTCGACGCCCACCAGGACTTCGTCAACGCGGTGGCGTTCAGCCCGGACGGCCGGACGCTCGCCTCAGGCAGCGACGACCTGACCGTACGGCTGTGGGACGTGAGGGACGTACGGGGCGCGGGGCGGGCACCGCGGGCCGTGCTGCGCGGCCACACCGGCTCGGTCCGCGGAGTGGCGTTCTCCCCGGACGGCCGGATCCTCGCCAGCGGCGGTAACGACGGAACGGTGCGGTTGTGGGACACCGCCCGGCTCACCTCGGCCGGTACCCTCGCCGGACACAGCGGTTCGGTACGGGCGGTGGCGTTCAGCCCCGACGGCAAGGTGCTGGCGAGCAGCGGCAGTGACCAGAGCGTGAAGCTCTGGGATCCGCGCCGCGCGGAGCAGACCGCCACGCTCAACGGCCATACCGGGGCCGTGTGGGGCGTCACCTTCGACCCGGCGCGGCCGGGCACGCTGGCGAGCAGCAGCAACGACGGCACCGTACGGCTGTGGGACACCGACGCCGCGGAGCGCACCGCCGGGCTGTGCCGCCTCCTGGGGGACACCGGACCCGGGCGCTGGGCCGCGCTGCTGCCCGGTCTGCCCTACCGGAGCGTGTGTCCGGCGGCCGCCGGCTGAACTGCGGGAAGGGCCCGTTTCCCTGGGCGTTTCCCGTTTCCCAACGGCACGGGCGACGCGTGGCGTCTCGACAGCGGCGCCCCGCGCGGCCCAGTCTCGAACCACCGCAGCCGGTGGCCGCGTTCCGACCTGAACCACCGTCACCGGCCGTCCTTGCGGGACTTCCGGCCATCGGCGCGGAAGCGGGGCGGCCGCGGGCCACGGCGGGGGGAGACCACGTCGTGGGCCGGGGAGCCGTCGGGAACAACGGGGAGAACGGGGAGAACCAGGCATGCGCACCATCCTTGACAGAACGAGGCACGCCCTCGCGGCGGTCGGCCTCCTGGCGCTCTGCGCCGTGGGTGCCGCCCACCCGGCGGGCGCCGCCCCGGCGCCGCTGCGGGCCGCGGCAGCGGCCGACGGCGGCTGCGACGTGCTCGCGCCGGGCGCGTCCGGCGCCGCACAGGCCGCGGTCCGGGCCGCCTGCTCGCAGATCGGCGTCTGGTACACGTGGGGAGGCGGCCACGGGCCGCAGCCGGGCCCTACCTACGGGCAGGTGGACCCTTCCGATCCGGCCAGTCAGCACGACCCGGAGCGGCAGGGGTTCGACTGCTCGGGTCTCGTCCGGTACGCGTACGCCCAGGCCACCGGTCAGGACGTACTGGCCGGCACGGCCAACACCCAGTACCACTCGTCCCGGGTCACGGCGCGGTTCGGCGCGTCCCAGGGCACCGGACCGCTGCTGCCGGGTGACCTGCTGGCCTGGGGCGGTGACAACGGCATCCACCACATCGCCGTCTACCTCGGCGCGGGGAAGATGGTCGAGGCCCGGCAGTCCGGCACCCACGTGATGGTCAGCGACGTCCGGCTCGGCGGCGACTACAACGGGGCCGTGCGCATCGGTGCGGCCGACCCCGGGCAGGGCGGCACCTTCTCCACCTGGGGCACGGACGTGTGGTCGCACGCCGAGCCGTCCACGACCGGCGCGCGGGTCCACAAGTTCGACGGCCCGACCCGGGTGCGGATCGGCTGCCAGAAGCACGCCCAGCCCGTCGACGCCGAGGGCTACCACAACGACGCCTGGTCCTACCTGCCCGACTACCAGGCCTGGATCACCAACATCTACGTCAAGGGTCCCGCCTGGCTGGACGGCGTCCCCACCTGCCCCTGACACACCTTCACCGACAGCGACATCAACGGATTTCGAGGAGTACACCGTGAACGTACGCAAGAAGATCGCCCTGCTGGCCGGCGCGGCCGCTCTGACGGCCGGGCTGACCACCACCGGACTGCCCGTGGCGAGCGCCGCGCCCGCCGCCCCCGCCAAGCCCGCCGCCGACTGCGGCGTGCACTCGGACGGCAGGCTCTACTGCGGCAACAAGGTCGGGGCCAAGGGGTACGCGGACCGCTCGTACCGCTCCGCCACCCGCGGCACGCTCACCACCGGCTACAACTGGTTCGTGTGCTGGGGCCACGGCGACCCGCACCAGGGGCAGAACGACATCTGGTACTGGACCCAGCTCGACAACGGCGCCTGGGGCAACGTCCCCGCCGTCGACATCTACACGAACAACGACCCGGCCTACGGCCTGCGCCAGTGCTGAGCCGCGGCTGAGCCGGACAGCGGAGCCGGACAGCGCGGTGGGGCCCCCTCCCGTTCGGGAGGGGGCCCCGTTCGCGTGCGCGTGTGCGGCGGCGTGCTACCAGCGGTACCAGCGTCCGCTACCGCCCGCGGGACGGGCGACGAAGCCGATGAGCCACAGCACCAGGACCGCGATCGCGACCCACCACAGCACCTTCACCGCGAAGCCCGCGCCGAACAGGATGAGAGCGAGCAGAAGGACGAGAAGCAGGGGAACCATAGTTATCAACCTCCGAAGTGGCGATTGCCCCGGCCCGCCCGCCTCATGCACGCGAACCGCCCCGTTCTTCGCGGCGGCTGGCCGGCGGCGGCCGGGTCAGCTCGGCGGGTACGCGGCCGCCTTGAGGCAGCGGGCCAGGTGCGCGGTGTTCGCGGCGAGGGTCGCGGTGGTGCCCGCCGTCGCCTCGGGCGTCTTGTCGAGGTCCTGGTAGTCGGTGCCCTGCATCGCCTCGCCGACCCAGTAGGTGACGGCTCCGGGCGCCAGGCTGAAGCCGACGTCGTTCAGCCCCTGGAAGAGGTCGGCACTGACCTTGTGGGCACCGTCCTCGTTGCCGACCACGCACACGGCCGCGACCTTGCCGTAGGTGAGCGGGCGGCCCTGGTCGTCCGTCTCGGACAGTTCCGCGTCCAGGCGCTCCAGTACGCGCTGGGCGACGCTGGAGGGATGGCCCAGCCAGATCGGTGTGGAGATGACGAGGATGTCGCTGGCGAGTACGGTCTCGCGGATCCGGGGCCAGGCGTCTCCGTGTCCCATGTCGGTCCGCACCCCCGGCTTGACGTCGTGGTCGGCGACCCGGATCACCTTGCCGGTGACGCCGTGTTCGCCCAGTGCCTCCATCGTCTGCTCGGCCAGCAGGTGGGAGCTGGAGCGGTCCGGCGAGGGAGTCAGGCTGCAGACCAGCGCGACGGCGCGCAGCGGGGTGGTGGAGGAGACGGTGGTTCGGTTCGGTGTCGTTTCCATGTCCGGGCGGGTGCCCTCCCGTCGCGGCTTCTACCGGGCCCCCGGGCCCTTCCCGGAGGGCCGGAAGGCATCAGTAAGGCATCCCCTGGACCACACGCTCGGTCACCGAAAAGGTGCGCCGCGTAGCGGACCATGGCAGCGTCGTGGGCGGAGGCCGATGGGGCCCTCCGCACGAGAGCAAGGAGTGTGAACCGTCATGGGCGGTATGCGGGACAAGAACCAGCCGGGCAAGGGCCGCGCGGAGCAGGAGCACCAGCGGCAGCAGAAGCCCGGCCAGGACCCCGGCTCCATGCGGCCGGGTGGCCGCCAGCGCAAGCCGGGTGAGGTGTCGCACGACCGCGCCCTCGACGACGACACGATGCGCGACGACACGATGCGCGACGACGACATGGACATGCCCCGCGGCGAGCGCTGACCCCGCGGCTCGGCAGACAGGACTCCGGCCGGTGGCGACCACCGGCCGGAGTTCGCCGTGCCGGGCCATGCGGCCGGTTCCCGCGGGTAGGCACACCAGTGGGGACCGCGCGCGAGGCCGGAGGAGGCTCGACATGGCCCGGGTTTCGGTGGCAGGGGCGGAGGTCGTCGTACGTCTGTCCGTGCGCGAGCGGCTGGCCGTCCGCCGTCGGCGGGACGTGCGCGTCGCGGTGGCGGCGGTGCGCGAGGTCGCGGTGGAGTCCAGCTGGTGGCGCGTGCTGCGCGGCGTGCCGGCCCGGGGCAGCTGGCACCCCGGGCGCTGTGTGGGGATCCGGCGTTCCCCGGAGGGCGAGGACTTCGTCTCCGTCCGGTCCGACGGCTCCGTACTGCGCCTGGAGCTCGGCGGCGACGCGCCGTTCCGCCGGATCGCGGTCAGCGTTCCCGACGCGGAGGAAACGGCACGGACGCTGCGCTCCCTGATCCCCGCCGCTCCGCCGCCCGACGGCGCGCGGGAGGGGGACGAGGGGAGCGGCGCGCGCCCCGAGCAGCCGCCGCACCGGCCGCTGCTCCAGCACGAGGGCGGGACGGTGGACGACCACGGCCGGGCGCCCGGGGCTCCGTCGCGGACCGGTACGGGCGCGCAGCCGAAGGCCGACGACGACCGGGTGCGCAGGGCCAACGAGGACGACGGCGGATCCTGAGCCGCCGCGTGCAGCCTTCGCCGCGCTGCCGCCCGGCCGCCGTCGGCGGGGCCCGCTCCAGGTGCCGTTCACCGCGGTGGGGGGCCCGCACCCGGGCCGGCGGCGGCCCGGCCGCCGGGGGACCCCACCCCATGGGGCAGGATGGAAACTCCCGTTCCCCAGGCGTCCGATCGCCCGAACGGGGGCCCCCGCACGACGAACTGACAGGTGACAAGGTGACGACACACCTCATACGACGGCCCGCGGCGGCCGTCGCCACTCCCCCGGTCCGGCGCGGGACGGAGGGCCCGCGTTGAACCGGGACCTCGTCCTCCACGACTGGCTGGTGGCCGGGATCGCGCTGGCCGCCGGAGGCGTGGCCGCCCTCCTGCTGCGCGGGCTGCTGCGCTGGCTGGCCCGGCACGCCCTGCGGACCCGGTGGACCGGCGACGACCTCATCGTCGACGCGCTGCGCACGCTCGCGCCGGGAGCGGCCGTCATCGCGGGCGCCGCGGTGGCCGCGGGGACGCTGCCCCTCACGGCCCGGATCGCGGGCATCGTGAACCAGTCCCTGACCGCGCTGCTGATCCTCTTCGCGACGTTCAGCGCGGCCCGGGTCGTCGCCGGGCTGGTCCAGTCCGTGGCGCAGTCGCGGACCGGTGTGGCCGGCTCGGCGACCATCTTCGTGAACATCACCCGCATCGTGGTGCTCACCATGGGCGTGCTCGTCGCGCTGGAGACCATGGGCGTCTCCATCGCGCCGCTGCTCACCGCGCTCGGCGTGGGCGGCCTGGCGGTGGCGCTCGCCCTCCAGGACACCCTGGCCAACCTCTTCGCCGGCGTGCACATCCTGGCGTCGAAGACGGTGCAGCCCGGTGACTACATCCGCCTCAGCAGTGGTGAGGAGGGGTACGTCGTCGACATCAACTGGCGCAACACCGTGGTCCGCAACCTGTCGAACAACCTGGTCATCATCCCGAACGGCCGGCTGGCCCGGACGAACATGACCAACTACACGCAGCCCGAACAGCAGTTGTCGCTGCTCGTGCAGGTGGGCGTGGGGTACGAGAGCGACCTGGAGCACGTCGAGCGGGTGACCCTGGAGGTGGTCGACACGGTGATGGCCGACATCAACGGCGCCGTCCCCGGGCACGAGGGAGCGGTCCGCTTCCACACGTTCGCCGATTCGCGGATCAATTTCACGGCGATCCTCGGTGTCGGTGAGTTCAGCGACCAGTACCGGATCAAGCACGAGTTCATCAAGCGGCTGCACCAGCGGTTCCGTGAGGAGGGCATCTCGATCCCGGCCCCGACGCGCACGGTCGCGCTCCAGCGGGAGGACGCCCCGCCGGTCCTGCTCCCGCACCAGCGTGAGGGCGGCCGGGCGCCGGTGCGCTGACGGGCTGTCCGGAGAGGCTCTGGTTGGGCCGAGGCGAGCTGTGTAATGTCACATCACATGATGCTCTTACGGCGCGCGGCGGTTGCCGCGTCCCTCCTCTGCGCCCTCCTCCCGATCGCCGTCGCCACCCCCGCGCAGGGGGCCGACGGCGCCGCCTGCGCCGCCGCCCCCACCGCCCCCACCGCGGCTCTGGACGCCGAGCAGGCGCGGCTCGCGGACGCCCGCACGACGGCGCTCGTCGAGGACGGCGGCTTCGGGGACTTCGTCCGGCGCTTCCCCGCCGCGCTGTGCGGGGTGCGCGGCCCCGCCGAAGCCGGCCGGCTGCTCGACGGCTGGGGTGAGGCGCTCTGGCAGTCCGCCGTGCGGCGGGCCCAGGCCCGGCGGCCCGCCGGAGACCTGCCGGCCGGTGACGACCGGCCGCTGTACTGGACCCGGCTGGCGATGACCGCCCAGCTGGCGCGCTGGGAACCGGGATTCCCGGTGGACCGCGCCGCGCTGCGCAGCCGGTTCGAGGACGCCTCGCGCGGCCTCACGGACAACGACTTCCGGGCCGCCCCCGGCGTCCGGCGCGTGTTCATCAGCGGCTTCGACCCGTTCGGCCTCGACGCCGAGCTGCGCCGCGCGAACCCGTCCGGCTCCGCCGCCCTCCAGCTGAGCGGTCGGCGCATCACCCTCGCCGACGGGAGCCCCGCCGAGGTCCGCGCCGTCGTCCTGCCCGTGCGCTACGCCGACTTCGACGCCGGGATCGTGGAGCGGGCGTTCGCGCCGCGGCTGGCCGGCGGCCCCGCCCCGGCGGACGTCATCACCACCGTCAGCCAGGGCTACCCCGGCATCTTCACCCTGGAGGCGTGGGCCGGCCGGGCCCGGTCGGCGGACCCGTACCCCGACAACACCGGCGCCCTCTCGGGCGGCACCCGGGAGCACCCCGTGACCGCCCCGGGTCTCGGCCCGGGCGCCGAGTTCATCGCCACCACGCTGCCGGCCGACGCGGTGACCGGGGCCGTCCAGGCCCCGTACCCGGTCCTCCTCAACACGGAGGTCACCGAGATCCCGGCGGGCGCCGCGGCGCAGGTGGACCGGGCCGACGGCCCCACCCCCGGCTCCCGTGCCGTGGCGGGCGGCGGGGGCGGCTACCTCTCCAACGAGGTGGCCTACCGCTCCAACCGGCTGCGCGGCGAACTCGCCCCGGCGCTGCCCGGCGGCCATCTGCACACCCCCGTCCTGACCGGGCTCCCGGCCGATCCGCAGCTGCTGACCGGCCCGGAGTTCGAGCGCAACGAGCGGGCGATCACCTCGGAGGTCCGCTCGGTCCTGGAACACGCGGCCGCGCCGACGTCCCGCTGAGGGCCGGCGCCGCGTCACGGGCGGCCGTACGTTCCTTCGCGTACGGCCGCCCGTCAGCGCCCGGAAGAACAGGGACGCGGCGGGTGCTCCCCCGCTGAGCCGTCCGGCATGGTTAACGTCTTCCCATGAACACGCCGCAGCCCTTCGATATCCTGCTGGTTCCCACCAACGCCGAGAACCCGGGCGAAGCCTCCCCGGCCGGTGAACCCGTGCGCATCGCCGTCGTCCGGGCGACGGGCGAGACGGGCGCCTCCGGGTACCCGCGGTACGCGGGGGACGGCATGGAGGCGGACATCGATCCCGCCAGCGGCGTGGTGGAGGCCCTGCTCGTCGACGGCGCCGAACTGGACTACGGGCTCACGGCCGTGGCCAGGCCGCACGCCTGACCGCGCCCACCCGGCACGGCGCGTCAACGGCCGGGCCGCCCCCGTCCCCCGTCTCCGGGGGTGGGGAATCGGCCGGGGCGGCGCGGCCGGTTCGGCGTGCCACGCCCGGGGGCGAGGTCCGCCGGTGTTAGACAGGCAGGCCATGCCACCCGGTGTGGCGGCTCGGGCGGAGGAACGGGGCGGATGAACGATTCGACGGCAGGCACCCGGAACGTGCCGGACGCGGCCGCCGAGGCGCTCGCGGTGAAGACCTTGACCGACCGGGCGACCGGCGTGCTCATGGCGCTGGTCCCGTGCGACGCGCAGACGGCCGGCCGGCTCCTGGCGGACACCGGCCGGGCCGCCCGCAGTGAACCCCGGCAGACGGCCGAGGCCGTCGTCGCCCTGGTCAGCGGACGCGATCTGCCCGCCGGGCTGCGCCAGGCCCTGCGCACCGCCATCCGTGGCGCCCGCACCACGACCGCCCCGCCCCACCAGGGCCGCCCGGCCGCACCGCACCCCGATCCGCGTCGGGTACGGGAACACCTGGCCCGGCTGCGCGCCCTGCGCCGGCGCACCCTGGAGGCCCCCGCCGATCCGGTGCTGCGGGGCCAGTTGGAGAGCGCCGCCGACGCCCTGTGCCTGCTCATGGGGCACCGGACCCCCCACGAGGCGCTGCGGGCGGCCGAAGTGCTCATCGCCGCCGGGCGGATGCGCGCCGGCGGCACGGCCGTGACGTCCCGTCAGGAGTTCCTCGACGACCGGGCGTGGGCGGCGGTCGAGGTGCACCTCCCCCCGGCCGTCCGGTTCGGGCACGCGCCGCGCAGCCTCGTCGAGGCGATGCTGTGGAAGGCCTCGACGGAGGCCTCCTGGGCGGACCTCCCGGCGCACTACGGCCCCTGGCACACCGTGGCCGAACGGTTCCGCATCTGGTCCGCCGACGGCACCTGGGACCGTGTGACGGCCGCCGCCGGTCTCGCCCACGGCGCGGAGCAGGACGACGGCCTGGACGACTGGACCACCCCCTGGCACCCCGCCCCTGCCGAAGAGCGCTGACCGGCGAACGGCGAACGGCGAACGGGCTACTGGGCGGCCCCGAAGTCGGGGAGGACGAGGCTGCCGTCGTCGGCGAGGGTGAACCCGGGGTTGTGGGCGATCTCCCAGGGGTGACCGTCGGGGTCGGTGAAGGTGCCCGCGTAGCCGCCGTAGAAGGTGGTCCCCGGCGCACTGGTGACGGTGGCTCCGGCGGTCCGCGCCGCCGCCACCAGCGCATCCACCTCCGCGCGGTCGCGCACGTTGTGGGCGAGGACGATCCCGCCGAACCCGGCGGGGCCGCGGTCCTCGATCCCGGAGTCCAGCGCCAGTTCCGTACGGCTCCACAGGACCAGGGCCAGGCCGCCCGCCTGGAAGAAGACGGTCCCCTCGGTCTCCTGGCCCCGCCAGCCGAGGCTCTCGTAGAACGCCCGGGAGCGGGCCAGGTCCGTGACGCCCAGGGTGATGAGGCTGATCCGCTGTTCCATGGCCGGAAGCTACCACCGCCTCTGCCGACGGCGGCGCCCTTGCTCCGTGCGGGTTGTCTTGCGCGCTCGTTCGGCGGCACCGCCCGAGCGGGTGATCATCATCCAGGCGGCCAATCGTTTTGATGGCGTGATCGGGTGGTGGGCGATCCGGGAAGGCTGCGTGGCGATGACACCGGCACACGGGGCAGGACGAAACAGGTTGTGGGGCGCGCTCGCCGCGGTTGCCGGGGCCGCCCTCGTGGTGGCCGCGGCGCCGGGCCGGCCGGTGGGGTCCGATGCCTCGCGGCTCGCCGCCGACGGCGCGGAGGCGGCCGTCACCCTGCTGGTCAGCAGGGCGCTCGACGAGGGCCGCGGCAATGTCGCCGTCCGGTGCGCGGTGGAGCAGGCCTTCCAGGCCGGGCTGTGCGACGGCTGGCGGCAGCAGCGGGTGCTGGCGACGGCCTGGGGCGCCGGGTCGGTCCTGGGCGGGCCGGCCGGTTCGGCGGGTCCGGCGCCCACGGTGGCGCTGCCCACGGACGCCGACGGGCCGCTCGACATCGCGCTCGTCGAACCGGGACGGCTGACCGACGTCACGGTGTACGACCGGCACGGACGCTACGTGGGCGGCGCGCTGGACTCCGGGAACCGGCGCTGGTCCAACACCGAACCGCTGCGCGCCGGGGAGCAGTACACGGTGCGGGTCGGCGCCCAGGACGCGGCGGGCACACCGGTCGGCGTGACGATGGCGTTCCGGACGGCGCCGCCCACGGCCGACGGCCGGCTCACGGTGGAGTTCGGGCCGAAGGAGGGTACGTACGGCGCGGGTCAGATCGTGACGGCCGCCCTCAGCCGCCCGGTTCCGGCCACCGACCGGACGGCGCGGGCCCGGCTGGAGCAGGCGCTCCAGGTGACCTCGGAGCCGGCGGTGGAGGGCGCGTGGCACTGGGTGGACGACTCGACGCTGCACTACCGGCCGCGCACGTACTGGCCGGCCCACGCGGTGGTGCACGTACGCAGCGGGCTGGACGGGGTCGAGGTCGGCGAGCACACCTACGGCGGCTCCTCGGACGGCCTCGACCTCAGCATCGGGGACCGCATCGAGGCGGTCACCGATTCCGCCGCGCACGAGATGACCGTACGCCGCAACGGGCGGGTCATCCGGACGATCCCGGTCACCACCGGCAAGGCCGGATTCCGCACCCGATCCGGCGTCAAGGTCGTGCTGGGCAAGGAGCTGGAGGTCCGGATGCGGGGGGATTCCGTGGGCATCCAGCGCGGCACGAGCGAGTTCTACGACATGCCGGTCCGCTATGCCACGCGGGTGACGTGGAGCGGAGAGTACGTGCACGCGGCGCCGTGGTCGGTGGAGGCGCAGGGCGAGGACAACGTCAGCCACGGCTGCACCGGCATGAGCACGGCGGACGCCGCCTGGTTCTTCGCGACGGTGCGGGAGGGGGACGTCGTGCAGGTGGTGAACAGCGGCGGCGAGGAGATGGCGCCGTTCGGGAACGGCTACGGCGACTGGAACCTGGACTGGCGGGCCTGGCAGGCGGGCAGCGCCCTCACCGCCGCCCGGGAAGCCGCTTCCGTACCGCCCGCGGTGGTCCACGTCCCTTCGCGACTGCGACCCCTCACCTGACGGGTCCGGCGGCATCACCCCTTGTGACGGCAGGAATTCGGCTGGTAGTAAATAGATGAATCACTGACTGAATTACCGTCAACAAGCCCGTGCTCCGTATCTCGATTGCATAACGAGATGCCGATAAAAGGCCTGGACCAATACCGGTCGATGCGCGTAACTTCCTTGTAAAACAAGGAATATGAGGGTTCATCAAATACGGCCACGTAGGTAACGGTCAGATATCACGAGCCCCTTTCCCGTTTGTCCGAATTCTCCGGGCGACCCGTCTGGCAGGCTTCCGCGCACCCACTCTTCCGACCAACGAGTTGAGGTGCGCATGACTAGACATCGCAGACGAGCCGAACACCGGCGCAAACCCCGGCGGTTCATACTCATCACCGCCGCCATGGCGACGGCGGCGGTGATAGCGGGGGGACTCGCCTACTCCGGACTGGGCGACGGCGCCCAGGCGGCCCAGCCCGCACAAGCCGAGGCACTGCCCCAGACGTTCGCACCGGCCGCCGCGCCGGCCAGGGACCAGGAGCCGGCGCCGCTGTCGGGGGCGCCCGCGAACGAGAACACCCGCGGCATGATCTACGACGGCCTCAAGGCCGCGCCCAAGGGCGACCGTTGCGTCGGTGTCTACCGCACCGAAGCGGGACAGTGCACCCACGGCCCCGACGCGCCGCCCAAGGGCGTCGACATCAAGGCAGAGATACCCCCGGCGGTCAAGACGACGGCGGCCGCGGCCGATCCGGCCCACCCCGAGGCCGGTGCGCCCGCGAGCACCGGAGGTGACGGGCGTCCTCAGGACGCGCCCGCCGCCGACGCGCGCACCGCCAAGGCGGCCGCCGCCGCGGCTCCCGCGCCGTCGTCCGGCGGCCAGGCCGTCGCCGCCGGCCCCGCGGGCCAGACCGTCCAGTGCGACGGCGACGGCAGCACCGGCAACCGCGTCCAGGTGGTCTACGTACACGGCCCCGACCGCGACCGGTACTCCGAGTACGTCGCCTCGTTCCGCAAGTGGGCGGCGGACGCCGACCTCATCTACTCGACGAGCGCCCAGGAGACCGGTGGCGTCCGGCACATCCGCTACGTCACGGCCGCCGATTGCACCCCGACGGTGCTGAACATCGAACTCCCCGCGTCCGCCCTTTCGGAGTTCAGCGCGACCAACAACGCGCTCGCCGGCAAGGGGCTCGACCGCCGCGACCGCAAGTACATGATCTTCGCCGACACCCAGGTCTACTGCGGCATCGGCACGTTCAACGGCGACGAGCGGCACGGCCAGGACAACCTGAGCAACTTCGGCCCGTCCTACGGCCGGACGGACTCCGGCTGCTGGGGCGGCCACACCGCGGCGCACGAACTCGGCCACAACCTGGGAGCGGTCAACAACAGCGCCCCGAACACCAGCCGTGGCGCGCACTGCACGGACGAGTACGACGTCATGTGCTACTCGGACACCCCGTACTACCCGCAGATGCGCTACGTGTGCTCCAACCAGGCCGCCGAGAACATCCTCGACTGCAACCACGACGACTACTTCCACACCAACCCCAAGCCGGGCAGTTACCTCGCCACGCACTGGAACATCGCCGACAACCAGTTCCTGATGCGGACGGGCGGCGGCACCGACCCGAACCCGGGCCCGAAGCCGACGCCCACACCCACGCCCAGCCCCAAGCCGACCAAGAGCCCGACCGGCGGTCCGACGGTGACGGCGGGCCAGCTCAAGGCCGACTCGGTCGTCGTCAGCTGGCCCAAGGTCGAGGGCGCGGTCTGGTACCAGGTGCTGCTGAACGGCAAGCACCTGACCTGGACGCAGTCCCAGGTCCTGCGCATCTACAACCTCCAGCCCGGCACGGACTACAAGGTCGCCGTGTCGGTCCGCGACGGCTCCGGCCGGGACAGCGGACCCGGCCGCACCACGTCCTTCCGTACGCTGGGCGCCGGCGGCGGGGCGACCACCCCCGGCGCCCGCTACACGCTCGGCAACGGCAGCACCGGCATGGCCGCCGAGCTGTGGGGCGGCCGGACCGCCGACGGCACGGTCCTCGTCGGGGCGCGGGCCAACGGCTACGCGCCGCAGCAGTGGTACTTCGACGACGCGGGCAGCGGTCTCGTCCGGATCCGCTCGGCGGCTTCCGGCAAGTGCCTCCAGGCCGGCAGTGCCCCGGCCGCCGGCGTGTGGGTCGCCCAGCAGCCCTGCGGCAGCAACTCGGCCCAGAACTGGCGGGTTTCCTCGCGCGGGGGCGCGGTGACCGTCGCGGACGCGTCCGGCGGCTACGCCCTGACCGTGAGCAACCGGCCCTACTACGGGGACTGGCTGCTCGACCTCCAGCGCGCGGACGGCCGCGCCACGCAGGTGTGGACGGTCCAGAAGGCCGGCTGACCCGCCGCACCCGACCGGCGGTGGAGCGGGGACGACCGTCCCCGCTCCACCGCCCCCTTCACTTCTTCTTCTCCACACCCCACCGCAATGGGAGCACCACGACGATGCGACGCAGCCGACACTCCTTCCGGGCCCTGACCGCCAGCGGCTTCCTGACCCTGGCCCTCGCTCAGGCGCTGGCCGCCCCCACCGCCGCCCAGGCGCACGGTGACACCGTCAAGGTCGTGATCACGGGCCAGCGCGACGGCCACCTCACCACTGACGTCACCTGGGAGAACGACGGGGACGCCGTGGACGAGGCGGTGGCCGCCACGGTGAACGCGACGAGCGCGGACGGCTCCCGTACCGCGGGCCCCTGGCGGCTGGTACGCGATTCCGCCGGCGGTGCGGGATGGAGCACGGCCGAGGTGCTGCCGCCCGGCACCTGGAAGGTGTCCGTCGACGTCGGTTTCCCGGCCCTGGGGCACGGCGAGCGGGAGGTCGCCGTACCGGTGGTCGATCCCCGGCCGTCGTCGACCGGTCCGGCGCCGTCGCCGTCGCCGAGCGGGGCCGCGCCGTCGGTGGAGCAGTCCGGTACGCCGTCGGCCGCCGCCCCGGCCGCCACGGCCCCGGCCGCACCCGCGGCCGCCGCCTCCGGCGGCGGGACCGGCTGGTGGTGGACGACGGCCGGGGTGGCGGTGACCGCCCTCGCCGGGACCGCCGTGGGCCTGTGGCTGCGGCGCGCCCGTAGCCGGTAGTGCGGGATCAGCCCTGGCAGACGCCCCGTTCGTAGTCGACGGTGGCCGTCGCCCTGGAGTACTGGCACTGCGGGGCCGGCAGCTGCGCGTCGAGCTGCCGGGCCGCGGTGGGGCTCTCCACCACGTAACCGAAGTCCTGGAGCCAGGCCGGGTACAGGCTCTTCGACCCGATGTAGAAGGCGGAGCCGTGCACCGGTCCCCGGTCCGCAGGGCGAGCCGGTCGCGGAGCGTGTCGCTGATCTCGGCGAGGGACTTGATCTGCGAGTAGCCGCCGCTGCCCCCGGCCCCGCGGTCGGCCGGGTCGCTGACCACGACGCGGACCTTGACCCCGGCGGCCATCTTGGCGGCGAGGGCGTCGTAGACGTTGACCGTGTCGTAGTCGCGGTCCGTCGGGCACGCAGGGGGTCTCGTCCACCGTGCCCGTGGCCCGGAGACGTTCTCGGGTCATCCGCCGAACGTCTCGCACAAGCGGACAGCCGGCCTCCCGCGAACCGCAACGGGACTGATCAATCGGCGTCGGCGCCCTTCGGTTCGCCAGCGCTCACGCGGACGAGCCCGAAGGGCGACCGTGTTCCCTGCACGCACCTCGTCACCCGGGGCGTCACACCAGCAAGGGACCGCCGCAGCGTTCGGCGCCGTCCTTCATCGCGATCAGATTGGCCACCACGTAAGAGATCTGGTTCCGGGCGTGCCAGTCGGTCGGGAAGTAGGTGACCAGCCGTGAGTTCTGGAATCTGGCCTGGATCTCCGGTACGAAGGCGCGGTACTGATCGTCGGTGTAGTACCAGAACGAGTTCTCGTTGTAGTAGGCGACGTGTGTCGGGTCCTGGTAGGCGCCCCGGCCGTCGGAGCTGGGAGTGAGGGTGAGGAGCATGCCGCCCGGTGCCAGCAGGCGGTACAACTCATTGATCAGTGGAACCTTCGCGGGTACGTGCTCCAGGAAGTCCACCGCCCTGAGCAGACCGACCGAGTCGTCCGGGAGGTCCAGGGGTGCGGGCAGCGTCGCAATGATGTCGACGCCGTCCCGTGCGTACTGGTCCACTCCCAGGTAGCCGGGCGGCTTGCGGTGCGCGGCGCCGAGGTCCAGCGCGAGCAGCCCGCGCCGCTTGGTCCAGGCGAGCGCGTTGGGTTCGATGTACTTGTCGTACAGGGCGACGGTCTCGCGCTGAATGTGCGCGTTGATCTCGGTGTCGCGCTGGGTGTTGTCGGGATGCATGCGTTGCAGGTACAGGCATCGGGGAATGCGGTGGAAGTCACCGGCCTGGAAGAGACGGCACATCAAGTCCTGGTCGTCCAGCACCGTGCGCGTGGCGTCGTACCCGCCGACCTGCTCGTACGCGTCCCTGCGGAACGCCCGCACGTGGTTGGGGGCGTACCAGATGTACGAGACGTTGTGCGGCGTCGGTGCCATGGAGACGGCTTGCAGGAGGCGGCGTCCGTCGACCTCCACTTCCTCGTACTGCCAGCCGTTCGCCTCGTTGAACCGCGTGTCGTCCCGGCTTCCGTCCTCGGTGATCTGAGCGGTGTGGCTGTAGACGAAGACGACGTCGGGGTGCTCGTCGAAGGCCTTCGCCAGTTCCGCCAGGCAGTCCTTGGCCAGCAGGTCGTCGTGGTCGAGCTCGACGAGGATCTCGCCGCGTGCCACTTCGCAGGCACGGCGTTTGGCGGCTCCGACCCCCCGGACGTCGTCCGCGATCTCCAGCCGGACACGGTCGTCGGGGCGTTCCGGCCGCCATCGCGCGCCGTTGTTGAGCAGGACGATCCACTCCCAGTCGGAGCAGGTCTGCGCTTGCAGGGTCGCGAGGCATTCGTCCAGGAAACGCGGTCGGTGGCTGGGGGTGAAGACGGAGAACCTCGGGGTCGGGGAAGAAGTCATTCCGTGGTACCTACCTGAGTGGCTGTCAGTGCTGCGCTCGCGGAATCCCGGAACTCCTCCGGGACGAACTGTAGAAGCGACGGGTCGGCGCGGACGGCGAGGCCGAAGGTGTCCTTGGCCTCTTTGTCCCGGCCCTTCTTCGCCAGGGCCCGTCCAAGGTGCAGATGGGCCGTGGCGGCCTTCGGGTCGGCCCGCACGATGTGCCGCAGGATCGCGATGGCCTGGTCGGGGTGGTTCGACTCGATCAGGAGCGCCTTGTTGTAGAGGGCCGATTCGAAATTCGGGTCGATCTTGAGGGCGTGGTCGTAGGCCGCGCGTGCGTCGGCTTTCCTGTTGTCGTGCTGGGCGATGACGCCGAGGTTGTACCAGGCGAGTTTGTCGGCAGGGTTCACGTTCAGGTCCAGGACCTGTCGGAAGCTCTGCGTCGCCCCGGAGAAATTCTTGTTCTCGCCCTGCTTGATGCCCGCTCGGAGCAGTGCCTCCGCCCGCGCGGCACGCTTGGCCGCGGGAGATTCGGGCCCGGACGCAGTCGAAAGGATGGTCTCGGGGTCTCCTGCGAGCAGCTGGACAAACCCGGTCGCCGTATTGGCGATCACGACTGCCGCGGCGAGTCCGGTCCACAGTACGATCCGCTTCTTCACGGGGCTACCTCGCCGATCCGGTGACGCCACTGAGCCGTGCGGCAGGGGCAAGCACCGTTGGCTGCACGGACGATGCTCGCGGACGTCGTCGCCTAGTGCGGCCGTGCGCGCCGGCCGGCCGGTCAGGAGAGTTCACGGTGCGGGGGTTCACGGCGCGCATACCGCGTAGACGGTGATGGTGCCCACGCCGTTGGTGGTGGTCTGCCAGCCAGTAGCCGGGGAACCCCCGACAGGACGGTTGCTGAGCACCTGGAGGTTGACCAACGCGGTCTGGTAGCCGCCGCCGACGGCGAATGTACCGGCGGGGCAAAAGACCGTGGCTTGGCCTGCGCCGCTGTTGGAGACGACCGTGCTCTGCGCCCCGGCACTCGCGCCCTGGACCCCTTGGAAGCCCTGGTGGCCTTGGAATCCTTGAGTGCCCTGCGCACCGGGGCCGCCCTGGCTTCCTTGGGCACCGGCACCGCCCTGGAACCCTTGCGCGCCCTGGGGGCCGACGTTGCCCTGGCTGCCTTGCGTGCCGGCAGTGCCCTGGGTGCCCTGCGCGCCCGTAGCTCCTTGGCCGCCCTGCGCTCCGGTGCCGCCCTGGAATCCCTGGTTCCCCTGGTTGCCTTGGGTGCCCTGGGCTCCGGTGCCGCCCTGGAAGCCCTGGAACCCCTGACTGCCCTGCGTACCGGCAGTGCCCTGCACGCCCTGCGTACCGGCAGTGCCCTGGCTGCCCTGCGCCCCGGTGCCACCCTGAGCACCCTGCGCTCCGGTGCCGCCCTGGAATCCCTGGTTCCCCTGGAACCCCTGACTGCCCTGGAACCCTTGCGCACCGGCGCCACCCTGGAACCCCTGACTGCCCTGCGCGCCCGTGGTGCCTTGGCTGCCTTGCGTACCGGCAGTGCCCTGGCCGCCCTGCGCCCCGGTGCCACCCTGAGCACCCTGCGCTCCCGAACCGCCCTGGAATCCCTGGTTCCCCTGGAACCCCTGACTGCCCTGGAACCCCTGCGCACCGGCG
>NZ_JBVHQF010000007.1:0-1190 GCF_055567555.1 Streptomyces sp. NPDC026522
CGGTGCCACCCTGAGCACCCTGCGCTCCCGAACCGCCCTGGAATCCCTGGTTCCCCTGGAACCCCTGACTGCCCTGGAACCCCTGCGCACCGGCGCCACCCTGGTTGCCCTGACTGCCCTGCGTACCGGTAGTGCCCTGCACGCCCTGCGTACCGGCAGTGCCCTGACTACCCTGCGCCCCGGTGCCACCCTGAGCACCCTGCGCTCCGGTGCCGCCCTGGAATCCCTGGTTCCCCTGGAACCCCTGACTGCCCTGGAACCCCTGCGCACCGGCGTCACCCTGGTTGCCCTGACTGCCCTGGTCCCCTTGCACGCCGGTGGCACCCTGGAACCCCTGGCTGCCCTGGACTCCGGCGCCGCCCTGGAAGCCCTGGTTGCCCTGCGGCCCGGTACTCCCCTGGCTGCCCTGGCTGCCGGCGTCGCCCTGGCTGCCCTGTACTCCGGCTCCGCCCTGGAAGCCCTGACTGCCCTGGAACCCCTGACCGCCCTGGTTCCCCTGCACACCGGTGTTGCCCTGACTGCCCTGACTGCCCTGGAACCCCTGGGTGCCGGGACTGCCCTGGCTGCCCTGCGGGCCGGCCCCCGAACCACCCGGGCTGCCCTGCGCACCCTGGAAACCCTGCGGGCCGATACCACCCTGGGTACCCTGCACACCGGGACCACCCTGGACACCGGGACCACCCTGGGTGCCAGGGACGCCCTGGGATCCTGGCGTGCCCATGTCGCCCTGCGTGCCCTGGCTTCCCTGACTGCCGGAACCACCCTGATTGCCCTGCATGCCCTGGCTGCCGAGACCGCCCTGACTGCCCTGCGTTCCGGTCTCGCCCTGGCTCCCCTGGGTTCCGATTCCCTGGAACCCTTGCGCACCGGTGTCGCCTTGGAATCCCTGACTCCCCTGGGTTCCTTGCGCACCGGTGTCGCCCTGGAACCCCTGACTGCCCTGCGCGCCTTCGTCGCCCTGGCTGCCCTGACTGCCCTGCGAGCCGTCGCCGCCCTGGCTGCCCTGGGCTCCGGTACCGCCCTGGCTACCCTGGAAACCCTGCGTCCCCATATCGCCCTGGCTGCCCTGGACGCCGACCCCACCCTGACTGCCCTGCGGCCCGGTACCACCCTGGCTACCCTGCGCGCCTTCGTCGCCCTGGCTGCCCTGACTGCCCTGCGAGCCGTCGCCGCCCTGGCTGCCCTGCGGC
>NZ_JBVHQF010000007.1:1289-2695 GCF_055567555.1 Streptomyces sp. NPDC026522
GTCCCCATATCGCCCTGGCTGCCCTGGACGCCGACCCCACCCTGGCTACCTTGCGGCCCGGTACCACCCTGGCTACCCTGCGCGCCTTCGTCGCCCTGGCTGCCCTGACTGCCCTGCGAGCCGTCGCCGCCCTGGCTGCCCTGCGGCCCGGTACCACCCTGGCTACCCTGGAAACCCTGCGTCCCCATATCGCCCTGGCTGCCCTGGACGCCGACCCCACCCTGGCTACCTTGCGGCCCGGTACCACCCTGGCTACCCTGCGCGCCTTCGTCGCCTTGGCTGCCCTGACTGCCCTGACTGCCGTCGCCGCCCTGGCTGCCCTGGACTCCGGCGCCGCCTTGGCTGCCCTGATTGCCCTGCGGGCCGATATCGCCCTGGCTGCCCTGGACGCCGACCCCACCCTGGCTGCCCTGCGGCCCGGTACCACCCTGGGTGCCCTGGGCTCCGGCGTCGCCCTGGCTGCCCTGACTGCCCTGGGCTCCGTCGCCGCCCTGGCTGCCCTGCGGCCCGGTACCACCCTGGCTACCCTGGAAACCCTGCGTCCCCATATCGCCCTGGCCGCCCTGGACTCCGGCGTCGCCCTGGCTGCCCTGGCTGCCCTGGCTGCCGATACCGCCCTGGAAGCCCTGGCTGCCGACATCGCCCTGGCTGCCCTGTACTCCGGCTCCGCCCTGGAAGCCCTGACTGCCCTGGAACCCCTGACCGCCCTGGTTCCCCTGCACACCGGTGTTGCCCTGACTGCCCTGACTGCCCTGGAACCCCTGGGGGCCGGAGCTGCCCTGGCTGCCCTGCGGGCCGGCCCCCGAACCACCCGGGCTGCCCTGCGCACCCTGGAAACCCTGCGGGCCGATACCACCCTGGGTACCCTGCACACCGGGACCACCCTGGACACCGGGACCACCCTGGGTGCCAGGGACGCCCTGGGATCCTGGCGTGCCCATGTCGCCCTGCGTCCCCTGACTTCCCTGACTGCCGGAACCACCCTGACTTCCCTGGGCTCCGGTGCCGCCCTCGCTGCCCTGGCTGCCCTGGGCTCCGGTACCGCCCTGGTTGCCCTGCGCACCGAGACTGCCCTGACTGCCCTGGCTTCCGGTGCCGCCTTCGGTGCCCTGGCTGCCCTGCGCTCCTAGACCGCCCTGACTGCCCTGGCTTCCGGGACCGCCCTGGAAGCCTTGGCTGCCCTGCGTTCCCTCGCCGCCCTGACTGCCCTGCGGCCCCGCGTCGCCCTGGCTGCCTTGGCTGCCGGGGCCGCCCTGACTGCCCTGAGCTCCCGTACCGCCTTCACCACCCTGAAAACCCTGCGCCCCCGCGTCACCTTGACTGCCTTGGCTGCCGGGGCCGCCCTGACTGCCCTGAGCTCCCGCACCGCCTTCACCACCCTGAAAACCCTGCGCCCCCGCATCACC
>NZ_JBVHQF010000007.1:2792-3695 GCF_055567555.1 Streptomyces sp. NPDC026522
ACCCTGACTGCCCTGCGCACCGGGACCGCCCTGACTGCCCTGAGCTCCCGCACCGCCTTCACCACCCTGAAAACCCTGCGCCCCCGCATCACCCTGACTGCCCTGCGCACCGGGACCGCCCTGACTGCCCTGAGCTCCCGCACCGCCTTCACCACCCTGAAAGCCCTGCGCCCCCGCATCACCCTGGCTGCCCTGCGCACCGGGGCCGCCCTGACTGCCCTGGCTGCCGACATCGCCCTGGCTGCCCTGACTTCCTTGCGTTCCCGCGTCACCTTGGCTGCCCTGACTGCCGGGGCCGCCCTGGCTGCCCTGGCTGCCGACATCGCCCTGGCTGCCCTGACTTCCTTGCGTTCCCGCGTCACCTTGGCTGCCCTGCGCACCGGAGCCGCCCTGGCTGCCCTGGACTCCGGCGCCGCCCTGGAATCCCTGGCTGCCCTGGAATCCCTGGCTGCCCTGGTCCCCTTGGGCGCCCGTGCCGCCCTGCACTCCCTGACTGCCTTGGCTGCCCTGGAACCCCTGGGGGCCGGTGCTGCCCTGGCTGCCCTGCGGGCCGGCTCCCGAACCACCCGGGCTGCCCTGCGCACCCTGGAAACCCTGCGGGCCGATACCACCCTGGGTACCCTGCACACCGGCGCCGCCCTGGACACCCGGACCACCCTGGGTGCCAGGGACGCCCTGGGATCCTGGTGTGCCGGTGTCGCCCTGAAACCCCTGACCGCCTTGGCTGCCCTGGGTTCCGGTCCCGCCTTGATTGCCCTGATTGCCCTGGCTGCCGAGCCCGCCCTGACTGCCCTGCGAGCCCGTACTGCCCTGGTTGCCCTGCGCCCCGGCACCGCCCTGGCTGCCCTGGCTGCCCTGGGTCCCGGCAGTCCCCTGACTTCCCTGCGCCCCGGCGTCTCCCTG
>NZ_JBVHQF010000007.1:3793-4196 GCF_055567555.1 Streptomyces sp. NPDC026522
GCCCTGCGCCCCCAGACCGCCCTGACTGCCCGAACCTCCCTGCGCCCCCGCGTCGCCCTGGCTGCCCTGCGAACCCGTACCGCCCTGGTTGCCCTGCGCCCCGGCACCGCCCTGGCTGCCCTGGCTGCCCTGGGTCCCGGCAGTCCCCTGACTTCCCTGCGCCCCGGCGTCTCCCTGACTGCCCTGCGCCCCCAGACCGCCCTGACTGCCCGAACCTCCCTGCGCCCCCGCGTCGCCCTGGCTGCCCTGCGAACCCGTACCGCCCTGGTTGCCCTGACTTCCGGCACCGCCCTGGCTGCCCTGGCTGCCCTGGGTTCCCGCAGTCCCCTGACTTCCCTGCGCCCCGGCGTCCCCTTGACTGCCCTGCGCCCCGAGACCACCCTGACTGCCCTGGGCACCGGTA